>NZ_JARJBD010000034.1:0-96591 GCF_029269925.1 Rhodococcus sp. T2V
CCCACTCCACCGCATGCGGCGCCAGATGCTCGGCCGCGAAATCACGGGCCGTGTCACTGATCGCCCGCTCGTCATCGGTCAAGGTGAACATGGAGATCCGTTCAGTTCATGGTGGGGATGACGAAGTGGTTGGTCTCTTCCTTCTTGCCGGAGGGCCAACGTTGCGTCACGGTCTTGGTCTTGGTGTAGAAGCGGAAGGAGTCGGGACCGTGCTGGTTCAGGTCGCCGAAGCCGGAACGCTTCCAGCCGCCGAACGTGTGGTACGCGATCGGCACCGGGATCGGCACGTTGACGCCGACCATGCCGACGTTCACCCGGTTCGTGAAGTCGCGGGCCGTGTCGCCGTCGCGGGTGAAGATGGCGACGCCGTTGCCGTACTCGTGTTCGGTGGGCAGGCGGAGCGCCTCCTCGTAGTCCGCCGCGCGGGCGACCAGCAGGACGGGTCCGAAGATCTCTTCCCTGTACACGCGCATGTCGGTGGTGACCTTGTCGAACAGGGTCGCGCCGGCGAAGAAGCCGTTCTCGTGGCCCTCGAGGGTGAAGCCGCGGCCGTCGATCACGGCCTCCGCGCCCTCGTCGATGCCGATCTGGATGTAGTTGTTCACCCGCTCGACGGCGTCCTTGCTGACCAGCGGTCCGAAGTCGGCGGACTCGTCGTCGCTGCGGCCGATCGTGAGCTTGCCGACCCGTTCGGTCAGCTTCGCGACGAGCGCATCCGCCGTCTCCTCGCCCACCGGCACGGCGACGGAAATGGCCATACACCGCTCACCCGCGGAGCCGTAACCTGCGCCGATGAGGGCGTCGGCAACCTCGTCGAGGTCAGCATCGGGCATGATGATCGCGTGGTTCTTCGCGCCACCGAAGCATTGTGCGCGCTTGCCGTGGGCCGCGGCGGTCTCGTAGATGTACTGCGCGATCGGGGTGGAGCCGACGAACCCGACAGCCTTGACGCGGTCGTCGGTGAGCAGGACGTCCACCACTTCCTTGTCACCGTTGACCACGTTGAACACACCCGCGGGCAGACCGGCCTCGAGGAACAGTTCGGCCAGGCGAAGCGGCACCGAGGGGTCGCGCTCGGACGGCTTGAGGATGAAGGCGTTGCCGGCGGCCAGCGCGGGACCGGCCTTCCACAGCGGGATCATGGCCGGGAAGTTGAAGGGCGTGATGCCGGCGACGACGCCGAGCGGCTGACGCATGGAGTACACGTCGATACCGGTTCCGGCGGATTCCGTGTATTCGCCCTTGAGCAGGTGCGGGGCGCCGAGTGCGAACTCGATGACCTCGAGGCCGCGCTGGATGTCGCCCTTCGCGTCGGGGATCGTCTTGCCGTGCTCGGACGACAGGAGGCGCGCCAGCGAATCCATCTCCTCCTGCACGAGCTGGAGGAACTTCATCAGGACGCGCGCCCGCTTCTGCGGATTGAACAGCGCCCATTCACGCTGAGCTTCCACCGCATTCGCGATGATCGCCTCCGTCTCGGCCTTGTCGGCGAGAGGCACACGCGCCTGCACCTCACCGGTGTTGGGGTCGTAGACGTCGCCGAACTTGTTGGAGGCACCGGGGACGCGCTTGCCGCCGACGAAGTGGGATAGCTCTTGAACCATTGTGCGAACCCGTTCCTTGTTCGATGATGAGGGAGTTCCGAATATGTGCTCATCCTATAGTTGGATGTCCATGTATGTCCACCATATGATCGGAACATGCAGATTCACTCTCCCGAGGAGCTGAACTTCCTCCGCATCCTGCAGACCAACCCGTACCTCACCACGATCCTGGACCGTGCACCCCACCTCGGCCTCTCGGACTGGTATCTCACCGCAGGCGCGGTATTCCAGACGGTCTGGAACCACCTCGACGGCCGCGACCCGGAGTCGGGGATCAACGACTACGACCTCTTCTACTTCGACGACACCGATCTCGGCTACGACGCCGAAGACGACGTCATCCGCCGAGCCGACGCCCTGTTCGGCGACCTCGATGTGCGCGTCGAGGTCAGAAACGAAGCGCGTGTGCATCTTTGGTACGAGGACCACTTCGGCGCGCCCTCGACACCCTTCGCCGACTGCAAGGACGCCATCGACCACTTCGCCTCCACCACCTGCTGCTACGGAATCCGGAGAAACACGACCGGAGACGTCGAGATCTACGCTCCACACGGGTTCACCGACCTCTACGACATGGTTCTGCGACCGAATCCCGTCCTCGCTCCGCGGGAGGTGTACGAATCCAAAGCTGACCGGTGGCAGAAGGAATGGCCCCGTTTGACCGTGGTGCCGTGGCCGGCGTGAGCAGTCAGTGCTTTCGCACGACGCGCTCGGGCTCGCCCGGTTTCCAGATGGTGATGTCCATGTGGCCGTCGCCGACCTCCACCGCCGAGCCGCCGATCAGGTCGGCTCGGTAGCAGTGATCGAATTCCTGCCCCCGGATGTCGAACCCGGTCTCGTCGAACAGTGCCTGCGCGAAACGCTGATGCAGGGCCCTGTCCTGGACGTCGTCTACGACACCCCACAGTTTCGCGTCACCCTCCTTCACCTCGGTGTCGACGGTCGCGGTGTGCAGGCAGAAGCGCGGATCCCGTGCCAGATCACGGAATTTCGTGGTGTTCGGCATTCCGGCGATCCACAACTGATTCTCGAAAAATCTCGGCTCGACCGGGCTGATCCGCGGAAATCCGTCGGAGCGAAGCGTGCCGAGCATGCACAGGTTCTTGGTCGCCGCGTGCCTGCGGGAGAAGATCGCGGCAATCCGCGGAGCAGCGTCGGCGAACTCATTCCAGCTGGCCATGCACACGACCCTACGACGAATCCCATGGCCGCCGGGTCAAGACGCACGCAATTGTGCGATCAGAATCGCCTCGACTTCTGACCGCCGCGCCGCGGACGGGAGGCGTGGGGCCGCGGACCGGCAGCGGTGACCCGTCGGGGTGCCGAGGTCGAAGAGATGCGTTCGGCCATGCCTCCTGACGGGGCGCGCGGTCCAGCCATCGCCCTCCTTCGCGTAATTGCACGCCGCGCACAACCCGGCCCCATTATGTGCCGTGGTGGCACCCTCGTTTCGGCGCGAGAGGATGTGATCATGATGGCGGATCGGCGCATCACACCACGGCGTCCGGCACGTCCGATCGCGGAGATCGATCAACTTTCGCAACCCTTTCGGGAACGTCCGCGACTGCGATTCCATCGCCGTCAACGACCCCGACAACGGACACGCGTAGATCAACCGCAGGGTGGCCTCGGTCTCCCCCTCGAGGGCGTCCGCCACCAGTTGCCGCGCGATCCCCGCCGGCACCGGCCCGAACCCCTGCAGCTGCGCCGCCTCACTCTCACCCGCCAGCAGTGTTTCGTCGGAGATCACCAGATTCACCGCCACCGGAACACCCGACCCCACGTCGGCTCCGGTGCCGCGTGCGAACAACAGATCCACCATCAGCTGATTGCGGGTGCGGCCACCGCTCTCGCCGGTCGCGATGAGACTGTCGGCATCGCGCCCCAGCGTGGCCTGCACACACACGGCCTGCTCGACCGGCATCAACACGCTGAGATAGGCCATCGAATCCGGCGCCGGCCGCGTCGTCACCCGCCGCTCCGACACCGCCTTACGATGCCGCCGGACGACCGCGGCGGCATCCAGTTCCACCGCCAGGGCCTTCGCCTTCGCGACCAGGCCGCGGTCCCCGACCCCGTCGAGAACGTCCGGGTCCGAACACAACCGCCGATCCACCACCGCGCGATCCGCCGCCGACAAACACGCCGTCTCCCGCACCAACAACGTGGCCCGCCATTCATTCAGCCGGCCGGCCTGCAACATGGCAAGGGTGTGCGGCATTTCGTGCACCAGAGCCTGCGCGAAACCCAGATGCCGACCGCCGCGGTTCGGGGACTCCCTGCGCGCCAACGCAATCTGCGACGCGATACCACGGTCCCACTCGGACTGCGGAAGTCGCCGAGCCCTACGGTCGGCACGGATACTCGTCGCGACATCGTCGGTGACGACCGCCTGCACCGCGCACCCCACCGACTTCAACGACTCCACCGCGTCGAGCCACTCGATCCCCAACCCCGCCTCACCACACGGCCCGACACACCGCAACCGCGCCGTGAACGCCCGCAACTCGTCCAGATCCGGTGCCACCACATCCCCCACCAGCCCTCCCCCGAGCTTGTTCGAAACTTTGTTCGAATCCTAGCAGCCTGACCGGACCACAGGCAATGGCCGAAAATTCAGATCCCCAGTGCCGCAGCGGCTGCGAGGGCGAGGGTTTCGTCGACGGTGTCGTAATCGCCCGATCCACCGCCCGGGCCACCGCTGTCGGCGACGGTGCGGCGGGCGGACAGGTGTACGGCGTCGACACCGGTCCCCGCGACCGCGGCGATGTCGTCGACGCGGATCCCGCCACCTGCCATCACCTGGATCCGCCCGTGTGCGTGGGCGACCATGGCCGACAGGGCGTCGAGGCCGTCGATGCAGCGGGGCGCTCCGCCGGAGGTGAGGACCCGGATGATGCCCGACCGCGCGAGCGCATCGAGGGCCGTCGCCCTGTCGTCGACGACGTCCATCGCACGATGAAACGTCACCTCCACCGCGTACGGGTCGATGCCGTCGATCAGGCGGGCCAGCGCGTCGCGGTCGACGGCCAAGCCGGGCGTGAGCGCACCGACGACGACGCCGGATGCACCCGTGCCCACCGCGGCACGAATGTCGCGGGCCATGACCGCGATCTCGTCGGCGTCGTAGACGAATCCGCCGGGTCGGCACCGGATCAGCGGGTGTACCGCGATCCCCTGGGCCACAACGGCTTCGATCATGCCGATGCTCGGTGTCAGCCCGCCGGTCGCGCCGAGTGCGGTGCACAACTCGACACGCGAGGCACCGGCGCGCCGTGCGATCCGGGCGCCCGCGACGTCCTGGACCGCCAGTTCGAGTACGGGTGCCATCTAGAACAACTGCCAGGAAGGCTTGTGTTCCAGTGCGTACCGGTAGTAGTCGGCGAGTTGCAGTTTGCTCGCCGCGGCCTCGTCGATGACGACGGTCACGTGCGGGTGCAGTTGCATCACCGACGCCGGACAGAACGCAGCGAGCGGTCCTTCGGCGGCGGCGGCGATCGCTTCGGCCTTGCCCTTGCCGAACGCGATCATCACCAGGTGCCGGGCCTCGCTGATGGTGCCCAGCCCCTGGGTGAGGACGTGGTGCGGGACGTCGTCCACGCTGTCGAAAAACCGCGCGTTGTCGAGTCGGGTCTGCTCGGTGAGGGTCTTGACGCGGGTGCGTGAGGTCAGTGCGGAACCCGGCTCGTTGAACCCGATGTGGCCGTCGGTTCCGATGCCGAGCAGCTGCACGTCGACGCCACCCGCCTCGGCGATGGCCGCGTCGTATCGTGCGCCTTCCTCGGCGATGTCGGGCGATTCGCCGTTCGGGCTGAGCACCCGATCGGGATCGAGGTTGACGTGGTCGACGAACTCCGAGCGGATCACCGAGAAGTACGACTGATCGTGACTTTTCGGCAGCCCGACGTACTCGTCGAGGAGGAAGGCCCGCGAGTCCGCGAAGTCCAGTCCGGACTCGCGGTGCCGTCGCGCGAGTTCGCGGTAGCTTCCGAGCGGGGACGACCCGGTGGCGAGGCCCAGTGTCGCCGGACCGCGTCGGACGTACCTCTCGACGATGTCCGCGACCGTCGTGCTCACCTCCGACGGCGTCTGCCGGATTACGATTTCCATGCGAGTCCTTCCGTTCCGGCGGGCATTCCGCCGAAAAACACGCCACGCGGACGCAGTTGGTGATCGGTCACGACGATATCTGCGCGGAGGCCCGGGGCCAGGGTGCCGCGTTCGGATTCCAGGCCGAGCAGCCGGGCCGGGGTCCTGGTGGCGGATGCGACGGCGTCGACGAGTCCGACGCCGCTGTCGACAACGGTGGTGCGCACGACGTCCAGCAGTCGTGCGGTGCCGCCTGCAATGGCTCCCACGGATCCGTCGGCGGTCGCGAGCCGGGCGACCCCGTGCGAGACGCGCACGTCCAGTGGCCCGAGTTGGTAGTCGCCGTCCGAGACACCGGCGGCGGCCATGGCGTCGCTGACGAGGACGATCTGGTCGGGTCCGACGGCGTCGAACACCATCGACACGGTCTCGGGCGCGAGATGCACTCCGTCCGCGATCAGTTCGACGACGATGTCGCCGCGACCGGCGGCGGCGAGAAACGCGGCCACCGGCCCCGGCGCGCGGTGATGGAGCGGCGGCATCGCGTTGAACAGATGTGTGGCGGTCAGCGGCCCGCCGGCGGCGTCGGCGATCCGTGCGGACGTCGTCGCCGCGTCGGTGTCGGTGTGGCCGAGGCTCGGTAACACGCCGCGCCGGCGCATCGCGGTGAGAAGCTCGCCGAAGTGCGCGGTCTCCGGTGCGAGCGTCATCGACCGAACGGTGCCACGCGCGGCGTCGCAGATCCGCTCGAACAGGCCGGGGTCGCCGGGCACCACGGACGCGGGATCCTGCGCACCGCAGCGGGCACCGGAGATGAACGGGCCTTCCAGGTGGATCCCGAGGAGGTCACCGCGTTCCACCAGGTCTGCGAGGATTCCGGCCTGCCGGAGCAGGTCCTGCTCCCCCGCCGAGACCAGGCTCCCGAGCAGTCCGGTGGTGCCGTGCCCGCGGTGATGGTCCGCGGCCAGCCTGGCCCCGTCGGCGTCGGCGTTCGGAAAGCCTGCGCCTGCGCCGCCGTGGCAGTGCAGGTCGATCAGGCCCGGCAGCAGTATCGACGAAGTCGGGTCCGGCAGCGGCACCTGCCCGCGGTACTGCGACGCGGAACCGACCCAGGAGATTCGGTCGCCGTCGGTGACGACCACGCCGTCGGCGAGGACGCCGTCCTCCACGACGGCCCTGCCCCGCAGGATCATCGGGGCGCCCCGGACGCGAGAGCCGCGACTGCCGACCGTGCGGCCTGCGGGGACTGTGCGCTGCGCGCGGCGACAGCCATCTCCCGGCACCGGTCGAGGTCGGTGGCGGCCAGGCGTGCCCGGACGGCGCCCAGGGACGGCGCCACCATGGACAGGCTGGTGACGCCCAGCCCGACGAGCACCGGCGCCAGCACGGGATCGGACGCGGCCTCCCCGCACACCCCGACGGGTGCGCCTGCCTCCGCTCCGGCCGCACCGACCAGGCCGATCAGGTCCAGGACCGCGGGCTGCCACGGGTCGAGCAGTGCGGCAAGGCCACCGGCCATCCGGTCTGCAGCGCACGTGTACTGGCTCAGGTCGTTGGTTCCGATACTGACGAAATCGAGGTGTTCGAGCAGATCGCGGGCGCGCAGTGCCGCCGAAGGGATCTCGATCATCGCCCCGACCTTCGCGATGCCGCGGGACCGGGCGAGTGCGGCGAATCCCTCCGCCTCTCCCGCCGTGGCGACCATCGGGGCCATCACCCACAGGTCCGCACCGGTGGCGGAGGCCGCGACGCCGAGCGCTTCCAGTTGGGTGGCCAGGACGTCCGGGAAGACGGAGCCGACCCGCAGTCCCCGCACACCGAGTGCCGGGTTCTCCTCGGTGCCCAGGTCGAGGAACGGCAGCGGTTTGTCGGATCCGGAATCGAGTGTCCGGACCACCACCTTCCGTCCGGCGAAACGCTCCAGCACGGAGGTGTAGGTGGCGATCTGCTCGTCGAGGGTGGGCGCGGTCTGCCTGCCGAGGTAGAGGAACTCGGTGCGGAACAGTCCGACGCCCTCCGAATCCGCGGCGGCGGCGCGCACGGCGTCGTCGACGGTGCCGATATTCACGAGCAACCCGACGGATGCGCCGTCCCGGGTGCGGCCCGGCCCACTCGTGGCCGCGACCCGCGCCCGGGCCTCGGCGATCCGCGTCGACACCTCCGACTGCCGACGTTCACCGGGATCGACGACGACCTCGCCCGTGGTGCCGTCGAGCACCACCGGTCTCCCCTCGATCAATCGGTCGAGGTCGGCGCAGCTCACGATCGCGGGCAGGCCGAGCGATTTCGCCAGTATCGCGGTGTGACTCGTGGGCCCGCCCTCCGCAGTGAGCAGGCCCACCACGTCGCTGCCGCCGAGCATCGCGGTGTCCGCGGGCGACAGGTCCCGGGCAACGAGAACGAACGGGTATCCGGGGTCGGGGATTCCGGGCATCGGCACTCCCGACAGCACCGCGACCGCACGATGCCCGAGGTCGCGCAGGTCCGCGACGCGCTCGGCCATGTACCCGCCGAGTGCCTCGAGTGTGACGCAATATCCCTCGAATGCGACGCTCACGGCGTGCGCCGTCGGCATGCCGCCGCGAAGGTTCTCCTCGGCGGCGGACACGATTCCCGGGTCGCGGGCCATCGCCGCCGACACGAGCAGGATCTCGGACGCGACGCCGTCCACCTGCGCGGCGCGGGCCTCGAGGTCACCGGACACCGTCGCGAGGGCGTCCCGCACCCGGGCGATCTCCGCCGGGACCGATTCGCCCACAGGGTCTTCGGCGGACGTCTCGACCGGCGTCCCGAACGCGAGCCAGGGCGCGCAGACCAGCCCCGGACTCACCCCGAGTCCGTGCACTACCTGTTCCGTGGTCGTCGGCATCAGGCGGCGTCGAGGTCGGAGGCGAGCAGGTCGGCGAGGCGGTCGAGGGCCTCCTCGCTGCCCTCCCCTTCCGCGGTGATCGTCACCTCGGTACCGAATGCGGCGCCGAGGGTCATGACCGCGAGCATGCTGCCCGCGTCCACCGGCGCCGACTCGCCGACGGCGATCTGCACCGGGACCGGCACGGCCGCGGCGGCCTGGGTGAATTTCGCGGCGGGGCGGGCGTGCAGGCCCACCTTCGAACCGATGAGGACCGTTCGTGAAGCCATGCTCACTGACCTGCCTTTTCCGTGTCGGTGTCGGTGTTGGTGTCCGCGTCGTCCTCCCGGCCGGGAGTGCGCAGGTTCCATTTCTTGATGACGAAGCTGAACAGGACGTAATAGATCACCGCGTACCCGAGTCCGATGGGGATCAGCATCCACGCGTTGGTGGCCTTGCCGAAGTTGAGGACGTAGTCGAAGAAGCCTGCGGAGAACGTGAATCCGTCGTGGATGCCGAGCGCGTTGACCAGGGCCATCGAGGTGCCGGTGAGGAACGCGTGGATCAGGTACAGCGGCCAGGCGACGAACATGAACGCGAATTCGAGGGGCTCGGTGATCCCGGTGAGGAACGCCGTCAGCGCGGTGGAGAGCATGATGCCGCCCACGACCTTCTTCTGCGAGGGCCGGGCGTTGCGCCAGATCGCCAGTGCCGCAGCGGGAAGCGCGAACATCATGATCGGGAAGAAGCCGGTCATGAAGATGCCGGCGCTCGGGTCGCCGGCGAAGAACCGGTTGAGGTCGCCGCGGACGAGTTCTCCGCTCGCGTTCTGGTAGTCGCCGACGAGGAACCACACGGTGGAGTTCAGGATGTGGTGCAGTCCGGTCGGGATGAGCAGGCGGTTGGCCATGCCGTAGACGCCGCCACCGATCACCGAGTTCTCGGCGACCGTCTCGCCCACCCACGTCAGGGCGGAGTTGAACGCCGGGTACAGGAATGCCATGAGGACGCCGACGACGAGACCGGTGACGGCGGTGAGGATGGGAACGAGCCTGCGCCCGTTGAAGAATCCGAGGTAGTCGGGCAGTTTGGTGCGGTAGAACCGCTGCCACAGAATGGCGGACAGCAGACCCATCACGATGCCCGCGAGGACACCATAGTTGATCAGCGCCTGGTCGCCGTTCGGGTCGGTCTTGCCTTCCAGGACGACCGGGGACATGGCCTCGAACACGCCGTTGACGACCATGTATCCGACCACGGCGGCCAGGGCGGTGGAACCGTCCGCCTTCTTGGCCCACCCGATGGCGATGCCCACCGCGAAGATGAGGGGCAGCCAGGTGAACACTGCCTGGCCTGCCGCGGAGATGACGGACGCGGCGGTGTGCATCGAGTCGAACCGGCCGAGGAGGTCGTCCTGGCCGAGCCGCAGCAGGATGCCGGCCGCGGGAAGTACCGCGATCGGCAGCATCAGGCTGCGCCCGAGGCGCTGTAACCCGGCAAACACCGCTGATTCCTTTTTCGGGCTGTCTACGACAGTCATATCGGCCTTCTCTGTGCGCGTCGGTCGCCGAATCGGCGTCTGGTGAGTCCCGAAACCGGTGGCGGCGAGCGCGTCGTACGGCTTCGGGAAAACTATTGTGGACCAGCACCCCCAACGGGTACTGTCCGGTCATAACCAGTTGCTAGTTTGACCAGGTGAGCACAGGATGTCAACAGGCAAATGTGATCCAGCTAACTCATTCCTCACCATCACCTGCAGCGCAAACACGAACTACGAGGGAGAACCGATGTCCAAAGCGGACGCAATCATCAGCGGCCTCGGCGGTGCCGACAACATCGTCGAGATCGAGGCCTGCATCACCCGGCTGCGCACCGAGGTCAAGGACGGCGCCAAGGTCGACGAGGCCGCGCTCAAGGCCGCAGGCGCCCACGGGGTGTTGAAGGCGGGCAGCGTCGTCCAGGTCATCGTCGGCCCCGAGGCGGACACCCTGGCCGAGGACATCGAGGACATCCTGTGAGCCTGTCCGTGCAGGCACCGCTGCCCGGCCGGGTACTCGCCCTGGCCGACGTGCCCGACCCCGTGTTCGCCGGACAGATGGTGGGTTCCGGAGTCGCGATCGAGCCGGCCCGCGACCGTGGCGCCCTCGACGTGCTCGCGCCGATCTCGGGCAAGATCCTCAAACTGCACCCGCATGCGTTCGTCATCCTGGGCTCGGCGGGCGGTGGCGTGCTGGTGCACCTGGGAATCGACACGGTGAAGTTGCAGGGTGAGGGGTTCACCCTGCTCGCGGCGGAGGGCGACGAGGTCGACGCCGGCGACCCCGTGGTGCGGTTCGATCCGACCGAGATCGACGGCACCGGGTACTCCGCCGTCTGCCCGATCGTGGTGATGGATTCCACGCCGGACTCGGTGTCCACCGACACCATCGGGTCCGACGTGACCACCGGCGACGTCCTGTTCGCCTGGGCGGCGCAGTAGTAGCAGGGCCAGGGCTGCCGGACTCAGACGCTGCGCTGAGTCCGCTCCCCCTGAACTTCCATCTGCAGTTGGTAGCGATCGGACCGGTACCAGCTGCGGGTGTGCTCGACCGGTGTGGGGCCGCTGAAGGACACCCGGTCGAAGTACATCACCGGGGCGCCCTTCTTGATGCCGAGCAGGGTCGCGATCTCCTGGCTCGCCCCGTCGGCGCTCACGGTCTGCTCGGCCCGGTCGATCGGCATGCCGTACCGGTCGGCGGTGGCCCGGTAGATCGACCCGGTGAGGTCGAGGTCCAGCAGGCCGGGAAGCAGTGCGGCGTTGAACCAGCCGTCGTCGACGCTGACCGGTTCGCCGTCGGCCAGCCGCAGCCGTTTGACGTGGTAGGCGCTGGTGTCCGGTGCGATCCGCAGGGCCTTCGCGGTGGCCTCGGGCGCAGCGTCCTCCTCGCTCTGGAGCACCACCGTCGTCGGCTTGTGGCCCTGCGCCCGCATCTCCTCCGTGAACGAGGCCAGGTGGAGTTTCGACTGCACCGGACGATGAGCCACGAACGTGCCCTTGCCACGGACCCGGACCAGGTGCCCCTCGTTGACGAGCTGCCCGATCGCCTCGCGAACCGTGATGCGACTGACGCCGTAGTCCTGCATCAGTTTTCGTTCGCTGGTCATGAGATCGCCGGGCTGAAGTTCCTTGGTGCACTTGTGCAGCAGGATGGCACGGAGTTGCTCGTGCTTCGGAATCACGCTGTCGCGTAGATGTACGGGCATCATGCCGGCGGCTCCAGCTCTGTTCACGGGTCGGACACATCGGATCAGTCGGTCGGACTCCAAAGGTCCCGTCCGGTCCGGTCCAACACCGAGAATACGTGATCCGAGCGCCCGGGCCTACCGTGCCGCGGCGGCCAACGCCTCGAGGTATCTGCGCGTCATCACCTTCTGCACGACCCTGCCCGCGGGCCCGCCGAGCCGCGTGAACCACCGCCCCGGTTTCGAGAACGCCGACACGGTCGCGACGACGGTGCCGTCCGGCCGCTGTTCGACGACGAAGCTCTCCTCGCCACGCTCGGGATGACCCGGCAGCGTGCCGTACGCGAAGCCCTTGCGCTGCGGATCGTCGAGCACGTAGACGACCCGGCAGGAGAACCTCAGCCGGAACGGACCGACGCCCCAGCGCAGTTCGACCGACGAGCCGGGCACTGCGGTCGGGGCCTCGGCCCGCACCTCGAGCCCCGCGCCGCGGTGCATCCCCCAGGCACACAGGAGGCCGGCGGCCGCCTCGAATGCGTCTGCCCCGTCACCGATCACCTTCTGCTCACGCAGATGGTGGTATCCCGCCGGGAACGGAACGTCGCGGCTCGCACCCACCTCCGGGTACGTGAACGCGGGCAGGTCGTTTCCGGAGGTACTGATGACGGTCGATCCTCTCGGTCGGGAGGTCGCCCAGCCTACTGCTCCGACCGGGCCGCGGGACGGATGTTCTGATTCACATGGAAGAGGTTGTCCGGATCGTACTTCGCCTTCACCTGCGCCAACCGGTCGTAATTGCCGAGGTATGAGGCACGCACCCGGTCCTCGCCCTCGGACATCATGAAGTTGACGTACGCCCCGCCCGCGGTCGTCGGGTGGAGGGCCTCCCAGTACTGCTTGGCCCAGTCCGTGATGACCTCCGCGTTCGCCGGATCCGGGTCGACCCCGACGATCACGCCCGCCCAGCCGCCGTCCCGGTACGCGAACGCCGTGCCGTCCTCGGCCACCCGCGTCGCCGCGCCGTCGATCGGATACATGTGCATCGTCGAATGGCCGGTGGGCAGCCGACGGCCGAACTCCAGGTGGATGTCGACAGCCTCGTCGGAGATCTCCCGGACGAAGTCTGCGCGCCAGTACCACTGCAATCCTGCCGGGTACAGTGCGTCGAAGGCCGATTGCAATGCTGTGAAGGGCATTTCGCCGACCCCTACCAGCAGTGGATTACCGAATTCGCGGATCGGTTCGAGCACCGCGTCGGCCTTGCCCGGATCGCCGGTGTAGCACCAGATGATGCCGCACGCCTTGCGGCCCCACAGTTCCTCGGGGAACGGCGGCGCCGGCGGAATGGTCAGCAGGCCGATCCAGCCGTTGAGTTCCTCGGGCAGCGACGGGAGGAGTTCGCGGTACCACCGCATCACGTCGGGGGTGTCCTCCAGGTCGTACAGCACCGGCCCGCCGACGACATTTCCGTGGTCGCCGATCTCGTGACACGCGAACTGGAACGACGTGACCACACCGAAGTTCCCGCCGCCGCCCCGCAGCGCCCAGAACAGGTCCGGATGCGACCGCTCGCTCGCCGTCACCAGGGTGCCGTCGGCGAGCACGACGTCGGCGGAGAGCAGATTGTCCACCGTGAGACCGAAACGGCGCGTCAGATAGCCGATCCCTCCGCCGAGCGTCAGCCCGCCGACACCGGTGGAGGCGATGAACCCCGACGGGGTGGCCATGCCGAACGGCACGGTGGCATGGTCGACGTCGCTCCAGGTGCAGCCGCCGTCGACCCGGACGGTCCGGTCGGCGGGCGAGACCGTGGTCCCGCGCATCCCCGACAGATCGATCACGAGGGCGTCGTCCCACACGCCGAGACCTCCCGCGTTGTGTCCGCCTCCACGAACCGCGAGCTCGACGTGCTGCTCCCGCGCGAACCGCACGCAGGCGACGACATCCGCGGCGTTGGCGCACCGCGCGATGGCCGCGGGACGACGGTCGATCATGGCGTTGTACACGGCCCGCGCGTCGTCGTAGCCGGCGTCGCCGGGCGTGATCAACTCTCCGCGCAGAGACGCGGCCAGTTCCGTGAAAGGCGGTGTCGTCGTCGGTGTCGAACTGGTGGTGGTGCTCATGACCTTCTCCTCGGATCGGCGGCCCCGGAACGGGCAGTGCCTGGTAATTCACACCGTAGGAATCGGGCGTTCGCGCACCGTTCGCGCCGAAACCCCGCCCGCGAACGGTCCGACGTCCGCACGAAGCCGCAGGACCTGCGGCAACCACCACCGGTCGTCGTGTTGCTCGGCGGCGATCAGGGCGGCATCGAGAGTGGCGCGGGCGGCGTCCACCGACCCGGCGTCGATCTGGACCTCCGCCAGCAACGAGAGCCAGTACGGCATCCGCGCGAACGCCCGCTGCCGTCGCAACGCGGCGAGCCCGTCGCGGATCTTCGCGATTCCCGGTTCGCCGCCGACAAGCCGGCCTTCGAGGATCTGCGCCCACTGGCTGTAGTAGGCGAAGTGGTAGCGCTCGCACAGCTGCCGCAACTCCGTCAGCGAGGCGAGCAACGCGGTGTCGTCGCCCCGGACCTGATGCAGCACCGACGCGTACCCCAGCGCCACCGCGAGACTGTACGGGTGGCCGCAGGCCCTGCCCAGCTCGAGAGCATCCGCGGACGCCTGCTCGGCCGCCTGCTCGTCGCCGATCATCCAGTACGCGTGCGACTCCCACGCGTGGCAATGCACCTCGAGCCGCGTTCCGAGGATGAACGAATAGTCGTCCGAGAACGATCGCTGCGCGATGTCGAAATGTTCGATCGCCTCTCTCGGCCTGCCGAGACCGAGGGCGCCGCCCGCCACCGCGAAATGCGCCTGACCCTCGAATTCCGGATCCGCCGCGGACAGTTCGAGGGCACGCACGCCGAGCCCGTGGGCGTGCGCGGTGTGCCCCTGCACGAAGTGGACCGCGAACAATCCGATCAGCGCACCGAGCACCACCTTCGGCCTGCGGAGTCGCTGCCCCAACTCCATGGTGCGGTCCAGCGTCCGCTCGAGCTGAGGGTCGGAGTATCCGTACAGGGTGGTCAGCGGCGCCGACATCCCCTGCCGCACGTCCACCTCGTGAGCGTCCCGGTTGCGGCCCACCGGCATCGCCTCGAGAAGGTCGAGGCAGTCCCGGAAGAGCCGCAGGGCGTCGGCGTTCGCGAACACGCCTGCCGCTACCTCGGCTGCGCGCTGCAGATAGTGGAGGGCACGGTCGGGGCGGCCGCCGCGCCGATACTGCTCGGCGAGTTGCGCGGCCACGTCGTCGGTGCGGCCGGTGTGCAGAAGTTCGAGCCCCTGCGCCAGACGCCGATGCAGGAGCCAGCGTCGCGGCGGACCGACCGAGCGGTACGCGGCCTCCCGGACCAGGTCGTGCACGAAGTCGTACCCGGTGCCCGCCGGCCTGACGATCCTGCGCCGCCACAGTTCGTCCACCGCCTGCACGAGGGAATCGGTGTCCAGGTCGCTCGCCTCGCTGAGCAGGTCCAGATCGAAATCCGCGCCGAGGGCCGCGGCGAGGCCTGCGACGTCCCGGGCCGGTTCCGAGCACTGCCCGAGTCGCCGGGCCAGCACCTCGCCGAGGTCGCCGGCGCCCCCGCCGCCCTCGGTCGCATCCGTGCCCGGCACCATCCTGGCGGCCTCCACGACGTACAGCGGGTAGCCCGCGGTCGCGGCGTACAGCACCGCCTCCTCCGCAGGATCCAGCACCCGGCCACCGAGAGACCTCGCCAGTTCGACGGTCCCGTCCGCGGTCAACGGGTCCACCTCGACGTCCGTGACCAATCGCGCCGACCGGAGGGCCCGCAACGCGTCCCTCACGTCGCGGCGGGACTGCGCCTCGTCCGTGCGGGCGGTCGCCGCGACCAGTACCCGCAGACGGGTGTCGAGGGACAGCAGGAACGCCAGCCACGCCGTCGTCTCCGCGTCGCACCACTGCAGATCGTCGAGGACGAGCAGGACCGGCCGGCCGGGCGACAGCACCGCGCGCGCCGTCCCCTCGAAGAAGCGGTGCCTCTGCCATGCGTCGACCATCGCCCGGGACGTCGCCGGCCGCGGCGCGGACTCGGCGCTCGGGACCAGCCGCTCGACCTCGACCCTCCACAACGGATCCAGCGACCCGATCGCCGACCGAAACTCCGGGCTGCGCAGCCACTCGGCGACGGGGGCGAGCGCGACGCGGCCCGGGAGTCCGAAACACCGCGCCGTCGCCACCACTGCCCCGTCGGCGCGAGCGATCTCCGCGAGTTCGGTGGTCAACCGGGTCTTGCCGACCCCCGCGTCACCGGAGACGAGCACCAGCCCCTGCCTGCCGTCGAGGGCCTGCCGCCACCGCCGCTGCAATTCCGTGCATTCGCGCTCCCGCCCGATCAGGGCGGGCATCGCCGTCCGAACGCGTTCGCGCCGGGGAGCCGCGGCGGGTTTCTCGCCCAGCAGGTTGTCGAACAAGCGGGTGGTCGCGGCGCCCGGCGCGACCCCGAGTTCGGTCTCCAGCACCGCCGCGCACCGGTGATACGTGGTCATCGCCGCCGCCCGGTCGCCCGATGCGGCCTGCAGTTCCATGAGCGTCCGGTACCCGGCCTCGGCCAGCGGGTCGAGTTGGATGCGCCGACGCGCCCACGTCGTCGCCGTCTCCACCTCACCCGATTCCCGCAGCACCCGCACCGTCGCCTCGCAGAGTTCGACGCACTCCCGGCGCAGCACGTCCCGATGGTCGAGGACCCAGTCCTCGTACGCCCCAGGCATGAGGTCCCCGCGATAGGTGTCGATCGCGCAGTCCGCGTGTTCGAGAAATGCCGGGGTGTCGGAATCGGCGAGGGCGGCGAGGGCTGCCGCCCGCTCGCTGCGGAACGTGTCGACGTCCACCCGGCACGACGGCGAGTCCGTCCACGTCAGCGTCGGCCCGTCCGCGGTCGGCGCACCGTCCGACCCCAGGAGACCACGGAGGTTGTGCAGTTCCCGCCGCAGGTTGGTGCGGGCCTGCTGCTCGCTCGACTCGGGCCAGAACAGCCCGGCGAGACGGGTCCTGGACTGGGCGAGACCGGCGTGCAGCACGAGATAGGCCAGCAGCGCGATCGCCCGTGACGAGACGGTGCCTGCCCCGTCGCCCTCCGGGTTCGACACGCGCTGCTCGCCGAGCAGGTAGACCGTCACCATGACTGACCAGCTCCCGGTCGCGGAACGAGGCGAGCTTCCGCGTCATTCATCATCGCACGGTCAGCGGAAGTGCTGGTACAGCGCTTTCAGCTCCCGGATCGCGGCGTCCACCGCACGCTCGTCCTCACTGACCGAGCGGATCGCCTTCCGCAGCAGGAGCGGGTCGAGGTCGTCGATCGCCGCCCGGAAGTCGGCGTCGGGCAGTCCGGGCAACGAGGACTCGTCCCCGAACCAGTCGTCGACGTCCGCGTCGGAGGAGTCGCCCCCGACGCCCTCGATCAGCATGTCCAGATCGACGCCGCGCAGCGTCAGGATTTCGAGCGGGTTCTCGTCGATGCGTTCGGTGGTGAGGTACGCGACCGCCGCCGCATGCTTGCACGGCCACCCGTCGTCCGGGCACGTGCAGTCGTAGTTCAGCGCGGACGCCCCGGCGGGCAGCAGCAGGGGGCCGAGCGCCTCCGGAACCCCGCCGCCCGCCAGCATCGCCAGGCTGCCCGGTTGCCTGCGGACCACCGCGACCAGTTCGGCGATCTCCGACTCGTCGAGGCGATCGATCGAGACGGTCGCGACGAAGGGCTGGAGTTGGCTGCCCTGAACCTCCCCCGTCACCATTCCGCCTGCGATCTCGAGCGAGATCACCTGACCGCTGCGCGCGTAACTCCGACCGCGGCTCATCCGGCCCTTGTCGGCGACGAACTCGATGATGTCGACGAATTCGCGGCCCCACCACGTGCGGCCGAATGATCCCCGCTGGGACCGTGCCTCCAGCCCGCCCGTCACGGGTCGTCGCGGGCCGTACCGACCGAAGTACGGTCCGGGCCGCCGATTCGTCATTCGCCCACCGCCTCGTCGCCGAGCCGCAGCAGTTCGCCCAGCTGTTCGGTGCTCATCTCCGTCACCCAGTTCTCACCCGTCCCGACGGCGAGGTCCGCCAACTCCTGTTTGGTGGCGATCATCGCGTCGATCCGCTCCTCCAGGGTTCCGACGCACACGAGCTTGCGCACCTGCACGTCCCGCCGCTGGCCGATCCGGAACGCCCGGTCCGTGGCCTGGTTCTCGACGGCCGGGTTCCACCACCGGTCGAGGTGGACGACGTGATTGGCGGCGGTGAGGTTCAGCCCCGTTCCGCCTGCCTTCAGCGACAGCATCATGATCGGCGGCCCGTCGTCTCCTTGGAACGAGGCCACCATGTCGTCGCGTTTCTGCTTCGGAACACCCCCGTGCAGAAACGGCACGGGGGTACCGAAACGTTCGGCGAGATACGGGGTGACGAGATCACCGAATTCCCGGAACTGGGTGAACAGCAACGCCTTCTCGCCGTCCGCCACGACGGAGTCGAGGATGTCCTCGACGAGCCCCAGCTTGCCGGACCGGTGCTGTCCGCGCCGCATCACCGCCGACCCGTCGCGCAGGAAATGCGCCGGATGGTTGCACACCTGTTTGAGTTTGGTCAGGGCGGCGAGGACGGCGCCCTTGCGCTTCATGCCCTTCTTGTCCTTGATCTGCGCCATCATGTCGTCGACCACCGCCCGGTACAGCGCGGCCTGTTCGGCGGTGAGGTTGGCGCGGACCGTCATCTCGAACTTGTCCGGGAGGTCGGCGATGACGGCGGGATCGGTCTTGACGCGGCGCAGCACGAACGGGGACGTGACGGCGCGGAGCCGGGCGACCGCCCTCTCGTCCTGTTCCCGCTCGATCGGCACCACGAAACGCTTGCGGAACATCACCTCCGAACCCAGGATGCCCGAGTTCGCGAAATCGAGGATCGAGCGCAGTTCGTCCAGCCGGTTCTCGACCGGAGTGCCCGTCAGCGCGACGCGGTGCTCCGCCGGGATGCTGCGGGCCGCCCGCGCCTGCCCGGTCTTCGCGTTCTTGATGTGCTGCGCCTCGTCCAGCACCACCCGCCGCCAGTCCTGCTCCTTCAGCTGCGCGACGTCGCGGGCCAGCAGCGCGTACGTGGTGATCACCAGGTCGCTCTGCGTCACGGCGGCGGCGAGGTCGTCGCCGCTCAGCCGCTGCGGACCGTGGTGGACGAGCACCCGCAGCGAGGGAACGAAGCGCGCCGCCTCACGCTGCCAGTTGCCGACCACCGACATCGGGCACACCAGCAGTGTGGGCGTGGCGGCGTCCTCGTGTGCGAGCAGGGCGAGCAACTGCAGCGTCTTGCCGAGACCCATGTCGTCGGCCAGGACCGCCCCGAGCCCGAGGCGGCTCATGAACACCAGCCAGTCGAGCCCCCGCTTCTGGTACGGCCGCAGCGTGGCGTCCAACCCGTCCGGGGTCGGCACGTCCTGCGGCGTGATGTCGCCGTCGAGCAGCGCGGCCGCCCAGCCGGTGGCGGTGACCTCCTCGACGGGGAGATCGGACAGATCGTCTGCGATCAGGTCTTTCAGCAGGTCCACGATGGCGCGGTCGCCGCTGCTGTGCCGCTCCGCGACGTACCGCGCGGCGCGGGAGAGCACGTCCTGATCGGCCCGGACCCACTCACCGCGCAGCCGCACGAGGTCGCTCTTCGCAGTGACCAGCCGGTTCATCTCCGCGGCGGTGAGCACCGTGTCGCCGAGTGCCAGTTCCCAGTTGTACTGCACCAACTGGTCTTTGCCGACGGACCGGTTCTCCGCGCTCGCCGGGGTGCTCGGTGAGCTCACCCGTAGTCGCATCGACGGCGACGCCACACTCCAGGCCCGCGGCAGCAGCAGGCTGATGCCCTTCTCCTTCAACGCCACCGCGCCGTGCCCGACGAGGTCGATGACCACCGCGGTGGGCAGCATCAGGTCGAGACTGTCGGGGTCGCTCGGGACGTCCTGCAGACGCGGGTAGGCGGCGACGGCCTCGGTCAGTTTGCGAACACCGGTCTGCAGGCGGCTCGCCTCCGTCCGGTGCAGCGGAATCGGCACCGGCGCTTCACCTTCCGGACGCAGGCACACCTGCAGCCGCCACAACACCGTGTCCGGGTCCCAATCGCCCTCCACGTCCACGTCTTCCGGCTCGAGCAATCGCAGCACCAGTTCGGGTTCGTCCACCTTCAGGCTGTCCCGCCACCCGTCGAGGGCACCCGCCAGCTGGGCGGTGCCCTCGGCGAAGTCCTCACCCCGAATCAGCGCGTCGATCAGCGGATGCTCCGGTGCGGTGCCGGAATCGTCCGGGTGCCTGCCGCCCAGGACCCGCCGGGCGACGGGGTCGGTCAACTCGGTCACCATGTCGTCGAGCACCGCCCGCGGGGTGGTTCCGTGGCGCTGCACCGGGGGCATCGCGACCGACAGTTCCGTGAGCCACGCACGCTGCCGTTCGCCGCCGAGGAGCCGCCAGCGCGGCCACCAGCCGCCCTCCGCCCGGTGCACCTCCGGCACCACGCGTCCCGCACGCACCCAGCGCTCGACGCCGCGCGCCACGTGGGCGAGGTAGCGCAGATCCCCGGCGACCCGGGGGTCGCGGGCCGACACCGACAGCAGGAAGTCGGTCGCGTCCGGCGGTGCGAGGGCGACCGCCGCCCACTCGAGCATCTCCGGGCCCGACGGCGTCGGCATCGGCACCTTCACGTGATGGCGGAACTTCCGGGCGAGCACCCGCCCGACCGCGTCGGTCGGCTCCTCGGCGGCCGGATTCCGGTCCTCCACCCACAGCATGAGACCCGAACCGGGTGTCCAGAGGCCGTGCAGCATGCACCCATCCAATCAGGCGCAACCGACAGTCGGAGAAATCCCTGCTCGGCGGCTGTAACCCTCGACGAGATTCCACCGATGAACGAGGTGGCGGCTGTCCACGCCGGGATCGACCGGGATCGCTGCCGTTGGTAGATCGCAGTGATCGGAGGAAGACACAATGGACGCGACACAGATGTTGCAGGTTCTCGTTCAGCTCATCCAGGTCCTCGGACCGTTGATGGGAGGCGGCGGAGGCGGCGGAGGCACAGGCTCCCTGGGTAGCCTGTTCGGCTCCTGAGTTCTCACGAAGCAGGCCCGCCGACCCCGTTCGGCGGGCCTACGTCGTGCCCGGATCCGGGCCTGGAGTTCGTGATAGGACTGTGGGCGTGAGCATGGCATACGGCTTCAGCGAATACGGCGGCCCCGAGACGCAGCAGTTCTTCGACGTCCCCGTTCCCTCCCCCGGCCCCGGACAACTGCTGGTCGCCGTCCACGCGGCGGGCGTGAATCCCGCCGATTGGAAGGTGCGGGCGGGAACGCGGAAGGACACGGTCCCGGTCACCCTTCCCGCGGTTCTCGGCCGGGAGGTCGCGGGTGTGGTCGCCGACGTCGGCCCCCGGGTGACCGGGTTCGCGGTCGGCGACGCCGTGTTCGGGGCGACCGCCACCGGTTTCGGTGGATACACCGAGTACACCCTGGTCAACACGGCCGCAGCGGCGCACAAGCCCGACGCGGTCTCGTTCGCCGACGCGGCCACCCTGCCCGTCGCGGCGGGGACCGCGTACGACGCGCTGACGACCCTGGACCTGGCTCCCGGCAGCCGATTGCTCGTCGTCGGTGCGGGCGGTGGCGTGGGGGTGGCGGCGCTGCAGTTGGCCGCGGCCCGGGACGTCACCGTGATCGGGGTCGCGAGCGAGGGCAAGCGGGAGGTCGTCGAGTCGCTCGGCGCCACGTGGGTGGCGTCCGGGAACGGACTCGCCGAACGGGTGCCCGGCCCGGTGGACGCGGTCTTCGATCTCGTCGGCGGTGCCGCGCTGGCCGAGGCGGCGCGGCTGGTGACGGATCCGGCGGCGATCATCAGTGTCGGCGACCCACTCGCGGCACGGGACCTCGGCGGTTCGGGAGTGGAACGGCGCCGCACGTCCGCGGTGTTCGCGAAGGTGGCCGCGCTGGTGGCCGACGGAACCCTCGACCCGCGGGTGGCACACCGGTTCCCGTTCGCGCACGCCGGTGACGCTCTCGCGACGGTCGAATCCGGTCACACGAGCGGCAAGGTCGTGATCGAGTTCGGTGAGCGGGTCTGGCTTTCACCCGGTCCGAGGTAGATGCTGGAGAGACGTAGCTGCCGGAAACTCTCGGGAGTCGGCCATGAGCATCCTGATCCAGGTTCTCGAACAGGGGTACGCGCTCACCACCCCGTGGGAGCAACGGAAGTACGCCTTCGTCGATGCCACCCACATCGTCACCATTCGCCTGGACGGGCAGTCGGGTGTGTGGCTCGACGGAATGAAACACGGTGAGGCGCACCGGCTTGCGGTCACTCCCGTCGCCAGCGAGGCGATCTTCTTCCTCCTGCGCACGCTCGACCTGCTCGCCGAATGCCGGCAGAGCGGCGGTTCCTGGGTCATCGGTCACGACGGCACGCACGTGTCGTCGATCGCCGCGGTGCGCCTGCCCTTCAGCTGACCTGTCGGGGGCCCGGTGCATACTCCTGGACGGTAGGGGAGAGTTTTCGAGCGCCGGGGGACGCATGAGACTTCTGTACGTGACGGCGTGGCTGGCCGTGATCCTGTCGGCCGGTGGTTGCGGGGTGTCGCTGCTCGACCTGGGTGACAGCCCCGCACCGGGCAGCCCGCCCCGCGCGCACATCGAGGAGTTGCTCGGGCGGGTCGCGACGGTCGAATCCCGTCCGCACCCGGGCGGATACCAGCGCGGGTGTTCCGGCCGGGAGCTGTGCGTCTTCGGACCGGCCTGGACCGACGACCAGGACGCCGCGGGCGGCCACGACGGGTGCGACACCCGCAACAACGTTCTGGCAATCGATCTCCGCTCGGTGGTCTTCCGCGACGGCACCCGCGACTGCGTGGTGCTCAGCGGTGTCCTCGCCGATCCGTACTCCGGTGAGGTGCTCCCGTTCGACCGGGCGGACGCGAAAGCCGTCCAGATCGACCACGTCGTATCTGTTGCTTCGTAGGTGTTGCCAGCGAAAGGTCGTGGTCAGAGCGTCGTCGGCATGCCGACGACGTCTGCATGCTTGGGTGAGGTCGAGCGTGCCAGGCGCTGTGTTGCTAGAGGGGTCTTAGCTGGGCGATTTCGCGTCGGAGTGTGAGATTCTCTCCGTGGGCGGCGGCGAGGGCCTGTCGGAGCTCGAGCATTTCTGCGTGGTGGCGGCTGCGGATTTCCTTCAGCTGGGTGGACAGGGCGCGGACTGCGGAGGATGTGGTCGGCTGCTCGGCGGGGGTGGTGTCGCGGCCCGCGCTGTGGTGGCCGGCCGTGGTGCGGAGGTCTTCGATCTTTCGGCGGAGGTCGCCGTGCTTGTAGAGGAAGTCGGTCGAGAGTCCGGCCTTGCGGGCGACGCTCGCGAAGGTGACCGGCTGGCCAGCCGAGGACAGTTCTCGGAGTGCGTCGGTGGCCCGTGCCATGGCCTGGTCGTGTCGGCGGCGTGCAGCTTGCTGGAGGTGTTCGGGCATGATTCGGCTCCCGTCAGGCGGTGTGGTCGTGGACTCCGGCGCCGCGGATTCCGTGTTGGTCGGCGGCGTCGGTGATCGCGAGCAGGATCTGGTTGAGTGAGGTGACCTCGTCGGTGCGGCCTTGTAGCCAGACGTTGTCCTCGCTCATCTGCGTTCCGTAGCGGGCCGCGAATGTCTCCTTGCGGATCTCGATGAGCCGCTGGGTCTCCTCGAGTTGCCGGGAGAGTTCGGTGGCATGGGTGGCATCAGTTACGAACTTCGGGCAGGTCAAGCACGCGTTGCCCTTGTCGCAGGACTGCTTCGGCGGGAGGGTGCACCAACCGTTCGGCAGAACGCGATCAGCCCGGCTGTCGAGCTTGAGGAAGTCGTAGAGATCCGAGGTGTCGATCGCGGGGGCTCGGCCGTCGCTGGTGACCTTCTTGTAGCGCAGGAATTCACGCTCCTGGGTTTCCGACAGCGTCACCGCATAGTGCATGGTCATTTCAGGGCTGACATGTCCGAAGTATCTCATCACCACGTGCAATGGAACGCCCGCGTTGAGCAGGTTGGTGGCGGCTGTGTGTCGGAAGCGGTGTGTCTTACTGATCGTGACCGGGTGTCCGGCGCTGTCGGTGATCGCCAAGCGATCCGCGAGTGCGGCCAGGTGCGCATGCAAGGTGGGCATTGGATAGGACGCGGTGCCGTTGCGGTTCTGAATACGTTTCAGGAAAAGGTATCTGGGAGTCTGGTCTGGTCTGCCGACTCGCGCCATGTGCTCTCGCGCGACCTGTTGTTGAGCCCTGATGACGGTGACGATTTCGGCATCGACCGGGATCGAGGCGGGTTGTGCGGATTCGATCTTCGTCTGTTGGTAGCGCATGCGGGCCACGAAGTCCGCACTGTCGACCGTGTCGGAATGCGGCTTCGATGTTCTCTGGAGTGGGATCAAGGGGTCGAAGTCCATCATGAGGATCTCGTTGACTCGGCGTCCGGTGCGAATGAGGAGCATCAAGATGTGAAAGGCCTGGATGTCACCGAGGCCGCCCTCGGTGCGTGGCTTCGCGAGCAGTTCGGCGCCGGCGGCGATCCTGGTGACCACCGCGTCTTCGAGGACCATGTCGTCGTCGTGTCGCTTGTTGGTCAGGCGTGGTTTGTCTTCGGGCCGGAACAACACGCAGTGCTCGGGGCGCAGTAGTCGCCATTCGGGTTGGCCCAGCGTGTGGGACGCTTCGTCGCGATGGTCAAACATCCATTGGTAGAACTGTTCAATCGAGGTCATGATGTTCCGACGCGGATTCTTGCCCAGGAGCTGGTTCTTGTTCTTTCCGGTGGTGACGGTGTGCGTGCGTAGCATCTCGCAGAATCCCCGCACGAACGGCCGGAAGGTGGAAGGGTCGCTGGTCAGGGCGGGGCCGGCGTCACCGACCGTGTCGAGATGGCGTTGAAGCCATTTGAGTGCGTCGAGACGCGATTTGATCGTGCTCCAGCTGTAGCGGCCGTTCTCGAGGTTCTCCGAGAGCCATAATTTGGCGCCCTCACGGAGCCAGTCACTGCTCAGTCGACTGAAGTTGGCGGTGTGTTGGCCCATCGGTTCGTGTTCACGTTGGGGAACGCGGGGGTCGAGTTGTGGATTCCACAGGTTCAGCTGCCACCACGGGCCCTGATGGTAGGGGTAGACAAGAATGTCCTGTAGACGCCGCAAACGGTGGAGAGCATTTCCGTCGTGGCTGGCTCCGCGCTGCAGTCCGCGTAACCGCGCCCGCTGCGCCTCTCTCAGCCACTGTTCAGGGGTGAGGTGCAGCAATGACTGCGCCGACCGGGCAGTCTTCCCACCGTAGCCAGTAGCGGCACGCAGGGTTCCTGTGGCGGCGTTGAAGTGCACTGGGTGGATATTTCTACCCAATTCCACCTCCCGGTGGATCAACCAGGCCAACTCCCAGGTCATCGGTTCCGGCAGCGAGCGAAAGTTCAGGGCCACCGATGTCCATGGTCCTCCTCCCACGCTGCGCTCGGCGACCGCGGGGGCGTAGATGTCGGGCATGTTCTTCTTGTCGAAATGATCTCTGCGGCATGGCTCGGGCAGTGAATCCCACAGCTGCCGCGCCCGAAGGGGATCAAACATCTCCGAGACGGGCAGCCGCAGGTCGCGGCTTTCGAGGCGTTTAGGTTCTGGGCCGGGATCGCGTTTTTGACTACGGGACATCAGTTTTCGTCTCCCATCCGGATACGACGTCACGCCAGTTCGCCAGCGCTTCGAGTTCGGCGTCCTCGGTGACGTGCCCATACCTGTTGATCGTGGTTTGCACGTCTCGGTGCCCGAGTCGCCTGCTGACCACATGCAGCGGTGTTCCCGCGAGCAGCAGTGCGGTGGCGTGGGTATGACGGAACCAGTGCGGCGTCATCGATTCCGGTAGCTGCGGCACCTTCCGTTTCATCGCTCTCAGGTGCGCATACACGCTTTCGCCGCGCAGTGGTGCGTAGAGCGGTTCGCGTCGGGTGTTGCAGAAGATGTATCCGGTGTCCCAGTCGTCGATCACGCCGTCTGCGCCATGGTCGCAGAGCCACCACACGAAATCGCCGTAGAGGCGGTCGAGGCGGCTGCCGACGAAGATCTTGCGGTAGCCGGATTTCGGTATCAGTCCGTGGGGGTGTGGTCGTGGCACGATGGCAACCGATGCCGTGTCGCCGCGGCTGGTGTTCCAGTCTCGATGCTGAAGTGAGAGTGCTTCACCGATTCGCATGCCGGTCTCGGCCAGCAAGGTCCAGAGAAATCGGTACCGCAGATCTCCTGACCAGTCGCCGGTCGGCGCGCACGATGCCTCGGCTGCGATCAGGGCGTCGATGGAGTCCGGCTCCAGCAGTGGAGTCCGCCGGTTTCGGAGTCTCACGCGGATAGCAGTCCGTCGCTGAGTATTTCGACGAGCAATGTGTTCGAGCATCGGCATATATCTGCCCGGCCGTGATCGCACGTGCTCGTAGAGGAACGATGCGGCATCGACGCCGAACGCGGCATGGTATCGGTAGAAGCTCATCACCGGTCGTATGCGGATCGCCACGGTTGCTTCTGTGACGGTCGCTTCCGGATGAAGTTGCCGGATCGCCGGATCGAACTGACCGGTGCGCACGGCCATCAGAAATTGTCCGAAGTCGCTGAGCTGGACCGTATCCCACTGCCGTCCCGACTTCTCCAGGTAGGACCACCAGAGTGCCAGACCACGCGCGTACGTTTTGATGGTGTTCGGAGAGAACTCCGATTGACGGGCGAATTCCAGATACTGCTCGATCGGTTCGACGAGTGTGTGGGAATCGGACACCACCGTCCACGTCGTCTCTCCGCCGGTCATCACACGTTGCGTGGACGCCATCTGGTCTCCTTCGACGTGACCACGCTAACGCGCTCAATGCCTCAGTCTCGGGATTGCCGTCCGGTGTGTCAGCGATGTCGTCGGCATCGCATGCCAACGTCCGATACGTGTACCCGTGACGACGATCGCCGACGAACTACACCCATGTCGATGATGTGAACGGCACAACACTCCTAGTGCCGGATACCACGTCTACCCGCTGGCGGCGGCGTGGGACATGGGCGCGTCGACGTGGCCGCCCGAGCGCCGGCTCCGGTTCGCCAACGACGTCACGTTCAACCTGCTGGCCGTCAACGGCGCCGACAATCAGGACAAGGGCGACCAGACCCCGCAGGACTGGCTGCCACCGAACCCGGCGTACCGCTGCTTCTACGCGGGCAAGTACCTCTCGGTGGCGGTGGAGTACGGACTTCCGGTGACACAGGCGGACCGCGACGCGCTCGCCGAAGTGGCGGAGTGGTGTCCGTGATCGTCTCAGCGCCTCAGGCCACCGTGAACGACCGGGTGTGCCAGCCGGTGGCGCCGCTCGGGACCGGCGGCGTCCGCTCCTCCACCTGCACGTTGCCGTCCAGATCGGTGGCGCGCACCTGGAGTGTGTGCAGGCCGGACGCGGCCTCCCACTCCCACGTCCACTGCCGCCAGGTGTCGATGCTGTACTGCGGGGCGAGGGTCGCGGTCTGCCATGCGCCGTTGTCGACCCGTACCTCCACCTTCTCGATGCCGCGGTGCTGCGCCCATGCGGTTCCGGCGACGAGTACCGGGCCGGGCGCGGTGGGTGCGAACGGGGCGGGCACGTCGATCCGGGATGCGGTCTTGATCGGACCTTCCGCGGACCACCCGCGCTTCGTCCAGTAGGCCTCGGCCTTGTCGAATCGTGTGAGTTCCCACTCCACCACCCATTTGGTGGCCGACACGTAGCCGTAGAGACCGGGGACGACCTGCCGCACGGGGTAACCGTGTTCGAACGGCAGCGGCTGACCGTTCATCGCCACCGCGAGAATCGCGTCGCGTCCGTCCCGCAGCGCCGCGACCGGGGTGCCCGCCGTGAAGTGGTCGCTGCTCGTGGACAGCAGCATGTCGGCGTCGGGGTGCACGCCTGCCTCGTCGAGGATGTCCTTGATGGGGTAGCCGATCCACGTGGCGTTGCCCGCGAGGTTTCCACCGACCTCGTTGGACACGCACGTCAACGTGATCAGCCGTTCCACGGGCGTGCGTGCGATCAGGTCGTCCCACGAGAGGGTGAGTTCGCGGTCCACCATGCCGTGGATACGCAGTTGCCAGTCGTCCGTCGTCAGCCGCGGCACCCGCAGGGCGGTGTCGATCCGGTAGAAGTCCTCGTTCGACGTGACGAACGGGGTGCCGCCCGGCACGCCGATGTCGGTGCCCGGCGCGATCGCGGCCGCCCGGTCCGTCACCCCGGGAATCGCGAAGGCGCGGCGGTTGTCCACGGCGCCCGCGACCTGCTGCCCGAGGTACCGGCCCGCGGCTCCCGCGGCCGCGGCCGTCGCGGCGGCGGCTGCGGCCACCAGGAGAAAAGTGCGGCGCGGCAACCACGAATCCTCGGAGTCCGAGTTCTCGGGTGCCCGCGCGGTGGCAGTCAGCACCCGCAGGACCGCGATACCGGCGACGACACCCACCACTGTCGGCAGCGCATACATCCAGGTGGCGCCGGGACGCTGGGTGGCGGCCACGATTCCGACCAGCCCGAGCACCGCGAGGATTGCGCTGCCGAACGGGGCCCGGGGGCGCTCGACGATCCCCGCGACCGCAGCGAGGGCCACGATGAGGATCGTCATGCCCACGAACAACGCGGGTTTGTCGTTGGTGCCGAACGTGTGTATCGCGAACTCGCGGGCCCAGGCGGGGCTGCGGTCCACCGTCGTCGATCCGACTGCGTAGAACGGCGACGCATTCGGGTCGATCAGCGCCGCCAGCAGTTCGCCCACTCCGAGTACCATGCCGGCGGCGATCACTCCGGCGAGCGCGCGCGAGAACAGGTGCCGCCGTCTCCGTGGCGTCCGCGCCGCCTCGTGCCGGTCACCGATCGTGGTAGTCATCGCAGCCTTGCTCCTTTGCCGTCGTCACCGTGTATTCGGAGCTGAGAACGCGCACGGATGGGAGCCCACCACTAGTATTTACCGGATGAACCAGCTCGACAAAGACACTCTTCTCTGCATCTCGCTCTCCGGCCGGCCGAGCAACATCGGCACCCGGTTTCACAATTATCTGTACGGCGAGCTGGGCCTCAATTTCGTGTACAAAGCCTTCACCACCAACGACCTCCAGGCCGCGGTCGGCGGCATCCGGGCGCTGGGGATCCGCGGCGCCGGTGTCTCCATGCCGTTCAAGGAGCAGATCATCGATTATGTCGACGTGATGCACGAATCGGCGTCGGTCATCGAGTCCGTCAACACGATCGTCAACGAGGACGGGGCGTTGCACGCCTACAACACCGACTACCAGGCCATCGCGAACCTGTTGCGCGACAACGCGTTGCCCCACTCGCTCTCGGTGGCGGTGGCCGGGAGCGGCGGCATGGCCAAGGCCGTCGTCGCCGCCGTGCGCGACTACGGGTTCACCGACGTCACCGTGATCGCCCGCAACGAGAAGACCGGCGGCGCCGTCGCGAAGCAGTACGGATTCGACTGGCAGCCCGAACTGGGCGCGGCGCGACCGGGGCTGCTGATCAATGCCACCCCCGTCGGAATGGCCGGTGGTCCCGAGGCCGAGGATCTGGCATTCGAACTCGACGCGATCGACGCGGCGGAGGCCGTATTCGACGTGGTGGCGATGCCCGCCGCGACGCCACTGATCCGGGCGGCGGCCGAACGCCACAAGACCGTCATCACGGGCGCCGAGGTGATCGCGTTGCAGGCCGCGGAACAGTTCGTCCTCTACACCGGCGTGCGCCCGTCTCCCGAAGAGATCCGCAGGGCCTCCGAGTATTCACGGTCGTGAGGTGACCACCGCCGAGACACCCGCGCAGCGGCTCGCCCGCAATTTCAGCGAGCTACTGCAGGAACTCCGTGTCGCGCAGGCCGGTGTGCAGATCCTGTTCGCCTTCCTCCTGGCGGTCGCCTTCACCGAGGCGTACGAGGAGCAGTCGTTCGGCCTCCGCATGCTGCATCTCGTCACGGTGCTCCTGACGACGGTGTCCTCGGCGCTCCTCATCGCCCCGGCGGTCTGGCATCGCGTGCTGTTCCGTCAGGGCCGCCGGGCCGACATCCTGCGTAAGGCCAACCTGTTCGCGCTGTGGGGTGTCGGATTTCTGGCCGCCGCCATGACCGGCACCGTGATCCTGATTGCCGAAGTGGCAGTGGGCGGTCCGGTCGCGATCGTGATCGGCGTGGCGGCCGCGCTGATGTTCGCGACGCTCTGGTTTGTGTTGCCCCGTCTTTTCAATCACCACGCCGACGGCGAGGAGTAGGTCCCGCCGCTCCGCGTCCCGTTGTCCGCGAGCTGTTGCCCGACAACGTTTTTCTCACCGCAGGTGGTTCCCCCACCACCGCATCCGGGACCCGTCACGCCCCCGGTCGGCCGTAAACCCCAACCGTGTCCGAATCTGGATTAATTCAATTTTGGGTCTTGACACGAATTGTGACCCCTGTCACGCTTCTCTATACGGAATCATTATTTCGCATTGTGGAAGAAGGGTCGCATGGTTTTCGATGCAGGACTCCAACGATTCAACGAGGCGTCACGGTCCGAGGCAATGGAATGGGCGCGAATCTGCCTGGACATCCCCCGGTGGGCAGACGAACTCGTCTCCGCCCGGCCGTACCCCGATCGCGCCTCGCTGCTCACCGCGGCCAGGACGGGGGCCGGCCCGCTCTCCGCGGAGGAGATTGAACTGGCCCTCGCCCACCACCCCCGAATCGGTGAACCCCCGGGCGGCGACGACGCCGAGTCGCACCTGGCCCGCTCGGAGCAGTCGAACGTCGATTCGTCCGACGCGGCGGCGAAGAAACGGCTGACCGACGGCAACCGCGCCTACGAGGACAAGTTCGGACGGGTCTTCCTGATCCGCGCCGCCGGGCGCAGCACGTCCGACGTCCTCACCGCCCTCGACCGCAGGCTGGTCAACGACGAGGCCGGCGAATTGGCCGTTGTCGCAGAGGAACTGCGCGACATCGCCGCACTCCGGCTCACCGGGATGCTGGACGCATGAGCGACGTCAGCCAGGTCACCACCCACGTGCTGGACGCGGCCGAAGGCATGCCCGCGCGGGAGGTGCCGGTCACGCTGGCGGTCCTGCGAGAGTCCGCGTGGGTCACCGTCGCCGACGCCGTCACCGACGACGACGGGCGCGCCGCGGCCCTGGGACCTGCCCGACTCGAGCCGGGCACCTACCGGATCGTGTTCGACACCGGACGCTACTTCGCCGCGAAGGGACGTCCGACGTTCTACCCCGACATCACCATCACGTTCGCCCTCACCGACAGCGAACAGCACTACCACGTACCTGTCCTTCTCAGCCCATTCGCATACTCGACCTACCGAGGGAGCTAATCATGAGCAAGATCGTGCTCGGCCAGAACCAGTACGGCAAGGCGGAAGTCCGGTTGGTCAAGATCACCCGGGACACCAAGCGACACGAGATCGAAGACGTCACCGTCACTTCGCAACTGCGCGGAGACCTCGACGCGGTACACACCGAAGGCGACAACGCGCACGTCGTGGCCACGGACACCCAGAAGAACACGGTGTACGCGTTCGCGCGCGACGGCGTCGGCGCGATCGAGACGTTCGCCATGCGACTCGGGAAGCACTTCACCGGCGAGTTCGAGTGGATCACCGGCGGGCGGTGGGAGATCGAGCAGTACTCGTGGGCGCGGATCCCGGTCGACGGCGAGGGCCACGACCATTCCTTCGTCCGATCCAGCGACGAACGACGCAACACCGTGGTCACCATCGACGGCGACCGGATTTGGATCGTGTCCGGTCTCAGCAACATGGTGGTGCTGAAGTCGACGGGTTCGGAGTTCCGCGGATACCCGAAGGACAAGTACACGACCCTGCAGGAGACGTCCGACCGGATCCTCGCGACGTCGGTGAGCGCCCGATGGCGGTACCTCACCACCGACGTCGACTTCGACAAGACGTTCGAGAACGTGCGCGCAATCATGTTGGAGGCGTTCGCCACCACCCATTCGCTCGCGCTGCAGCAGTCGCTGTTCCAGATGGGTTCGGCGGTCCTCGAGGCGCATCCGGAGATCGCCGAGGTGAAGTTCTCGATGCCGAACAAGCACCACTTCCTGGTCGACCTGGAACCGTTCGGACTCGACAACCCCGGCGAGGTGTTCTTCGCCGCCGACCGCCCCTACGGGTTGATCGAGGCGACCGTCGAGCGTGAGGGCGCGCCCGACGCCGGCCGCGCCTGGGATTCCGTTCCCGGATTCTGCTAGGAGCGCGGCGATGAAGCGGATCGGACATCGGGTCGCCGGAACGACCGGACCCGAAGACGAGCGTTTGCCGCTCGGAAAGTCGTACATCTACGGGTTGCAGCACATCCTGACCATGTACGGCGGCGTGATCGCGCCTCCCCTGATCGTCGGCGGCGCCGCCGGACTGACCGGCGTCGAGATCGGCCTGCTCGTGTCGGCGGCCTTGTTCGTCAGCGGCGCCGCCACCTTGCTGCAGACCCTCGGCGTTCCCTTCTTCGGCGCCAAACTCCCCCTGGTGCAGGGCATTTCCTTCGCCTCGGTGTCGACGATGGTGGCGGTGGCCGCCGGTCCGGGCGGGCTGCGCTCGGTGTTCGGGGCCATCATGGTCGCAGGCGTGATCGGGTTGCTGATCAGCCCCTTCTTCTGCAAGATCGTGCGCTACTTTCCCCCCGTCGTCACCGGGTCGATCATCACGGTCATCGGCATCTCCCTCCTGCCGGTCGCGGTGCGGTGGGCGATGGGCGGCAACGCCAAGGCCCCGGACTGGGGATCGATGTCCAACATCGGACTCGCCGGGTTCAGCCTGTTCGTCGTGTTGCTGGTGAGCCGACTGGTCCAGGGCACCCTGTCGCGGTTGTCCATCCTGATCGGCATCGTGGTGGGCACGCTGTTCGCCGCGCTGATCGGCAAGGCCGACTTCAGTGCCGTCGGGAAGGGTGCGATCTTCGAACTGCCGCAGGTGTTCGCGTTCGGCACCCCGCTGTTCCAGATCGGCGCGATCATCTCGATGACGGTGGTGATCCTGGTGATCATGACCGAGACGACGGCGGACATCCTCGCGGTCGGCGAGATCGTGGGGACGAAGGTGGATGCTCGCCGGGTCGGCGACGGACTCCGCGCCGACATGCTCGCCACCACCGTGGCACCGGTGTTCGGGACGTTCCCGGCCAGCGCGTTCGCCCAGAACGTCGGGCTCGTCGCGATCACCGGGATCAAGAGCCGGTACGTCGTCGCGGCAGGCGGTTCGGTCCTGTTCGCTCTCGGGCTGTTCCCCATCCTGGGTCGGCTGGTGGCCTCCGTGCCGCTGCCCGTCCTCGGCGGCGCCGGGATCGTGCTCTTCGGCTCGGTGGCCGCGAGCGGAATCCGCACCCTGTCCAAGGTGTCGTACGACGGCAACCTGAACCTGGTGATCGTCGCGGTGGCCCTCGGATTCGGCGTCATCCCGATCGCGGTGCCCGAGTTCTACTCGGCCTTCCCGGAGTGGGTGCACATCGTCTTCGACTCGGGAATCAGCGCGGCGAGCATCGTCGCGGTGTTGCTGAACATCCTGTTCAACGAGATCAAGGCGGGCAACCGGCCCGCGCCGTCGGTGGTGTCGGCGGCGCCTCCCGTCGCCGTCCACCGCGCTGAAGAGTCGGAGCACCCGGCCGACATTGAGCGACCGGCGGACACCGAGCCCCGGGCGGACACGGCGCGCACCTCCGCCGTGCGCAATGAGTGATCAGCCGTATCAGCCGACGCTGACGCAACTCCGCGCGTTCGCCGCCGTCGCCACCCACCTGCATTTCGGCTCGGCGGCATCGGATCTCGGGATCAGCCAGCCCACCCTCTCGAGGGCGCTGGCTGCTCTCGAGACCGGGCTCGGGGTCACCCTGATCGAGCGGAGCAGTCGCCGGGCGATCCTGACCCCGGTCGGCGGGCGACTGCTTCCGTACGCGCAGCGCACCCTCGACGCCACCGAGGAGTTCGTGGCCTCGGCCACCGCTATGGCGTCACGGCGGATCCGGACCCGGTGAGGGGTGGGGACGCGGGCAGGCGTCCTCACCCCACCTCGGCCCGCAGCAGCGACGCCATCCGCGCGTCGAACGCCACGAACAGCACCCGCGGAATCCCGGAGTCCGAGTCACGGACGGCGCCGACCGCCTGCCGGACGGCGTCGTCCGCGGGCCAGCCGTACACCCCGGACGAGATCAGCGGGAACGCGACGGACTGCGCGCCGACATCGGCGGCCACCGCCAGGCTCGCGGTGTACGCGCTGCGCAGGGTGGCCGACCGATCGTCCGAAGCGGAATAGACGGGGCCGACCGTGTGGATCACCCATCGGGCGGGCAACCGGCCCGCCGTCGTCGCGACCGCGTGTCCCGCCGGCAGTCCGTCCTGCAATGTGGTGGCCCTCAGTTGCCGGCATTCGGCGAGGATCTCGGGGCCACCGGCCCGGTGGATGGCGCCGTCCACGCCACCGCCGCCGAGCAGTCCGGAGTTGGCGGCGTTGACGATCGCGTCGACCTCGACCGTCGTGATGTCACCCTGCACTACCTCGATGGTGGTCATGTGCCCATTATCGCCGCGAGCCCACCGCGACCCGCACGATCAGTCCGGCGACCAGCGCCCAGAATGCGGACCCGATGCCGAGGATGCTCACCCCCGAGGCGGCGATCAGGAACGTGACGACGGCACCCTCCCGTTCGCGGACGTCGTCGAGGGCGGAGGCCAGAGCCCCGCCGAGGGTGCCGAGGAGGGCGAGTCCGGCGACGGCCTCCACGACGCCCTCGGGCGCCGCGGCGATGAGTGCGGCGACCGCGGCGGAACACACCGCGAGCACGAGGTACGCCCAGCCTGCCGTGAACGCCGCGATCCAGCGTTTCCGTGGGTCGGGATGTGCGGACGGCGCGGCGGCGAGCGCGGCGCTGATGGCGGCGAGGTTGATGGCGTGCCCACCCGCGGGGGCGCCGACGAGGGTCCCGACACCGGTCACCAGCATGGCCGGCCGCCACGGCACCCGGTAGCCGAAGGAATTCATGACGGCGGTGCCGGGAATGTTCTGGGACGCCATCGTCACGATGTACAGCGGGATCGCGATCCCGACCATCGCCTGCCACGTCCATGCCGGTGCCGTGACGTCGAGCCTCGGCAGGAGCGCGCTGGTGTCGAGGGTGTCGTTGCCGGAGACGAGACCGACCGCGATCACCACCGCGGCAGCCGCGAACGCGGCCGGGACCGCCCACCGCGGCGAATACCGCTGCAGAACCAGCCACACGAGGACGACGGGCGCAACGGCGAGCGGGGCGTCGCGCAACGCCAGCACCGGCGCCAGGCACAGCGGCAGCAGCACCCCGGCGAGCATCGCCTGCGCGAGGGCCGGGGGGATGGCCGCGATGAGCCGTCCCAGCCGCGGCCACAGCCCCGTGAGGATCACCGCCGCCCCCACGACGGCGAACGCCCCGACCGCGGCGGGCCACCCGCCGCTCACCGTTCCCGCCCCGGCGAGCAGAGCCGCGCCCGGCGTCGACCACGCGAGGGTGATCGGCATGCGGTAGTGCCGCGACATCCACAGCATCCCCAGCGCCTGCGTCACACACAGCGCCAGCAGTCCCGACGCGGCCTGGGCGGAGTTCGCGCCCACCGCCGTCAGCCCGGTGAGTACGACCGCGAACGAACTGGTGAAGCCCACCAGGGCGGTGACGATTCCGGCGCTGATCGGCTGGGCGGCGGAATCCGGTGAACGCACATCACTGTCGGGCACAGACATAGGACGCGATTCTGCCCGACGCGGGGTGCAGACGATCCGTGGCATTAGGGTCGGGACGGTGAAACACGACGACGCCCCCGCGATGCCGACCGCCGCACACTTCCCCGCGCTGTGGCCGGTGCCGACCCGCTGGGCGGACAACGACCACTACGGGCACGTCAACAACGTCACGTACTACTCGTACTTCGACACGGCCGTCAACGGCTGGCTGATCGCGACGACGGGCACCGACATCCGGGATCTGCCCGCCATCGGCGTGGTCGCCGAGACGTCCTGCAGGTACGTCAGCGAGCTGACGTTCCCGGACCGCCTGCAGGTGGGATTGTCCGTCGAGAAGCTGGGCACCCGGAGCATCGTGTACGCGCTCGCCATTTTCCGCGAGAACGGCGACGCACTCGACCTCGCCGCTCTCGGCCGCTTCGTTCACGTCTACGTGGACGCGAAGACCCGCACGCCGGTTCCGATCCCTGACGAAATTCGCAGCGCCGTAACCCTTCTGGCGGCGCCGGGCACGCCCTGAGGGTCCGGCACCACCGGGTGGTTCAGCGCAGGCCCTCGGCCTCGGCGGTGGCCACCGCCCGGGCGATGATCCCGTCGATCAGCGCGACCGTGGGCGCACCGGTCTCGGCCTTGTTGCGGGGGTCGTCGATCACGCGGCGCAGCACGCCTTCGGCGATGATCGCCAGCTTCCACAACGCGAGCACGTGCCAGTACCCGACGTGCGTGACATCGCGTTTGGTGTGGTGGACATAGGCCTCCACGAGTTCGGCCCGGGTGGGGAATCCCTCGAGGGTGGAGGCGGGGAACGGTCCGGCGTCCTCGTCGCCTGCCTCGGGCCAGTAGGCCAGCAGCGCGCCCACGTCGGCGAGCGGGTCTCCCAGCGTGCACAGTTCCCAGTCGACCACCGCGACCACCTCGCCCTCCTCCGGCGAGGTGATGACGTTGCTCAGGTGAAAATCACCGTGCACCAACGACAGTTCGGCCTGCTCCGGCATGTTGCGCTCGAGAATCCCGGCCAGATCCTCGATGGCCGGGACCTCGCGGGTGCGGGACTTCTCCCACTGATCCGTCCAGCGCTTCAACTGCCTTGCCGCGTAAGGTTTGTGGCTGGCCAGGTCCTCCAGCCCGGCGTCCCGGAGGTCGACCGCGTGAATCTTCGCGAGCGCCTTCGGCATCGCCAGCCCGACGGCACCCCGCTGCTCGGGTGTCAGCTTCTTCGCCACGCCGACACTGTCGATCACCACCCCCGCGACGTAACTCATCAGCACGAGCGGCGCGTCCGTGACCTCCGGATCTTCGGTGAGTCCGAGAATCTTCGGCACCGGAACGTCGGATCCCTGCAGAGAAGACAGAATCCGGTGTTCGCGGACCACGTCGTGCGCCGACGCGAGCAGATGTCCGAGCGGTGGTCGCCGCAGCACCCACCGTCCGCCACCCGCGTCGCTGACCGCGTACGTGAGATTCGACTGACCGTTCCCGATCCTCTCGAAGCTCAGCGGCGCGATCGCTCCCACACCGAGTCCGGCAATCCACGCAGAAACGGCATCTTCGTTCAGCCCCACAGCATTCACGCGCTCGATGCTAACCGCTCGGAAGCCCGATGCGGAGGGAACCGGTCCGCACCGCAGGTCGCGGCCCTAGGGTGGCAACAGTGAGGCCGAATCGGCCGGAACTGGAGGGACGGACGTGGAAGTTTTCCTCATCGTGTGTGGCGTGCTCCTCGCCGTGAGCGCCGTCGCCGTGAGCATTCCCAAGCTGAGACTGAAGGGAACCGCGTGGACGGGGTTGCAGGCCCGGGGCCTGAGCGGGCAGCAGGTGCGGCTGATCGGCGTGGCGGAACTCGCGGGCGGTATCGGCGTTCTCGTCGGCCTCTACTGGACTCCGCTGGGCGTGATCGCGACGGTGGCGCTGCTGATTCTCCTCTTGTGCGCTATCGCGTTTCACGCCAGACACGGCGATTACGGCAATCCCGATACCCGGGCCGTCGCGATGCCCGCGGTCTACCTCGCGGTGCTCGCCGTCCTCGCCTCGATCGGGTTCGTGTTCGCGGGGTGATCCGGACGTTTCGGACAATTGCAGCGACAACCATGCGTCGGTGGCGTTCGAATTGGTCATTAGACGCAGCATGACACCCATCGCACCCCCGAAACTGGGCATTCTGCTCGACGTCGGCGGTGCCACTTGCGCACTTCGCGTTCCCGTGGATGCTGTGAAGTAGGACACACCCGTCCTACCGCAGTACCCGTCTCCGACGAACCCACAAGGTTCACGGACTCGACAACACGAGGTGACCCCGATGGTCGACAAGATTGCCTATCCGGTCCAGCTCATCCAGCCGGACGGCCGACGGGTCTTCAGACCCGACTACACGAGCCTCGTCCGCGACATCGGACCCGACCAACTGCGCGACCTGTACGAGGACCTCGTCGCCGCGCGTCGGATGGATGTCGAGGCGGTCGCCCTGCAACGCCAGGGTGAACTGGGACTCTGGGCCCCGCTGCTCGGTCAGGAAGCCGCCCAGGTCGGCTCCGCCCGCGCCCTCCGTCCCGACGACTACGCGTTCATCAGCTACCGCGAACATGCCGTCGCCTACTGCCGGGGCGTGGACCCGGGTGTGATGACCCGCATGTGGCGGGGATGCGCGCATTCGGCCTGGGATCCGAGTTCCGTGAACGTGACGAATCCGGCGATCGTCGTCGGCTCCCAGGGGCTGCACGCCACCGGGTACGCCATGGGCGCCCACCTCGACGGTGCGGAGATCGCGACGATCGCCTACTTCGGCGACGGCGCCACCAGTCAGGGCGACCTCGCGGAGGCCCTCGGCTTCTCGATGAGTTTCAACGCACCGGTCGTATTCTTCTGCCAGAACAACCAGTTCGCGATCAGCGAACCGGTCCACCTGCAGAGTCCCGTCCCCATCGCACAGCGCGCCGCCGGTTACGGCATGCCCGCCCTCCGGGTGGACGGCAACGACGTTCTCGCGGTCCTGGCGGTCACCCGCCAGGCCACCCAGCGCGCCCGCGAAGGCAGTGGACCGACGTTCATCGAGGCCATCACGTACCGGATGGGCCCCCACACCACGTCGGACGATCCCACCCGGTACCGGGCCGCGGCCGAGACGGAGATCTGGAAGGCCCGCGACCCCATCGACCGGATGAAGCGGCTCCTCGACCGGGAGGGACTGCTGGGCGACGACTTCCTCGCCCGGGTGCAGGCCACCGCAGACGCCGTGGCCGCGCGACTGCGCTCGGGGACCGTCGAGGCGCCCGACCCCGCGCCGCTCGATCTGTTCGATCACGTCTATTCCACCGACCACCCGCTCATCGACGAGGAACGCGAGCAGTACGGCGCGTATCTCGCAGGTTTCGCCGGCATCGAGGAGGCACTGTCATGACCACCACCACGCTGTCGCTCGGCGCCGCGCTCAACGCCGGTCTGCGGCGCGCCCTCGAACACGACCGGAAGGTCGTGATCATGGGCGAGGACGTCGGGCGCCTCGGCGGGGTCTTCCGCGTCACCGACACTCTGCAGAAGGACTTCGGCGACAACCGGGTCATCGACACCCCGCTCGCCGAATCGGGGATCGTCGGCGCGGCGTTCGGGATGGCGCTGCGCGGCTACCGGCCGGTGTGCGAGATCCAGTTCGACGGATTCGTCTACCCCGCCTTCGACCAGATCGTCTCGCAGGTCGCCAAGATTCACTACCGCACACAGGGCCGGGTCACCGCGCCCCTCACGATCCGGATCCCGTACGGCGGCGGCATCGGCGCGGTCGAACACCATTCGGAGTCGCCGGAGGCGTACTTCGTCCACACCGCCGGACTCCGCGTGGTCACCCCCAGCAACCCGGCGGACGCGTTCCACATGATCCAGCAGTCCGTCGCGGCGGACGACCCGGTGGTGTTCTTCGAACCGAAGCGGCGGTACTGGGACAAGGCCGAGTTCGACGTGGACGCCGAACCGGACCTGCCGCTGCATCGGGCCCGGGTGGCCCGGGCGGGCACGGATGCGACCATCGTCGCGTACGGCTCCGTCGTGCCGACGGCCCTGTCGGCGGCGTCGATCGCCGCCGGCGAGGGGCACTCCCTCGAGGTGATCGACCTGCGCTCCCTCTCCCCGATCGACTTCGACACCGTCGAGGAGTCGGTTCGCAAGACCGGGAGACTCGTCATCGCGCACGAGGCGTCGACGTTCCTCGGGCTGGGTGCGGAGATCGCGGCCCGCATCTCCGAGCGGTGCTTCTACCAGCTGGACGCTCCGGTCCTGCGGGTCGGCGGATTCGACGTCCCGTATCCCCCGTCGAAGCTGGAACGGCATCATCTGCCGGACGCCGACCGCCTGCTCGACGCCGTCGATCGCAGTCTTGCGGCCTGATCGCCTTCACCGGAGGAGAGGAGTTGTCCGTTGGCACAGGAATTCCGCCTACCCGATCTCGGTGAGGGACTGACGGAGGCCGAACTGGTCTCCTGGGCCGTCGCGGTGGGCCAGACGATCGAACTCAATCAGGTGATCGGCGAAGTCGAGACGGCGAAGGCGCTCGTCGAGTTGCCCTCGCCGTACCCGGGTGTCGTGGAGGAACTGCTGGTCGCACCGGGCGCGACGGTGCCGGTGGGGACACCGATCATCCGGATCGCGACGGATGCGGCCATCGAGGAGGCTCCCGTGCGCACACCCGTCCTGGTGGGCTACGGGCCCGAAGCCGCCGCCGAGAGCAAGCGCGCCCGGCGGCGATCCGTCGGCCCGGAGACTGCCCGCGCGGAGGCTGTCCGCCCGGACCGCAGGCGCCCCGACGCGTCGCCGGCCGCCCGGCTCACGGCCCGTGAACGCGGGATCGACCTCGCGGTCGTCACGGGGACGGGACCGTCCGGCGCCGTGACCAGGAACGACGTGGAATCCTATGCGGGATCGACTGAGCCGTCAGTCTCGCCGGAGCCTTCCGAGTCGCTGCCGCGCGAGACCCGCACCCCGATCCGCGGTGTCCGCAAGCAGACGGCGGCGGCGATGGTCCGCAGCGCGTTCACGGCCCCGCACGTCACCGAATTCGTGACCGTCGACGTGACGCGCTCGGTGGAACTGCTCGAGCGTCTGCGTGACCTCCCCGAATTCGAGGGACTGTCGGTGACACCGCTGAGCCTGGTCGCGAAGGCGATGATCGTCGCATTGCGGGCGAACCCGAGCCTCAACGCCTCGTGGGACGAGGAGAACCAGGAGATCGTCACCAAGCAATACGTCAATCTCGGTATCGCCGCGGCCACACCCCGCGGTCTGGTGGTCCCCAACATCAAGGAGGCGCAGTCGCTGAGCCTGGTCGAATTGTGCCGCGCGATCACCGAACTGACCGCGACCGCGCGCAGCGGCAAGGCCGATCCCGCGCAGCTGACCGGCGGCACGGTGTCGATCACCAACGTCGGGGTGTTCGGTGTCGACGCGGGCACACCCATCCTCAACCCCGGCGAGGCGGCCATCCTGTGCCTCGGCAGCGTCGGCAAGAGACCGTGGGTGCACGAGGACGAACTCGCGGTGCGGTGGGTCACCACGTTGAGCGTGTCGTTCGATCACCGGGTGGTCGACGGCGAACAGGGGTCGAGGTTCCTGTCGTCCGTCGCGGCGATGCTGCACGATCCCGCCTCACTGCTCGCGCACCTCTGATCCTCGGTACGTTTGGTCGGTGAGCACTTCCCGAGCATCCCCTGTCGACACGCGTGTGCCGGCGGCCGAGCCGCTCCGCCGGGCCAGGGCGGGAACGTTCGGGATCTTCGGGATCAACGGGTTCCTGCTGGGCATGTGGGTCGTGCACATCCCGGCGATCGAGAACCGGACCGGCATCAGCCACTCCACGCTGGGTTCGCTGCTGCTCCTGCTGGCGGTCGGCGCGATCGGCGGCATGCAGGTCAGCGGCCCCCTGGCCGACCGGTTCGGCAGCAGGCGGATGGTGATCGTCGCCGGACTCGCGCTGTCGGTCGCCACCGTGGGTCCGGGGCTGGCGTCCACTGCCTGGCAACTCGGACTCACCCTGCTCGTGTTCGGCTTCGCCAACGGCGCACTGGACGTGTCGATGAACTCCCAGGCCGTCGAAGTCGAGCAGCGATATCGACGGCCGATCATGTCGGCGTTCCATGCCCTGTTCTCCGTCGGCGGGGTGGCGGGGTCCCTGCTCGGTGCGGCGACGCTCGCCGCCGGATGGGCGCCCCTGACGGCGCTGCTGGTCGCCGGCGGCATCGGGGTCGTCACCGTCGCCGTGGGCTCCCGCCGGCTGATGGCGGATCATTCCCGCTCGCGGCACGACCCGGCACCCGCCCAGAAGGCCCACGGCCGACTGTCCGTGCGGGTGCTCGCGCTCGGTGGCATCGCCTTCGTCCTCATGCTGTCGGAGGGTGTCGCGAACGACTGGAGCACCCTGCAGGTCAAGGAACACCTCGGAACGTCGGATTCCGTCGCCGCCCTCGCGTTCGGCGCCTTCTCGGTGATGATGACGGTGGGCCGGTTCACGGCAGACCGCGTGAGCGCTGCGCTCGGCCCCGTCGCCGTCGTCCGCTACGGCACCCTGATCGCCGCGCTCGGCATGCTGCTCGTCCTCGTCTCGGCGCTGCTCCCGCTCACGATCCTCGGCTGGGCGCTGTTCGGCCTGGGACTGTCGGGCTGCGTCCCGCAGATCTTCACTGCCGCGGGCAACCTCGGCGCGGGTTCCGCCGGCACCAACATGTCCCGCGTGGTCGGGCTGGGGTATGTCGGATTTCTCGCCGGACCCGCCACCATCGGCTGGATCACCCAGGTGGTTCCCCTGACCGTCGCGATGGTGGTGCCACTGGTGTGTGTGCTGGTGGCCGCCACGTTCGCGGGGGCGGTCCGGCGCACCTGAACCTCAGGCGACGGTGCGGTATCTGAGCATCATCTCGTGATCCTCGTGATCGAGGATGTGACAGTGCCACACGTAGCCCTGCAGTGATCGCGGAACTCCACCGGGGCCGTGCCCGTGGGCGTCGTGTTCCCCGTGCCCGAACACGGCATCAGGATCGAATCCCAGCGACTCCGCGGTCCGGAACCGAACGACAATCCTGGTGACGGAATTGGCGTTCGCCAGCACCGTGTCCTTGAATCCCCGCTCCCACGGTTCCGCGGGAAGGAGCGGCGAGATGGTGAACGCGTCGGCGGACGGCGTCCACCGGATTCCGAGCGGCGGCTGCGGGGCGGCGAACGCGAGACGCAGCGTCTCGATGACCTGACGCCCCAGCACCCGGAAGTTCGCGAGATGAAGATGCACGGGATGCGGATCGTTGGTCGCGTTGACGATGTTCCACTGCTCCACCGTCCCCTGGCGCGGCAACTCGATGTCCTCGGTCGAATACCGGAGGTTGTTCAGGGACATGATCGACGGTGGCAGGCGCACGTCGCTCGGCTGGCTGAGGGTGACGTCCCGGAAGACCTGAGGCCGCGGGATCGGCGGCAGCAACTCCGGCTGCCCGGGTCCCCCGCGCAACGTCGCGGGCGGCGCGCCGGTAAATCCGCGGGCCGTGCCCACCCGGAACCGGCAGAACCTCGGCATCGTGCGCTCGCCGATCAGCGCGGCCTGGAACGGCGGTGGCTCGTCGTTGCAGAGCTCCACCGTCGACCCCGGTTCCAGCGCGCCGAAATCGACGAGCAGGTCGACCCGCTCGGCCGGGCTCAACCGCACCCGCGTCACCGCGACCGGGGCGTCGAGCAACCCGTTGTCGCCGCCGATGACCCAGAACGGCATGCGGTTGCCGAAATACAGATTCCACACGCTCAGCGAACCCGCGTTGACGAGTCGCAATCGGTACAGGCCGCGGGCCACGTCGAGTTCCGGCCACACCTTGCCGTTCACGACCCCGACATCGCCGACCGCGCCCCCTTCCCAACTCCCCTGCGGCACGGTGGGCGTCGAACGGATCCGCTGCCTGCCGTCAGCGGTGAACATCTTCTCCTGCAGCACGAGCGGCACCTCGAACTCCCCCGCAGGCAGACCCAGCGGATTGTCGGCGCGTCCGGTGTCGAAGCCGTCCCGCAGCAGGTACAGCCCGACCAGGCCCGCGTAGACGTTGAGCCTCGTCACCCCCATGGCGTGGTCGTGGTACCAGAGTCCGGCCGCGTCCTGCCGGTTCGGAAGATGGTGCAGGTACTCCTCGCCCGGCCGGAACACCTGCTCCGGGTGCCCGTCGAACTGGGGCGGGTTCACCCCGCCGTGCAGATGCGTCGCTGTGGGCACCTGAGTGCGGTCCCGGTCGCTCAGCCCGTGCAGCGACGTGTCGAAGTCGACCGCGAACGGGTGGACGGTGACGGCGTTCCGGAACGCCATCGTCGTCGGCTGATCGACGTGCGCCTCGATCGTCGCGCCGAGATAGTCCGCGCCGCTGTATGCCAACGCCGGCGAGGGCGCCAGGTCGGCGTGGAACTGATGCAGCGTGCTGCTCGCCTGCACGTCGACGCGCGTCCCGGACGTCGTCGGCAGGATCGGCAGCCGATCACGATACGGCTGGATCGGCGGCGACGAGAACATCAACGGTCGCAGCGGATCGATGTCGAAGGGGAACGCGCTCGCCGAACCGGCCGACACCCCGCCCAGCCCACCGCCCAGCGCCACCGCCCGCAGGAACGATCGGCGCGAGATCCGTCCACTCATATCGGTCACTTCGTGCGTGTCACGCGGAAAGACGATTCGAGATCGGTCGACGACGACGTTACTCCGACGGGTGCGGCACCTACCCGAGATCCGGACCCACGCTCGTCGCACGACGACGACCGTTCACCGACCTCACAGCGGCCGCTCATGGATCACTCAGCGTCGGTTGGCACACTGTGTGTCGTGACCGAATCGACTAGCAGGCTTCGTCACAGTGTTCGTCGCCTCGCCTTCGCCGCGGCGGGTGTGGTGGCACTGTGCGCGCTGTACCTCATCCGCCCCGAATCGTCGGGTCTCGTCCTCCCGGAGGCACTCCGACCCGTCGCCGAACCCGTGATCCAGGCGATCGACGTCACGACGGTCCTCGCAGCGGCCGTCGTTCTCGCCATCGTCGCGGCGATGCGAAAACTTTCGTACGGCATGGGTGCGGTACTGCTGCTCTGTATCGGCGCGAATCTCACCAGCGCCGCCGTGCGGGCCTGGGAATCGGATGCGCCGTCCGTGCTGCTGCCGAGCGGGCACGTCGTCGCCGTCACCGCCCTGTACGGTTCGGCGCTGCTGGTGTCGGCGCCCCGGTTCCGGCCCGTCATCGCGGGCCTGGGTTTCGCCGTCGTTCTCGGTGTCGCAGGGGCCGCTGCGCTCGTCGAGTCCACCGGCATCTTCGGCCTCGCGGCCAGTCTGATCATCTTCGCGATCTGGTGGGCGCTGGCGTCCACCCTGATGCTGTACTCCCCCGTCGCGGCCGAGCGCGAAGAGCGCCGGCCCGACACAGCCGCCATCGCCTTCTCGCGGCGGCTGTAGGCGGCTCCGCCGCCCGTGCGTGGTTAACGAGTCTCTGCACTCGTCAACCACGCACGGGCCCGGAGGGCCTAGAGGGCCTTGAGTTCCTCGGTGACCTCGGAGACCGACTTCTTCGCGTCCCCGAACAGCATCGAGGTGGTGTCCGCGAAGAACAACGGATTGTCGATGCCGGCGAACCCGGAGTTCATCGACCGCTTCAGCACGATCACCGACTTCGACTGATCCACATTCAAAATGGGCATCCCGTGAATCGGGCTGGACGGATCATTCCGCGCGGCCGGGTTGGTGACATCGTTCGCCCCGATCACCAGGGTGACATCGGTCCGCGAGAACTCGTCGTTGATGTCGTCCATTTCCTTCATCGCGTCGTACTCGACGTCGGCCTCCGCCAGCAGCACGTTCATGTGCCCGGGCATCCGCCCCGCCACCGGGTGAATCGCGTACTTGACCTCGACACCCTTCGACTCGAGCAACTTGGCCATGTCCTTGACCGCGTGCTGGGCCTGCGCCACCGCCAACCCGTACCCCGGAACCACGATCACCTGGTTGGCGTACGCCATCTGGATCGCCGCATCCGCCGCCGACGTCGCCTTCGCCGTCTTCGCGGTGCCGTCGCCGACCGCCGCCGCGGCGCCGCCGCCACCGAACCCGCCGGCCACGATCGCCGGGATCGACCGGTTCATCGCCTTCGCCATCAGGTTCGTCAGGATCGAACCCGACGCCCCGACGATCATCCCGGCCACGATCATCGCCTGATTATTGAGCGCCAGACCCGCCGCCGCCGCGGACAACCCGGTCAACGCGTTGAGCAGGGAGATCACCACGGGCATGTCGGCGCCGCCGATCGGCAGCACCACCATCAACCCCAGCACCGCCGCCAGCACCAGCACCCCGACGATCCACCACTGCGACGTGGGTGCGGTCGGGTCGATCGCCTTGACCCCGATCGCCACCGCCAACGCGACCGCCCCGACCAGCAGCACCGCATTGAGGGGTTGCTGCAACCGGCCGATGCCGATCGGCCGCCCGGGCAGGGTTTCCTGCAGCTTCAGGAACGCGATCACGCTGCCCCAGAACGACACCGACCCGATGATCGCCGCGAACAGCGACGCGATCACGATGTGCACCGTCGGCGACTCACCATGGGAGAACGCGGTGAACCCGTCCGAGTCCAGGAACTCCGCATACGCGATCAACGCGACGGTGCCACCACCGACACCGTTGAACAACGCCACCAACTGCGGCATCGCGGTCATCTTCGTCCGCAACGCCGGCGGCACCCCCAGCACCACACCGATCACCAGACCGGACACGATCAGCACCCAGTTGGAGGTGTCCCGGATCGAGATCAGGGTGGCGACCACGGCGACACCCATGCCGACCGCGGCGATCTGGTTACCGCGGACCGCGGTCTTCGGGCCGGTCAGACCCATCAGACCGTAGATGAACATCGAGAACGCCACGATGTAGAGCACGTTGACCAAATACTCCATCACCGATCACCCGCCTTCTCAGCAGCAACGGGGGCAGCCGGCTTCGACTTGAACATCGCCAGCATCCGGTCGGTCACCACGAAACCACCGACCACGTTGATCGTTCCGAACACCAGCGCGACGAACAGGATCACCTGCAGCCCCCACGGCGGGTTGTCGACCTTCCCGAGCACCACCAGGGCGCCGAGCACGACGATGCCGTGGATCGCGTTCGTGCCCGACATCAGCGGGGTGTGCAACGTGTTCGGGACCTTGGAGATCACCGCGAACCCCACGAACCCGGACAACACCAGGATCGCGATGTTCGCCAACAATTCGGTATACATCTAGGACACACCCTCCTCACGGGTGACGCAGGACGCGGCCAGGACCTCGTCCGAGAAATCCGGGGCCAGCGCCCCGTCGACGAGCATCAGCTCCAGCAGCGCGGAGATGTTCTTCGAGTACAGCTCCGAGGCGTGCTCGGGCATGGACGCGGGCAGGTTCAGCGGCGAGCAGATCGTCACCCCGTGCTTGACAACCGTCTGACCGGGTTCGGTGAGCTCGCAGTTCCCGCCGGTCTCGCCGGCCAGGTCGACCACCACCGAGCCCGGTTTCATGCCCTCCACCGCGGCGGCGGTCACCAGGCGCGGTGCCGGGCGGCCCGGGACCAGGGCGGTGGTAATGACCACGTCGAAACCCTTGATCGCGTCCTCGAGCGCCTGCTGCTGCTGCGCCCGCTCCGCCTCGGTCAGCTCCCGGGCGTAGCCGCCCTCACCGGCGGCGTCGATCCCCAGATCGAGCCACTGCGCACCGACCGAGCGGACCTGGTCGGCGACCTCGGGGCGCACGTCGTAGCCGGTGGCCCGGCCGCCGAGCCGCTTCGCCGTGGCCAGGGCCTGCAGGCCGGCGACCCCGACCCCGAGCACCAGCACCGTCGCGGGCTTGACGGTGCCCGCGGCGGTGGTGAGCATCGGGAAGAACCGGGTCGACTCCGACGCCGCCAGCAGCACCGACTTGTAGCCGGACACGTTCGCCTGCGACGAGAGCGCGTCCATCACCTGGGCGCGGGAGATCCGCGGGATCGCCTCCACGGCGAACGCCGCCACCCCGGCCGCCTTCAGCGCGGCGACCTGGTTGTCCTGATTGCGGGGGGCGAGGAACCCGATCAGGGTCTGCCCGGCATGCAACCGGCCCACCTCCTCGTCCGACGGCGGCGCGACCTTCACGACCACATCCGCCGACCACGGATCGGCGATCGTCGCCCCCGCGTCCTTGTACAACTCGTCCGGAATCAACGCGCCCAACCCGGCACCCGACTCGACCACCACGTCGACGCCCTTGGCGATCAACGACGCCACAACCTTCGGCACCAACGCCACCCGACGCTCACCGTCGTTCGACTCCCGAACGACACCGATCGTCGGGCGCGCAGTGGACGCGCTCTGCGATGTATCCATGTATCGACTTCCTGCGGTAGATGGTGTGTGTGCCGCGACGAGCGGCGATCAACCGATGATGAGCGGAAAAAAATTCCCCCGATTCGACTGAGTTAGCTGATAGTAGCCAGAGATCGCGTGACGTAGGGAACAGAGAAGTCCGTGCGTACGCGTCTGAATCGAGTCCGAACAGTCGTTCTCACAGATCTTTCTGCTCGTTTGTGAACCCGATCACAGGGCGATTCGTCGTAGTCTGACGGTAGACAGCCGCACGGAAGCGGAGGTTCGGCCATGAGCAAACCGAAGGAACGGAGCGCGGAGGACGTCACCGCGGATCCGCCGGTGATCGTCGAGCGGGTCTACGACCATCCGACCGAGGGCGACGGACTGCGACTGTTCGTGGACCGGCTGTGGCCGCGGGGGCTGCGCAAGGACGCGTTCCATTTCGACGACTGGGCCAAGGACCTGGCGCCGTCGACGGAGTTGCGTCATTGGTACTCGCACGACGTCGCCGCGTTCAGCGAGTTCCGCGAGCGGTACGTCCACGAGCTCGATTCACCGACCGGCCGGAAGGCGGTCGCACGGGTGCAGGAACTGGCGCAGGGGCGGCCGATCGTTCTGCTCACCGCGACGAAGGACGTCAGTCACAGTCATGCCGAGGTCCTCGCCGAATACATGCTGGATCGGTTGTGACGTCTCCCGGCGACGAGGCCGTGCCCGTCGCCGAGCCGGACGGCGACGTCGGCGGCGGCGATCCGGTCTGCTGGCTCGACCGCGTGTGCCCCGACTGCGGGTTGTTCCTCACCGACCGGACCGCGAGCACCTGCCCGCGCTGCGGTGCGGCACGGGACAGGTGACGGTCGGGGGTTCAGCCGGCGTTCAGGTACCGCGCGCGGAGTTTGTGCTTGACGAGTTTGCCGGTGGGGGTGCGCGGCAGGTCGTCGGAGAAGTCGATGCTGCGCGGCGCCTTGTAGTGACTGACCCGCTCCCGCACGTAGTCGAGTAGCTCGCGGGCGACGGCGTCCGACGGCTCCACTCCGTCGACGAGTTGCACGACGGCTTTGACCTGTTCGCCCATCTCCTCGTCGGGTACGCCGATCACCGCGACGTCGAACACCTTGGGATGCATGGTGAGAACGTTCTCCGACTCCTGCGGGTAGATGTTCACTCCACCCGAGATGATCATGAACGCGGCCCGGTCCGTGAGGTAGAGGAAGCGGTCGGAGTCGATGTACCCGATGTCGCCGCTCGTCGTCCACGTCGAGTGGTCGGGGTGCGTCGCGGAGTCGGTCTTCGCGGGGTCGTTGTGATACTCGAACGGTCGCTCCTCCCGTTCCCAGTAGACGGTTCCGACGTCGCCGACGGGGACGTCCGCGCCGGTGTCGTCGCAGATGTGGACGATGCCCATGACCCCGTCGTGGCCCACCGACCCGGGCTTGGCGAGTGCCTGGGCGCTGTCGATGAACGTGGCACCGGCGCCCTCCGTGGAGGCGTAGTACTCGTGGACGACCGGACCCCACCAGTCGATCATCGACCGCTTCACGTCGGGCGGGCACGGCGCCGCCGCGTGGATCGCCACCTTCAGGCTCGACACGTCGAACTTGTCGCGAACGTCCTTCGGCAGCTTGAGCATCCGGACGAACATCGTCGGAACCCACTGACTGTGGGTCACCCGGTACTCCTCGATGAGCCGCAGCGATTCCTCGGCGTCGAAACGGTCCATCAGCACGATCGTGCCGCCGACGGAGGTGATGGTGCCGCAGAAGCGTAGCGGCGCGGCGTGATACAGCGGTGCCGGGCACAGATAGACGGTGTCGGAATCGAATCCGTACATCGGGGCGAACACCGCGGTGTACGGGTCCGTCGTCGTGTCCACTTCACCCTCGGGGAGTGCGGGTTTGATCCCCTTGGGCCGTCCGGTGGTGCCCGACGAGTACAGCATGTCCTGTCCGCGGGGCTGCGAATCGAGCGGTTCGGCCGACTGCGCCGCCACGGCGTCCTCGTAGCTGTCGAAGCCCTCCAGCGCACCGCCGTACACGAGCCGGTGACGGACGCGGGGCAACTGCTTCGGGTCGCGGGGCACGGCGCCGCCCGCGTCGGCGGACACGATGAGCACCCCGGCTCCGCAGTCGTCGACGACGTAACCGGCTTCCTCCGCGGTGAGGTGCCAGTTCACCACGGTGATGTACAGCCCGGATCGCAGCGCCGCCCAGTACACCTCGAGGACCCGGAGGTCGTTGCTCGACACGAGCGCCAGGTGGTCGCCGACCTTCAGGTCGAGCGAGCGCAGGTGCCGTGCGAGGCGGGTGGACCGCTCGTCCAACTCCCGGTAGGTCAGCCGCTCCCCCGTCGAGGGACGAATGACGGCGGGCTTGTCCGGGGTGGTCGCCACGAAGTTTCCAGGGAACATCCGCACTCCTTTTGTTAATGGAGATTCTCACCATCGGTCTACCACACCGAACCCCCGGACGGGGAGTCCTTCGACGCTCTCACCGGCGCATTCGCCCACCCGCGGCGAAAATGCTCGGACTGTCCGGCGGAAGGTCCTAGAGTTGAGGCAAAAGGAGGCGTACGACCCGTGAATGCCCTGCAGAAGGAATCGATCCTCGACGCGTTGTTCGAGGAATGGGACGTACTCGACGACGTGCTGTCCTCGTTGTCCGGGGACGCGTGGTTCACGCCCACCGCCCTGCCCGGGTGGACGGTGCACGACGTGACCGCGCATCTCATCGGCACGGAGTCGCTGCTCGCCGGAATCTCCGCGCCGCACACCACCATCGACGTCCGCGGCCTCGCCCACGTGCGCAACGAGATCGGTGCGTTCAACGAACAGTGGGTGGAGGGACTGCGGGGGTGCTCCGGCCCCGAAATGCTCGAGCGTTTCCGGATGATCGTCGCCCGCAGGCGGTCGGAGCTGGGCGAGATGACCGACGAGATGTTCGCGGCCGAGACCACCACGCCGGTCGGGCCGGCGCCCTATCTCCGGTTCATGCGCATCCGCGTGTTCGACTGCTGGATGCACGAGCTCGACCTGCGGGACGCGCTCGGGCTGCCCGGCGACGAGGGCGGCCTGCGCGGGGAGACGGCGTTCGCGGAGATCGCAGGCGCCGTCGCATTCCTCGTCGGCAAGCGCGGCAAGGCTCCGGACGGGTCGAGGATCACGCTCGAGCTGACGGGACCGCTCGCGCGGAACATCCACATCGCCGTCGACGGCAGGGCCGCGGTGGTCGACGAACTGCCGTCGGAGGCCACGACGACGGTGACTCTCGACTCCCGGCTGTTCACCCGGCTGGCGGGCGGCAGGACGACGGCCGCGGACCACCGCGACGAGATCGCGTTGCGCGGCGACACCGACGCGGGCAAGCGGATCGTCGACAACCTCGCGTTCACGATCTGACCGCGGTGCGCCTGTTCCTGTCCTCGTACCGGTTCGGTGCGGACCCTGCGCCGCTGCTGGCGCTCGTCGGCCGTCCGGGGCGTGTCGGGGTGATCGCGGCCGCGGCGGACGCGTGGCCGCGGACGGCGCGGACGTCCGCGGTCGTCAGTGACGTGATGCCGCTGACGCGCCTGGGCTTCACCGCGGAGGAGGTGGATCTACGCGACTACGTCGGCGACGACGGGCAGCCGCGTGCGGCCGCGCTGAGGCAGCGGCTCGACGGGTTCGGCATGGTGTGGGTGCGCGGCGGGAACACGTTCGTGCTGCGCGCGCAGATGGCCCGGAGTGGGGCGGATCGGGTGATCCCGGAACTGTTGGCGAGCGATTCGCTCGTGTACGCCGGCTACAGCGCGGGGGCCTGCGTGATGACTCCGACGCTGCACGGTCTCGACTCCTCCGACGACCCGGCGGAGGTGGTCGCGACGTGTGGCGTGGAGCCGCGCTGGGACGGACTGGGGATGGTGGGCTTCGCGATCGTGCCGCATCACCCGCCTGCGGAGCTTCCAGGGGCCGAGAACGCGGTGCCCTTGGAGGACGTGGCCGCCGTTCGGCGCACGGTCGACGCCCTGCGGCTCGCCGGCATCGAGTACCGCACCTTGACGGACGATCAGGCGATCGTCGTGAACGGAGATCGAACCGAACTCGTCTGACGACGGCGAGCCCTGCGGCTGGAAGGCCTTCAGCCGAAGACGGCGACCGGCACGGACGGGGTGAAGGGGGCGACGCGGTCGAGTGCGGCCCAGGTGACCTCGCAGCGCTTGGCGGTGACTTCGTCCGCGTCGGCGAGGAGCGTGTTCAGGAGGGTCTTCGGGTTCAGGCGCCATTCCTGGACCATCGACCGAACTTCCTCGTTGGTGAACAATCCCGAACCGGCGAGTGCGAAGATCCATTCGTCGAACTCGCCACGGTGGATCTGCTCGATGGAGTCGTAGTCGATACCACCATCGAGGAACTCGTACGAGAACATCGCGGAGATGTAGCTGCTGGGATCTCGGTGGAGTGCATTCATCGGTGCGGGTCCTTCCAGGGTCGGTGCGGCAAAACCCGGCCCCAACGGTGTTCTGGCTCACATTTCGTGAGAATCTCCGTTTGGGTGTAACGCCTCGCCGGTGTTTGACGATGCAAGACGCTAACCCGTAGAAGTGGGTTTTTGCATTGCCTGGTCGATACGATCCGGTAACAGAGCGACGAATGTGACCTGTGTTACACCCGATTCGTCCGGGTCCGCCCGGTTCGCGGGACGCCTCTACCAGCATTTTCCCCTCCGGGCACGGTTGCATACCCCATCGGTGGACCCTCCGAAAAAATTCACCCCCCTGATCCCACATCGTGAGACTCCTACGCGTAAGTAACTAACAGATGGGCTATTGGGGGGTCGCTTCTACACCGAACGTCCAGGTTGGAGCGATATCCGGGAAACACGGTCGGAATCGGTTCAGTTGGACGCATGACCAATTCGCGGACACTCGCCGTTCGCCGGGCTACCGTCGAGGTCCCCGACACCCGCATTCCAGGAGTCACGATGACGGTCACCGACGACGCACTCGCGGCGCTCACGAGCGCGCTCCCCCGGGGCTGCCTCGTCACCGATCCGGACGTCCTGGCGTCCTACCGCCAGGACTGGGCGCGCGATCCCGACGCCGTCCTCCCCCTCGCCGTCGCCCGCCCCACGACCACCGAGGAAGTCCAGGTGGTGATGCGCTGGGCGACCGAGCACCGCGTCCCCGTGATCCCGCGCGGCGCCGGCTCCGGGCTCAGCGGCGGCGCCACCGCCGTGGCGGGCAGCGTGGTGGTCAGCACCGAGCGCATGCGCCGGATCGAGGTGGACCCGGTGACGCGGATCGCCGTCGCCGAACCGGGGCTGCTCAACGCCGAGGTCAAGGCCGCGGCCGCCGAACACGGCCTCTGGTACCCGCCCGATCCGTCGTCGTTCGAGATGTGCTCGATCGGCGGCAACGTCGCGACCAACGCGGGCGGGCTGTGCTGCGTCAAATACGGCGTCACCACCGACTACGTCCTCGCGCTGCGGGTGGTTCTCGCGGACGGGACGGACGTGCGCCTCGGCGGCCCGCGGCTGAAGGACGTGGCCGGCCTGTCGCTGACCAAGCTGTTCGTCGGGAGCGAGGGAACACTCGGCATCGTCACGGAGGCGACGCTGCGGCTGATCCCGGCCCAGCCGCCTGCGAGCACCCTCGTCGCGTCGTTCGCCTCCGTGAAGGCGGCCGCCGACACCGTGCTGGCCATCACCCGCACGCTGCGACCGTCGATGCTCGAGTTCATGGACCGCGCCTCGATCGGCGCCGTCGAGGACGCACTGAAGATGGGCCTGGACCGGACGGCGGAGGCGATGCTCATCGCCCGGTCGGACGCCCCCGGTTCGATTGCAGCCGAAGAGATTTCCGTCATGGCGGACGCCTGCACGGCAAACGGCGCGACCGAGGTCTTCACCACCGACGACCCCGACGAGGGCGAAGCGTTCGCCGCGGCAAGACGATTCGCGATCCCCGCGGTCGAGAGACTGGGCACCCTGCTCCTCGAGGACGTCGGGGTCCCGTTGCCGAAACTGCCTGCGCTGGTGGAGGGAATCGCGGCCATCTCCCGCGAGCGTGACGTGATGGTCGCGGTGATCGCCCATGCCGGCGACGGAAACACGCACCCGCTCATCGTGTTCGACCCCGAGGATGCCGCGATGGCCGAGCGCGCACACCTCGCTTTCGGCGAGATCATGGACCTCGCAATCGCTCTCGGCGGCACGATCACCGGCGAGCACGGTGTCGGCCGCTTGAAGAAGGCCTGGCTGCCCGACCAGTTGGGCCCGGACGTCATGGAATTGACGCAGCGGATCAAGACGGCACTCGACCCACTGGGGATACTCAACCCCGGAGCGATTCTGTAGCTACCCCGGGGCGGGTGCGATACCCAATGGTTACCCAAGGGACTGGTGTGACAGGTGAGGTATTGCTAGCGTGGCCGGACCGAACTCGACTCGTCGCAGAGAGGTGCGCTCGTGACCGGACTCCGCCGTGTCGCCTCCCTGGCGATGCCCGCCTTACTCGCTTCCACCTGCACGTTCGTCACGCTGGCGCCCCCTGTTGCGACGGCGGCGCCGTGCCTCGGCGGAACCGGCAGCCTCGGATCGAGTGGCTCGGGCCAGGGCATCAATCCCATCCCCTGGCTCAACGGCAGTGACGGCCGCCTTCCCGAGCTGCGTGGCAAAACTCAGGCAATCGCGCACATCACCGGGCCTCGCAGCCCCAACGACACGATCGGCAGGTTCCGGGTACTCGGCACCGACCTCGGCATCATGTGGGACAACGGCGGAGGCGAGATCCTCACCGCGTTCGGTGACACCGTCGGGCTGAGCGACAACCCGCTGTGCGGTCTGGTCGGCGACTGGCGCAGCAACATCCTGCTGCGCAGCTCCGACAAAGACCTCACCGACGGGATGGGCATCGACAATTCCCCGGTCGACCTGCCGAACCATTCCAAGGAGATCATCCAGAGCCAGAAGATCCCGGGCGTGGAGCAGACCGTCATCCCCACCACCGGCATCTCGGTCGGCGAGGGCCCGGCCGCGACGCAATACATCAATTACATGTCGGTGCGCAGCTGGGGCGCCCCGGGCGAGTGGGACACCAACGCGTCCGGCATCGCGTACTCCGTGGAAAACGGCGAGAACTGGGTCACCGATCCGCTGACGCTGCGGCCCAACGTGCCGGGCACGGGCGCCGAGAACTTCCAGATGGGCTCGTACGTCAAGCACGACGGATTCGTCTACGCGTTCGGCACCCCCTCGGGGCGTTCCGGCGACGCCCGGTTGTCGCGGGTGAAGGAGGCGGACATCCGGAACCTCACGCTGTACGAGTACTGGGACGGCAAGGCCTGGGTGAAGGCCAACGCCACCGTCGCCACACCGGTGATCCCCGGACCGGTCAGCGAGTTGTCCGTGCAGTTCAACGAATACCTCGGTCAGTTCGTGGCGATGTACACCGATGCCGGCAACTCGGTGGTGATGCGCCGGTCCGACCACCTCGAATCCGGCTGGAGCGAACCCGAAGTGCTCGTGAGCAGCCGGGACGTGCCCGAGCTCTACGGCGCGTACATGCACCCGTGGTCGAAGGGATCCGACCTGTATTTCCTGGCCACCACCTGGTCGGACTACAACGTCATGCTGCTGCGCACCAACCTCGCGGACTGACGTAATCTGCGAGTGACAGCGTGCGCGGGACAGCGCGCACGCCACACGAGCAGAGGAGCGATCTGTGGCGGCCACGGTGGAACACGACGTGTCGGAATCCCGGTTCGAGATCTACCTCGACGGTCAGCTGGCCGGATACGCCGATTACTTCGAGCGGAACGGCGCCCGCGACTTCCACCACACCGTGACGTACCCGCAGTTCCGCGGGCAGGGTCTGGCGGCGGTGGTGGTGAAGGCCGCCCTCGACGACACGAAGTCCAGTGGGCTCTCCGTGATCCCGTCGTGCTCGTACGTGGAGAAGTACATCACCGAGAATCCGAGCTATGCGGAGCTCGTCTGATCCGCTCCGCCCGGCCGTCCGCGCGACGTGTCTTCTCGCCGCGACGGTCGTGCTGGCCGGTTGCGGTTCCGGCGGCGGTTCGGACACCGATCCGGCATCCGCGCCGACCACCTCGGTAGCCGTGCAGCCCGGCCCGTTCGTGGGTGAATGCGGCTCGCTCACCGACGCCGAGGTGTACGAGCGGGCGGGGGTCGCGGGGCTCACCCCGGTGTCGCGGAACGGCATCAAGTGCCGGTGGGAAGCGGACGGCGGCGAACGGTACGTGATGTTCACCTGGTACCGCGGCAGCCCCATCGACCGGGAGCGGTCGGTGGCCAAGGGCATCGGTCACGAGGTCCACGACCTCGAGATCGCCGGGCATCGCGGGTTTTCGTCGCAGAACGTCGGGTTCTGCGAGGTCGCGCTCGGCACCGGTTCCGACTTCGTGCACTGGCTGGTCCGCTACGGAACGGGCAGTGCACCCTCCGATCCGTGCGAGGCACCGACCGCGCTCGGCCGTTTGACGCTGGAGAAGGCCAGATGAGCGGCCGCCGGCGACTCGCCGCGGTGGTCGCGTCGGCGATGGTGCTGGCCGGCTGCGGCACCGCCGTCACGGGCACTCCCCTGCCCGAGGGCGCCGCCCCCTCCGACGACGGCGGCTCGCCGCAGTTCGACAAACTCCTGCGCGAATGCGACGCCGTCCCCAACGACAAGATCGTGGAGACACTGCACGGCGCAGGCATCGACCAGTACTTCTACGGCGCGGTGTGCATGTGGACGGTGTCGTCCGCCGCCGGATCGATCGACGTCACGTTCGGCTGGTTCGAGAACAACTCGTTGCAGCGGGAGCGGGCGGTGGCGGACCAGCTGGGCTATCAGGTGGAGACCACGACGATCGCGGGCACGTCGGCGTTCAGCGCCCGGCGGCCGGGTGATTCGGCGACGTGCGGGATCACCGCCGCCTACTCCGGTGTCATCACGTGGTGGGTGCAGCAACGTTCCGGGACGGGCGACCCGTGCGACGGTGCGCGCACGCTCGCCGAGTTGACTCTGCAACGCAACCAGTAGCGGCCGAAAATTCGCTCGCGGTGGCCACGACCTCGCTGTTAGCGTCGAAGGACCACCGACCGAGCCGACCAGAGGACCCTTGCCGTGACCGCCACCGAGACGGCTGTGACTCGCCGGTTCGGGCCCCTGGTCCTCCTGAACGTCGCGACCCTGTTCTCCTCCACGGGCAACGGCATCGTGATCGTCGTGCTGCCGTGGCTCGTGCTCGAGCAGACCGGTCGCGCATCGGACGCCGCGATCGTCGCGGGCGCGGCCACCCTCCCGCTGTTGCTGTCGAGCCTGTTCGCGGGCACGTTCGTCGACCTGTTCGGACGACGCCGCACGTCGCTGATCTCCGACTGCCTGTCGGCCCTGTCCGTGGCGGCGATCCCGGTGATCGCGACCACGGCGGGCCTCACCGTCACGGTGATCGCCGTCCTCGCCGCGATCGGTGCTGCGTTCGATCCGGCCGGCATCGCGGCCAGGGAGTCGATGCTGCCCGCCGCCACGAAGTCCGCGGGGTGGTCACTCGACCGGATGAACAGTCTCTACGAGGCCAACTACAACGTGGCGTATCTCGTCGGTCCGGGCATCGGCGGCGTCCTCATCGCCACCGTGGGCGCGGTGAACACGTTGTGGGTCGCCGCCGCCGGGTTCGTGCTGTCGGTGGCGACGATCGCGTTCCTGCGTCTCGAGCACGCCGGCAGACCGGACACCGCGACGCGTCCGACGTCCATCTGGCACGGCACGCTCGAGGGGCTGAAGTTCGTGTGGCACAACCGGCTCCTGCGCACGATCGCGCTCGTGGACATGGCGGTGGTCGCGCTGTACATGCCGGTCGAGTCGGTGGTGTTCCCGGTGTACTTCACCGAACTCGACAAACCTGCGCAACTCGGTTCGGTTCTGATGGCGCTCAGCATCGGCGGCGTGGTGGGCGCCCTCGCGTACGGACCGCTCGCACCGTTCGTGTCGCGCCGGATGCTGATGGTGGTGGCGGTGACGGTGCTGGGCGCGGCGATGGTCGCGATGGCGTTCCTGCCGCCGCTGTGGGCGATCCTGGCGCTGGCTCTCCTGCAGGGTCTGGTGTTCGGTCCGGTCGGCCCGATCGCCAACTACGCCATGCAGACTCGCAGTCCGGAGCACATGCGTGGCCGGGTCACCGGGGTCATGACGTCCACGGCGTACGCGGCGGGTCCGCTGGGCTACCTGCTGGCCGGCCCGATCCTCGACAAGTGGGGTATCCAGCCGACGTTCTTCGTGCTCGCGATCCCGGTCCTGATCATCGGGTTGGCGTGCTTCGCGCTGCCCGTGCTGAAGGAACTGGACGAGAAGGTTCCGCTCAGTTGAACCCCATGACGTCGTTGCCCCAGGCCACCCGCATCTCGTGGTCCGGGTCCTTCACGAGGGTGTCCGCGCCGTCGATCAGCAACGTGGCGCGGTCCTCCTCGTCGTAGGGGGCCCAGTGCTTGGACGCGTCCAGGGCGGCGGGGACACCGTGCCGCGCGAACGCGAGCCACCGGCGCTGGATGCGGCCCGACACCTCGAGTGCCGTCTTCCGGCCGCCGAGCCAGAACGTCGGGTCTATGTTGAGGGTGTCGAAATTGCCGAAGACGTACGGGAGTTCGGTGGCGTGCCCGGCACCGATTCGTGCGGCCTTGAGCATCGGGGTGGCCTGGTCGAACCGGTACATCCACGTCGGCGAGTGCCTGCTGTGGGCGTCGGCCACCCACAGGGCGGGCATCCGGAACGCGGCGTCGCGGGACATCGCGAGTGCGCCCTTCGGTTTGCCGCGGTCCGGGTACGCCGACAGGATGTCGGCGAGGCGGGCCGCGGGCAGTTCCGGGTGATCGGTCGCGATCGCCCGCAGCATCTCCTGCACCGAATCCGAAGTGACCGGCAGCAGAGGCGATTTCATGAACTTGAAGATCGACGACTCGTCCTTGTTGGAACCGATGATGAGGGGGATGCGGTGGGAGTAGCCCTTCTGGAACGCGGCTACCGGGTAGCGGGGCAGGAAGTCGCGGTCCACCACCGGCGCCATGGCGAGTGTGCCCGGGATCTTCGTCGGCACCTCGTTGACGAGGGTGTCGCTGGCCTCGATGACCGTGCGGTACGGGAGGCGCAGCAACGTGTCGATCCGGGCGGGTTCCACGTCGAGGATGTCGAGGAACTGCTTGGCGACCGTGGCCGCCCGCTCGCTGCCGTAGACCGACGTGGCGGGTGGGCTCTGGGCGATCGCGCGGTGGAACAACCCGTCCGCGCTCGGGCACGTCATCAGGGTGGTGATCGACCCGGCTCCCGACGATTCCCCGAACACCGTCACCTCGTCCGGGTCACCGCCGAACGACGCGATGTTCTCGCGCACCCATTCGAGGGCGGCGACCTGGTCGCGCAACCCGCAGTTGGTCTCGAACACCCGCTCCGCCGTCGAGAACGACGACAGGTCGAGGAAGCCGAGCGCCCCCACCCGGTAGTTGAACGAGACCAGCACGACGTCGCCGAGAGTGGACAGGATCCGCCCGTTGTAGATGCCCTGAGCTGCGGTTCCCAGGCAGTAGGCGCCGCCGTGGATCCACACCATCACCGGCCGCGGGGTGCCGTCGGGCCTGGGTGCCCAGACGTTGACCGACAGGCAGTCCTCGTCCATCTCGAGTCCGGCGTCGATCGGGACGGCGGTGCCGTGGCCCTGTGGGGCCATCGGGCCGAAGTCGACGCAGTCGCGCACGCCCTCCCACGGCGTGGGCGGGGCCGGCGCCCGGAACCGCAGGTCGCCGACGGGGGCGGCGGCGAACGGGATGCCCTTCCACGCGTAGACGTCGCCTTCGGGATAGCCGCGCACGTCGCCGTCCCGGGCGCGGACGACGAGTGTGTCGCCTGACTTCTCGACATCCACGGCCGAATCTCCTCACGCAGCGCGTACGGGAATCTCTCGCCAAACTACCAACGATGCGCAGGCAGGACCGTTCGAACGCGATATAGATCAACCGCGCGCTAACATGTGCTCCGTGGCCGCATCGACCGATCCCGAGGGCAAGAGTCTCCTCGACTACCCGCGGCCGTCCGTGGCGGTCGACGTCGCCGTCCTCACCGTCGACGGCCCCGAGCTGAAAGTGCTTGTGGTTCCGCACCGTTCGGGCCGGCTCGCGCTTCCGGGCACCTTCCTCCACGAAGGCGAGCGGCTGCGGGACGCCGCCGAGCGGTGCCTGCGGATCAAGGCCGGACTGGCGGGTGCCGAGTTCCACCAGCTGGCGATGTTCGACGACCCCGGCCGCGACGACCGCGGGTGGGTGCTGTCGATGACGCACGGGGCGGCGCTGCCCCGCACGGCGCTCCCCCGCGACGCGCTGCTGATCCCCGTCGACGGCGACCGGGTGACGCAGGACCTCGCGTTCGACCACGCGGACGTCGTCACCCTCGCCGTCGCCGACCTGCGCAAGCGGTACGCGCGGTCCGTCGACCCGTCGGGGCTGGCCGGCGACACGTTCACGGTGCTCGAACTCCGCCGGGTCTACGAGGTGGTGTTCGGCCGTCCCCTCCCGAAGGACTCGTTCCGCCGGCACATGATGCCCGCCCTCGAGCACACCGGCGACATGGCCGTCGTCGGGACCGGCAGGCCCGCCGAGATCTACACGCGCGGCCCCGCGCCCCTCCCGCCGGGCGCGGCCGCGTTCCTCGCAGGCTGAGCGCGTCCACCCACCCGGGGCCTTTCCGTTCGCGGCACGGCCGGTGCTAGGGTCGGCTTGTTCTGACACGGGGTGCTCCGCAAGGGCGGGGCTGAGAACACACCCGGGAACCTGCTCAGGTAATGCTGACGAAGGGATGTCAACGTTGTGAATAGCTCTGTCCAAGGTGCTGCGGGCGCAGGCCGGCACGCCCGATTCACGGACCACTTGTGGGACCGGACCAAGGTGCTGCGCGAGGCGATCGACGAACTCGAGTTCCTGCGCCGCCTCGGCGACGGAACACTGCCGCTGGACGTGTTCCGCACGTACATCGAGCAGGATTTCCTGTACCTGACCGGGTACGCGAAGGCCCTGTCCCTGGTCGCCGCGCATGCGCCGGGCCCCGTCGAGGCCGGCTTCTGGGCCGGCTCGGCGGCCGAGGCCGCGACGGTCGAGGCGACGCTGCACCAGAATCTGCTGACCAGCGGGCGACTCCCCGCGTCGGACGCCGAGCCGCAGCATTCGCAGGCCTGCCTCGGGTACATCTCCTACCTGACGGCGGTCGCCGCCACCGAGCCGTACGCGGTGTCCGCCGCCGCGGTGCTGCCGTGTTTCTGGATCTACGCGGACGTGGGACGCAGGCTCGCGGCGAGCGCCCGGGACGTGCTGGATGCCGATCCGTCGCACCCGTACGCACAGTGGGTGACCACGTACGACGCGGAGGAGTTCCACGCCGCCGTCGCGAAGGCCCGCGAACTCGTGGACGCCGCCGCGGACGCCGCGACCGAAGCCCAGCGCGAAGAGATGGTGGAGGCGTTCACGATCGCCAGCCGCTACGAACTCATGTTCTGGGACACAGCACTCAACAAGCAGGAATGGCCGGCGTCGTGACACTTTTCTCCCGTACCAAGCGCGCGGCCACCGCGGCCGTCATCCTCGTCTCGGCCCTGTCGATGCTCACCGGCTGCGCCGGCGACTCGCAGTCCGACGACACCATCCGGTTCGCACTCGACTGGACGCCGAACACCAACCACACCGGCCTGTTCGTCGCCCAGCAGGAGGGCTGGTTCGCGGACGCCGGTCTCGACGTGCAGGTGCTGCCGTACAACGACACCTCACCCGACACCCTCGTCGACGCCGGCAACGCGGAGTTCGGCGTGAGCTTCCAGAGTTCCGCGACGTTCTCGAAGGCCGCGGGCGCCCAGACCACGTCGGTCATGGCCCCGCTGCAGCACTGGGCGACGGGTATCGCGGTGAAGGCGGATCGCGCCGACATCACCCGCCCCCGGGATCTCGACGGCAAGATCTACGCCGGTTTCGCGGACCCCGACGGCGAGGAGACCCTGAAGCAGATCATCCGGAACGACGGCGGCAAGGGCGAATTCACCACCGTCACGCTCGGCACGTCGGCCTACGAGGCCGTGTACTCCGGCACCGCCGACTTCACCGTGTCGTTCTTCGGCTGGGAGGGCATCGAGGCCGAGCACCGGGGCACCCCGATGCGCTACTTCCACTACACCGACTACGGCTTCCCGGACGCGTACGCACTCGTCATCGAGGGCAACGAGCAGTGGATGGACGAGCATCCCGAGCAGGCCCGCAAGTTCGTCCAGGCCCTGCAGCGCGGCTACCAGTTCGCCGCCGACCGGCCGGACGAGGCCGCGCAGATGTTGATCGACGCCAATCCCGGCGCGTTCACGGACGAGTCCCTCGTGCGGGAGAGCCAGCAGATGCTGTCCTCCGAGTACATGAAGGACGCTTCCGGAAAGGTCGGGACCCAGACGGCCGAGCAGTGGGCGGGGTACTCCGGTTTCCTGTTCCAGCACGGCCTGCTCACCGGCCCCGACGGGGCACCGCTGACCACGGAACCCGACTGGTCGACGTATTTCACCAATGAGTACCTCGCTCAGCCCTGACCCGACCGTCCGGACCCCGGCCCCGGGCACGTCCCCGCTGCTGCGGCGGGTGCTGCCTGCGGTCGTGGTCGTGGCACTGCTCGTCGTCGCGTGGCAGGTGTACGTGACGGTCAGCGGTATCCGGCCGCAGGTGCTGCCGTCGCCGCTGCGGGTCGTGCAGCAGGGCTGGCGGGCGCGGGACGCCATCTCCGGTCACGCCTCCGCGACACTGCAGGTGACGCTGATCGGGTTCGCCGTGTCCCTGCTCTGCGCGTGGGCTCTCGCCGTGCTCGTGGACTTCTCGCCGTGGCTGCGACGCGCATTTGTTCCGCTGTTCGTCGTGTCGCAGACGCTGCCGATCATCGCGATCGCGCCGTTGATGATCATCTGGTTCGGATTCGGTCTGCTGCCGAAAGTCCTCGTGATCGCCCTCGCCACGTTCTTCCCGATGACGATCGGCCTGATCGAGGGGTTCGCCGCCGCCGACCGGGAGGCGGGCGCGCTGTTGCGCAGTATGGGCGCCTCCCGGTGGCAGGAATTCCGCTACGTGCGGCTGCCCTCGGCGATCCCCCGGTTCTTCACCGCCCTGCGCATCGGCATCACGTACGCCGTCGTGGGTGCCGTGTTCGCCGAATACGTCGGGGCCACGTCCGGTCTCGGCATCTACATGGCCACGCAGAAGAACTCCTTCCGCACCGACCTGGTGCTGGCGGCGGTGCTCGTGACCGCCGTGATCAGCGTCAGCCTGTACCTGCTCACGTTCGCGGTCGAGCGCGTCGTCGCCCCCTGGATCAAGAACGAGAGGGCCCGGCATGAGTGAGACCGCGCGCGTCGCACTGTCCGGACTGAGCAAGGGATTCCCCGTCCGCGGCGGCATCCGTCCCGTCCTCGACAACGTCTCGTTCACCGTCGAACCGGGTGAGTTCGTGTCGGTGATCGGCCCCAGCGGATGCGGGAAGAGCACCGCGTTCGCCATGCTCGCCGGACTCGACCAGCCGGACACCGGCACCGTCACGATCGGCGGCGAGCCCGTGCGTCCCGCGGGCAGGGGCCCGTCGAAATGCGCGTACATGCCGCAGAAGGACCTGCTGTTCCCGTGGCGCAGCGTCCTCGACAACACCACCCTCGGACTCGAGGTGCAGGGCATGCCCCGGAAACAGGCGCGGGACAAAGCCCGGGAACTGTTCTCCGTCTTCGGTCTCGGCGGGTTCGAGGACGCCCGCCCCAGCCAGCTGTCCGGCGGGATGCGGCAACGCGCCGCGATGCTGCGGACCGTCGTCCAGGACCGTCCGGTGCTGCTGCTCGACGAGCCGTTCGGCGCCCTGGATTCGTTGACCCGCACCGAGATGCAGACCTGGTTGCAGGACGTGTGGCAGCGCTACCGGTGGACCGTCCTGATGATCACCCACGACATCCGGGAGGCCGTCTACCTGTCGGACCGGGTGGTCGTGCTGTCCGCCCGGCCCGCCACCGTGCGCCGCGAGGTGACGGTGGGCCTGCCCCGCCCCCGCGAACTGTCGATGATGACGTCACCCGAATTCGCGGACGTCGAACACGAACTGCTCGGCGTGCTGCACGAGGAATCGCGGCGGGCCCTCGTCGAGCAGGAGGCGGGCCGACGCTGAAACCCGCGGCGCCTCAGAGCAGTAGCGTCTCAGAGCAGTGCCGCCTCCAGTTCGCCGAGGGCAGCCTCCAGGTAGTGGAGGATGCGTTGCAGGCTCGGCACCGAGCGGCGGCACCCGATGACACCGAAATCGAGGTTGTCGCCGTTGGTGGTGAGCGTGATGTTCAGCGCCTGCCCGTCCAGCACCACCGACGTCGGGTAGATGCCGTCCAGCCGGGACCCGTTCCAGTACATGGTCTTCCGCGGTCCCGGGACGTTGGAGATGATCACGTTGAACGGCGGCGGCGTGAAGCGGACGAACCCCGGCACCGGCGTCAGGGCGATCGGTGACATGTTGACCGCGGACCACGCCAGCGCCTGCAACGAGGTGAGGCTGCCGAACAATTCCTTCCCCTGCGACATGGACGCGGAGATCGCCGTCAGACGCTCCGCCGGGTCGTCGACGTCCGTCGCCAGGTTGCACAGCGTCACCCCCACCGCGTTGCCGCCGGCGTCGGCCTTCTGCTCGTCGCGCAGCGACACCGGAACCATCGCGATCAGCGGTTCGTCCGGCAGCGCGTTCTGTTCCTCGAGGTAGCCCCGCAGCCCCCCGGCGCACATGGCCATCACGACGTCGTTGACACTGACGCCAGCCGCTTTCCGCACGGCATGGATCCGGTCGAGCGGCCAGGACTGCGCGGCGAACCGGCGCGCGCCACCGATCGGGACGTTGAGCATGGTGCGGGGCGCCTCGTACGGAAACCTCATGTCGTGCTGACCCATCGCGGTGCGGGCGATCCGCAGCGACGCCGGCGCGAGACCGGCGACGTCGCCGACCGTGCGGCGGACCCCGTTCACCACCGACCACAGGTCGGGGGCGGCGGCTCCGTTCGCCGACCCCGAGCGCGGCAGGTTCCACGGCGGCGGCGCGTCGCGCACGTCCGGGTCGGTCGACAGCGTCCGCATCAGCAGCCGCAGCCCGGAGACCCCGTCCATCAGCGAGTGGTGCAGCTTGGTGTAGATCGCGAACCGGCCGTCGGAGAGGCCCTCGATCAGATACATCTCCCACAGCGGGCGATGACGGTCCAGGAGCGTGCCGTGCAACCGGGACGTCAGCGTCAGCAATTCCCGGACCCGGTACGGCGCAGGCAGGGCCGAATGACGCACGTGGTATTCGAGATCGACGTCCGACTCGTCGGCCCACCACAGGTTCCCGAGACTGCCGACCGGGCCCGCCGGCTTCTTGCGGAACGTGGGGTCGACGTCCGTGTGCTCGAGCATTGTTTCGTGCATCGACTTCACGTAGTCCGGTCCGGCACCCTCCGGCGGTGTGAACAATTCGAGCGATCCGACATGCATCGGATGCTCTCGCGATTCGCCGAGAAGGAATATCGAATCGGTAACCGGCATGATCCCCACCTGGACGTTCACCCCCGCTCGGTCACTATCCCATTACGACTTCCGCCTGGATGCTACGTCGGGCGTAGCGTCCGTGCGACCTACTTCGATGTAGACCGCACGGCGCAAAGAGGTGGCAAACCTGAAGGCAGCACGTCGAAGGGCACCGAGGCCGGAACGGAGGCAGACAATGAGCACTGCGACTTACGAATTCTGCCCGTCACCGCTCCCGGTGACCCGGCGGGAGTTCGCCGGAACCAGCCTGCAGTCGGCGGCCCTCGCCCACACCCTCCGCCGCACGGTCCGGCCGTTCCTCGACGGGTGGGCGCGCTACCCCGAACTGCCGTGGCCCACCGGAGTCGTCGACCTGTTCGGGTACTCGCTCGGCCCCATCCGCGGAACCCAGCGCAGGCCCGTCCGGCTGCCGCACTGCCGCGCCGAATGGATCCGGCCTCCGGGTGAGCTCGGCGACCGGGCGATCCTCTACCTCCACGGCGGGGCGTTCCTGTGCTGCGGGATCAACTCGCACCGCCAGATGGTGTCCCGGATCTCGGCGGAGTCCCAGGCGTCGACGCTGAACGTCGCGTACCGGATGATCCCGGGGAACCCCATCCGGGCGGCCGTCGAGGACGGCGTCGACGGGTACCGGTGGCTGCTCGCGCACGGGTACACCGCGGACCGCATCGTCGTCGCCGGCGACTCGGCGGGCGGATTCCTGACGTTCATGGTGACACTCGAAGCGCTGCGTCAGGGGTTGCCGCGTCCCGCAGCCGACGTCGCACTGTCGCCGCTCACCGACCTCGACCCGGTGAACAAGCTGGCCCATCCCAACGCCGACCTCTGCGCCGTCTTCCCCAAACGCGCGGTCGGTGCCCTGTCCAGGCTGATCGAACGCCTGGACACCCGGGGCGGGCACGAGCCGTCCACGTCCCCCGTGGACGGCTCCCTCGCCTCCATGCCGCCTGCCCTGATCCAGACCGGCTCGCAGGAAATGGTGTACGTCGACGCGGAACTGATGTCCGAACGGCTGTCCCAGGCGGGTGTGCCGTGCGAACTGCAGGTGTGGGAGCGGCAGGTGCACGTCTTCCAGGCCGCCGCCGGACTGCTCCCCGAAGGCACCCGCGCCATCCGCGAGATCGGCCGGTTCATCCGCAGGGCCACCCCCGTGAGTACTTGTTAACGTCCGGCGGTTACGAAGTACTCACGGGTGCGAACAGGTGGTTCCGGTCGAGCGTGGAACCCGGCGTGCGCCCGCCACCCCACCCGATCACGGCGCGGTAGGCGCCGAGCGCCCCCGCCTCCGCCAGCGCGTCGGCGTCGGTGTGGGTGGAGTCCTCGGGAACCGGGGTGTCGAACGGCGCGACGTACAGCGCGTCGGTGGGACAGTTCGCCTCACACATGAAGCACGTCTGACAGTCCTCCTGATGCGCGACGACGGGAACCCCGTCCTCGCCGCGCCGGAAGACGTCCGTCGGGCAGACCTTGATGCAGATGTCGCACTGCACGCACCTGTCGGCGAGGACGATCTCGATCACGACGCCACCGTCCGGGTTTCGGCGGCGCCGTGTTCCGGCCGCACCCACACTTCGCCCAGTCCGCCCGACAGCAGTCGACGGGTCTGCGACGGATCGGTGTCGGGCAGGTCGGTGCGCACGTGCATGCCCCGGGTCTCGGTCCGCGCCAGCGCCGAGTGGGTCGCCCACCGGGCCGCGGCGAGCATCGCGGCGGCCGAACGTGCCTGCAGCAGTTCCCGTTCGGCACCGCCGAGCAGATCGGCGGCACCCGACCAGGCTTCGTCGAGCGCGGTCACGCTGTCCTGCAGGCTCGCCGCGCTGCGCCGGTAGCTGCGCCGCAGCGGGAGGGTGTGCTCCTGAACCAGTCCGACGATGGCGCGCGACGCCTGCCGCCGGGCGGACGGGCCGCGCAGACCGGCCGTTCCCGCGCCGCGCACTCCGTCGGGGACGGGACGCCCCCGCGCGAACCGGGCGGCACCCGCGCCCGCCCACGTTCCCGAGGAGATCGCCCAGGCCCCGTTGTGGCTGCCGCCGCCGCTGCGGCCGCCGGTGATCAACTCGCGGGTGGCGGCGTCGCCGGCCGCGAACAATCCGGGAACGTCACTGGCACAGTCGGTGCCGGTGATCCGGATGCCTCCGGTCCCGCGCACCGTTCCCTCCAGCACCGCCCGCACGGGGTACTTCTGCGTGAACGGGTCGATGCCCGCCTTGTCCAGCGGCAGAAAGTAATTCGGTTGAGACGTGCGCATGGCCGCGCGGATGTCGGGCCGGGCCCGGTCCAGCCGCGCGTACACCGGGCGGCCGGTGGCGAGGTGCGCCATCGCGGCGCCGCGTGCGGAGAAGCCGCCGGCCCCGAGCGGCTGGCCGTCCGCGTCGTAGTAGGTGGCAAACTGCATCATCAAGCCCTTGGTGTGCCCGCTCCACGCGGGCGCCAACGCGTAGGCGGTGGAGAATTCCATGCCGGAGAACGACGCCCCGACCTCGGCGGCCATCAGGAGTCCGTCGCCGGTGTCGACGTTCGTTCCGAAACTTCCCGACAGGAACGCGCAGCCGCCGGTGGCCACGACCACGGCCCCGGCTCGCACCGACCACGGCGCGTACCCGTTCTGCCGTTGCAGACCGGCGGCGCCGGACACGACGCCGTCGCCGGTGGTGAGCAGTTCCAGGGCGGGGCTGTGATCGAGGATGGTGACCCCGGCCCGGTGCGCCCGCCTGCGCATCCGGCGCATGTACTCGGGCCCCTGCAGGCTGGTGCGCACCTCCCGCCCGTCGTCGCCGGACGGAAACCGGTAGCCGGAATCGGCCAGTTCGTCCACCCGGCGGTGGGTCTCCTCGAGCACCCGGTACATCCAGGCCGGTTCGGACAGCCGGCCGCCGTCCTCGAAGCGGGCCTGCACCGACCGTTCGCGGGCGGGGCCGGGCGGGACGTTCCACAGGTTGTTACCACCCGAGGCGGTGGGACCGCTGGTTCCGCAGTACCCCTTGTCGGCGAGCACCACCCGGGCACCCTCCCGGGCCGCGGACAGTGCCGCCCAGGTGGCGGCGGGTCCGCCGCCGAGGACGAGGACGTCGGCGACGATCTCGAGTGCGCTCACGAAGCGAACAGCATCGCCGACGCGGCGACGGCCGCCCCGGCTCGTGCGGACAGCGGGCGGCGGCGGAACAATCTGTCGAGCAGAGACATCGTTACCCCCGGTCGGAGCGGTATGGACACCGCTCGATCGTCGGCTCGCGACCTCGTCCGGGCAAGGGTTCTCGTCAGCGTGCGCCGAACCCCGGCGGCCGCCCGGCAACCTTCGAGCGAACCCCTCCCGGGCAACTCGATTGCGGACACGTGCACCAGCCGGGGGCAACGCCCTCTATGGTGGACGCATTTGCACGCCGACGACGGGTAAAGCATGGACGACAGGACTGTAGCGATCGGGGCGCTTGCGATTGCCACCGTTTCAGCGGTCTCCGGGCTGATGATCGGCGCCGCGGGCGGCGCGTTCGGCAGTCGCGGACCGACAGTCGTGCCACCACCGCTGTCGTCGGAAGGTCTGCAGGCCGCGGGGCCGTACAGCGCGGAACCGGCGACGTTCCAGGTGTTCGTCCCGCCGACCCCCACCTGGCAGATGGCGGAGCTGACCACCCCGCGGGTCGTCACGCTCCCCACCGAACCGGCGCCGGTGACCACCGCGCCGCCGCCCGCGTCCTCGACGACCTCCGCACCGCCTCCCCCGCCGCCGGTCCGGACGACGCTCGCGCCGCCTCCGCCTCCCCCTCCGCCGACGATCAGCCTCGCCCCGGTCACCACGCCGGTGACCCGGCCCCCGATCGTCACGACGACCGAGGCGACCGTTCCGCCGCAGGCCGCCGTGGCGCCGACACTGGCGCCGACCACCACCACGACGACGACCCGTCCGGTGATCACGATCCCGCCGGTCACCACCAGGCCACGAGGCTGACGCTCAGGCCCGTCTGCGCGCGATCAGTTGCGCGACGGCCACCCCGGCACCCAGCGCGGCGACCAGCGCGCTGAAGACGATCCCGGCGGCCCGAAGGTCGGTGAACCGCGCGAGCACACCGACACCGACCGCGGGAACGGCCAGCATCACGTAGATCCCGGCGAAGAACGCCGACGACACCCCGCCGCGGAACGGCTGCTCGACCCGTTCGACGGTGGTGGCGATCGAGGCATTGAGGCACAGGCCCCCGGCGACGCCGAGCACCACCGCGGACGCGAGCAGCGGCGCGAGCACGATGTTCGCCAGCGCGAGCGCCAGCAGGCCGGCTGAGGGGATCAACGCGAGGCACCCGGCGAGCATCGCAGCGGCCGTCGACATCCGGCGTGCGAGGAGCTGACCGAAGGCCATGAACAGAAACGTCAGGAACACGACGAGACCGGCCATGGTGTGGCTCCTCGACCCCAAATATTCGGTCAGGAACAACGCCGACACGGCGGTGAGCACACCGGTCACCGCGAACGCGGTTCCGGCGGCGAGCACGGCGGTGACGAAGGCGCCGCGGATCGACGCCGGAACCTGCAGGCGGCGGGGCCGGATGCGCCACGTCGGGCGGGTGGCCGGTGCAGGCGCGAACAGCCACAACGCGGCGCCCGCGAGGACAGCGAGCATGAGATTCACCACATAGGGAATGGTCAGCGGACTCGAGGTGAGGTCGGCGAGGACCCCCGCGCTGAGCGTGCCCAATCCGAGTCCGCCGGTGTTCACCCCGATCGCGAGCATTCCGCCGACCGCCTTCCGGTCGGGGGGGAACAGATCGATCACCGCGGCCGTGCCCGTGCCGGTCATGAGGCCTGCGGACAGCCCGGAGATCACCCGGGCCACCACGAACACCGGAAGCGTGGACGGCAACAAGAACAGCACGGCACTCACCGCCGCGAGGGCGACGGCGATGAAGAGCACCGGACGCCGTCCGAGGTCGTCGGACAGCCGCCCGAACAGGGCGAGCGCGACCACGACCCCGACCGCGTACACGGCGAACAGGATCGTGACGGTGAGGGCGCTGAACGCCAGTTCCTGCGCATAGATGGAATAGAGCGGGGTGGGAAGTGTCGTTCCCATCATCGTGACGAGGAACGCGAACGACGTGGCCCCGACCGCGAGGGCGGACGACCGCCGGGTGCGCGTTCCGGACACTGCGGGCGAGAACGAAGGCATGGATCCGAGCCTTTCGGAGATCGGGAGCGGTGACAAGCCCCGTCCGGCAGTCGGTAAGGTGGCTTCCCGCCGGATTGGGGGGTCCACTCCGGGACCGAGAGTGTCCAGCAGTGGAGGTCGGGGATGAATGCCGGGGAGAATTTTCGATCGGGCGCCTGGGATCACCGTGCCATCAGCCGTGCTGTCGACGCCCTGAGACCCGCCGAGTCCGAGGCGGTCGCCGCGTCCTGGGACGACCTCGGACGAAAATTTCAGGAGTCCGTGGCCGCGTTCCACGACGCGACCCGGGCCGCGGTCGACACCGGCTGGCGCGGACGGTCGGCGACCGCGGTGGCGTCGGCGCTCGACGACTACGCCGCCCGGGCCGGGCAGATCGGCGGCCGGTTCACCGACGTGGGAGACGCATTGCGGCACGCGAGCGCCGGCGCCGAAGCGGTACGCGGCGCGGTCGGCCCGCCCGGGGACCACCCGACCGACTGGACCCGGGTGCTACCCGGCAACTGGACCGCGGAAGCCGACGCCGACACCGCGGAACAGGACGCGAAGGCGGCCATGGACACCCTGTACGCGTCGGCGTATCGGGTTGCCGACGATCGACTCCCCGCCGACGGTCTCGCCCCGACCCACGCTGCGGCAACGGCCCACGCGCAGCCGCTGGGCTTCGACATCGGACCGAACGGCGTGCACGGCATACCCAGCGATCAGCAGGTGGCGGAACCCGAACCCGAATCCGAACCCGGCGGGGACTCCGAGCCCCGCGAGGGTGACGAGGTCCAGCCCCAGGCCGCGCAGGCCGCTCCCGGTTCGATCGCCGGTGCGGCGCTGGCCGGGGCCGTCGGCGGCGGGGTGGCGCAGTACGCGCACGGCATCGTGGCCGCGCACCGGGCGCCGGCCCCCGAACGGCCCGGCAGTCCGGCCCTGCCCGCCGCACGCGAAGACGAGGAGGAGAAACCGCCGACCTACCTCGAAAGCATCGACGAGGGAAGCGAACTCGTCGGGAAACTGCCCCTCGTCACGCCCGCGGTGATCGGCGAATAGTCGTGGGGCACTGGGTGTTGAGCGGTCCGCAGTTCTCGGCGTCGTGGGCGCGGACCGGCCAGGACCGCGTTCCCTATCCGTTCAAGGTCACGAGCGCGCTGGCCACCGCCGACGAGTACGAGGCCGAGCAGCGCCGGATCCGCGCCGACTTCTCCGGACCGGAACACGACCCGCTCGCGTCGGCGCTGCTGGTGCTCGCCGAACCCGACCTCCGGATCGAGATCTCCGGTTCGGAGGGCGGCACGCCGATCCGCCTGATCGGAGCGCTCGCGCGCGGGCACGGGATCGCGGCGGTGCAGCATCCGGGCGGCGAGGTGGTGATCCGCAGCTGTGAACCATACGACGTCGGCAGGCAGCTGATCGCGCAGCTACCCGACACCGACGCGGGCACGCGTCGCGGCGTCGTGGTCGACCGGGCGGCCGCCGCGCATCGGCAGGCGGAGGTCGCCCGCGTCCTCGACCGGCCGTCTACGGGTCAGGGGGTCGTCACCGTCGTCCGCGGCGCGCGGCACTCACCGCGCCCGGTCGGCGGTCTGGCGTGGCGTGACATCGACGGCGACGGCAGATATCTCGTGTGGGGCGACACCGCGGTGGCGGTGGAACCGGGCACGTCGTGGGACCTCCTCGACGCGGTCACCCGGCTGACCGGACGGATCGCGGCCGGTCACCCCGTCTGAGCCCCGCACCCCCTCCTGCGCTGCGGTGTCGGCGATCGCCGCTACCGTATACAGCGGAAGTAGGTGACCTGTGGCCGACCCGGACGGAGCAGACATGCAGGACTTCGATCTGGATTCGAGCGTGAACCGCGACTGGGCGGAGTTCCAGCGGCGCCTCGCGGACTATCTGGCGGCGATGCAGGACGAGGACCTTCTGGTGCTCGAATCGGGATTCGAGGAACTCGACGAATCCCAGGGGCTGATGCCGTGCATCCAGTTCGTGGTGTGGGACGGCGACACGGTGCGCTGCGAGGTGCCGTCGAACCATTACCTGCACCCCGACCGCGCGCTGACCGAGGCCGAGCAGACGTACCTCACCGAGCTGGGCTGGAACCGTCCGACCCGCGGCCCGGACGACGAACCCGACGACGGCTCCCCCGCGTTCTACGTGGACAAGAAGCTGTCGTGGTCGGATCAGCTGGCCGCGATGGCGGTGGCCGCGTTCCGCGACGTCTGGGGAATCACGCATCCCGCGTTCCTGAGTACCGAGACGTCGAGCACCGATCCCGAGGCCACGTTCGACCCGGTTGCGGTGCGGCCGCCGCTGGTCGCGCAACTCGACCCCGCGGCCGCCGTGGTCCCGCGGGACGTCGAGCACCTGCACGAGCTGATCACGCTCTCGCTGGTGCCGATGCTGGGGCTGCTGCCCGAGCGCGACCCGGACGGCGACGTCCCGATCCGGATGGGCAACACCATCCTGTTCGTCGGGCCGCTCGCCGATACCGTCGACGTGCAACTGTTCGCGCCGCTGGTGCACGACATCAGCGACCGCACCCGGGCGGCCGAGGTCACCGCCGACCTCAACCGCACCTGGTCGCGGATCAAATTCGTGCTTGTCGACGACCGTCTGTCGGCGTTCCTGGAGGTGTCGGGCAACCCGTTCGTCCCGCAGCACCTCACGGACAGCTGCAAGTCGTTCGCCGATTTCCTGCGCACCGTCGACAGCGACTTCGCGGCGCGGTTCGGCGGCGAACTGTTCTTCAACCGGGACTCCGGCCCCGACGAGGACACCGATCCGGTGTCAGCACCCCACACCGGGAACGGGACGTCGACGACCGATCTGCCGAAGGAACTCCAGACGCTGTTCCATCTCGATCCCGGGTGCGGTGGCGACACCGATCCGGCCGTCGTCGCCGACGTGTGCGGTCACGACCGCGACCGGATCCTCGCCCTCCTCGACACCGGCACCGCGTGGGTGTCCCGTCTGCGTGACACGGACGACGCGTCGGTGGAGCACTGGGAGCGCGTCGTCCGCACCCTGCGCAACGCCCTCCGGACCGTCGTACTGCCGCCGCCCGAGAACGCTCCCGACACCAAGCCGCGGCCCGAGCAGATGGGACTGTTCAACAACCCCGAGGAGCCGTAGGCGCTCCGCGCCCGTGCGCCTTTGTGGTAGCAGCAGCAACCACAAAGGCGCACAAGCGGTAACACCACCGGCCGCGGTGACCGGCACCCCCGACCCAGGCAGCGGCAGCCGTCGACGGTGTCGCGGTCGGCCGAGGCCCCTGAAGCGCGGTGGTGCCGCCACTTCGCAACAATCCCATCCGTAACCCACAAAAATGCGCACAGGCGCACACTGAAAGCGTGCATACCGGTGGTCTGCCCACCACAGCCAGTGGTCGAGCAGACGCAGAAGGAGTCACGATGAATCTGAAAACGAGTGCGGCGCGTGTCCTGGTCGCCGGTGCGCTGGGCTTCACCACACTGGGACTCGGCGCCGTTCCGGCACATGCTGATCCGTGGCCACCGCCGATACCCGGCATCTCGGTACCCGACTTGGGTCCTCCGCCCGGACAACCGGCGAAGCAGCCATTCTTCCCACCGCCGGGACAGTTGGGCCAACTGCCATTCTTCCCACCGCCGGGACAGTTGGGCCAGCTACCGTTCGTGCCGCCGCCCGGACTCTGGGACAAGCCGTGGAAATGGGTTCGTTGACGAGCCACTTCGGAAACTGGAGACATCACCCGATGGCCGGCCTATCCGCAAGGCGCCCATCGTCGTTCCCCAGAGCCACAGGTGCAGCAGTCCCCCGGGCCACCGAGGGTGGCGTGGCCTTCCGAGTCCACAGCGACTGCATCCTCAGCACGGTGCTGGGCTCCGAGGCCGTCGTTCGTCCCGCCGACACCACGATTCCGGTGCTGCTCGGTGACGGCCGCCTACGATCGCGTGACGAGCGAACCGTTGTGGACGAGTCCGGATCTCGTGACGACGCCGCGGGTCAACACGCCGGAGTCGTACGGCCCGGACACCACGCAGTCGCGGTCGTCAGTCCTTCGCGCCGAGCCGCCACAGCGACGTCACTTCCCGCTTGCGGGCTGCGTGCAGCGCATCCGAGCGGTCGGCGACCTTGCCGTGCCGGGGCGCCACGTCCCGCCGCCCGAGGACGATGAGGCCGGCGTCGTCGATCATGGTCAGCAATTCCTCGCGGGTCCGCAGTCCGAGGTGCTCGGCGATGTCGGACAGGATGAGCCAGCCCTCTCCCCCGGGTTCGAGGTGCTCGGCCAGTCCGGTGACGAATTCGCGGAGCATCCGGCTGTCCGGGTCGTAGATCGCGTACTCGATGGACGAGGTGGGCCGGGCCGGGATCCACGGCGGGTTGCACACGACCAGCGGCGCCCGGCCGTCGGGGAACAGATCCGTTTCCACCACCTGCACGCGATCGGCGTAGCCGAGCCGGTCCAGGTTCGCTCGCGCGCATGCCAGCGCGTTCGCGTCGAGTTCGGTCGCGATCACCTTCTCGACACCGCGGTGCGCGAGGACGGCCGCCAGCACACCGGTGCCGGTGCCGATGTCGAACGCCGTCGCGAGCGACGGGAGCGGGGTGTCGGCGACGAGGTCGACGTATTCGCCGCGAATCGGTGAGAACACGCCGTAGCCGGGGTGAATGCGCGCACCGAGGGCGGGGATCTCGACGCCCTTCTTCTGCCACTCGTGGGCGCCGATCGCCCCGAGCAGATCACGCAAGCTGCTGACGGTGGGCTGGTCCGTGGGTCCGTACGCCGCGAGCACCGCCTGCCGCACGTCGGGGGCGCGGCGCAGCGGCACGGTCTGGTCGGCGTCGAACGGCACCAGCAGCATCCCGAGGATGCCCGCCCGCCGCGACTGCGTCTGCCGGTGCAGATGGAACGCGGTGGCCGGGTCCGTGGACGTCTTGCGGGCCTTGCGGTCCGTGCGGGCGGCGACGGCCGTGCCGAGCTGGCGGGCGTTGTGGAAATCGCCGCGCCACAGCAGCGCCGTCCCCTCGCACGCCAGACGGTAGGCCTCGTCGGCGGTCATCGAGTCGTCGGCGACCCTGATCTTCTTCGGGGGCGCCGCCCCGCTGGTGGACCGCCACACCGCCGAATGCTCGGTGCCGTCCTCGGTCCAGCGGACGAACTCGGTTTCCATGAGGGAGAGCCTAGGCCTACGGCCCGTGAGTGGTTAACGAGTGCAGGGACTCCTTAACCACTCACGGGCGGCGGAGCCGCCCTACGGGAGTGCGCGGACCGCCGCCCGGCGGAGCTTGCCGACTTCGGTGCGTGGGAGGTCGGGCCGGAAGTCGACGACCTTCGGCGCCGCATATGGCCCGACGCGCTGCGCGACGAGTTGCTTCAGTTGCGTGACGAGGTCGCTGTCGTCACCCGAGGTGTCCGCGCGGACGACGACCGCCCGGACCACTCCGCCGCTGACCGGATCTTCGTACGCGACTGCCGCCGCGTCCGCGACCGCCGGGTGCTGCAGCAGCGCGTTCTCGACCTCCACCGGGCTGATGTTGTGTCCCGACGCGATGATCATGTCGTCGTCCCGGCCCAGTATCTGCCACCGCCCTTCCGAGTCTGTGATGGCGCGGTCCTCGGTGAGGAACACGTCACCGCGCCGGCGGGCGGCCCACAGTTCGGGGGCGTTCTCGTACCCGCTGGACATCTGGTGGCGGGGCTGCCGTACCGCGATCAATCCCGGCAGGCCCTCGGCCACCGGTTCGCCGTCCCGGTCGGCGAGGAAGGTGTCGAAACCCGGGATCCCGGCGGACATCCAGCCGGGAACGGGCCGCGTTTCGGTGCCCTGGGTGTCGCCGAGCAGCATGCCGACCTCGGACAGTCCGTATCCGTTGCGCACGGCGGGTGCACCGGTGCCTGCCCAGTCTGCGGCGACCGCTGCGGTCAGCGGTTCACCGGCAGCGGCGACTGTGCGGAGCGACGCCGGTACCCCTTCCTGCGCGAACGTCGCCGTCAGACGCCGCAGTGCGGCGGGCGCGGTGGTGAGGATCGTCGCCTTCTCTTCCCGGATGACGCGATGCCAGGCCTCGGGGACGAACTTGCCCGAGTACATGACCCGCGGCACGCCCAGCGCCATGACGGCGGCGCCCGTGCTGAACAGCCCGAACGCCCACGCCGGGTCCGAGGTGGAGAAGACGACGCTGTCGCGGGTGGCCCCGAGAACGGTCTTCGCGTAGGGCATGACCGAGACGAACGTGGCGTGGGTCATGGTGCACGCCTTCGGTGTTCCGGATGTTCCGCTGGTGAACAGCAGGGTGGCGGTGTCGCTGAGTGCGGTCTTCAAGAGCGGACCGTCGGCGGCGGCCAGGTCGACCTCGGTCCAGAACGACTTGTCGGTTCCGCCTGCGGCGCCGTCGCCGACGACGAACACGGCCGGGTCGAGTCCGTGGGTCGCCTGCGCCTCCGCGAGCGCCGGCCGGTACCGCTGATCGACCACGATCGCGCGGACTCCTGCCGCGTCGAGCCGAAGACCGATCGCGTCCGGGGCGAAGCCGCCGAACAACGGCACGTACACCAGCCCGGATCGCCACACCGCCAGCGCGGTGATCCAACTCTCGACCTGCCGGGACAGCAGTCCGCCGACGCGGTCTCCCCGCTTCAGGCCCGCGCGGGCGAACACCCGTGCCGCCTTGGCGGCGAGACGGTCTAGTTCGAAGTACGTCCAGCGGTCGGCCGACCCGTCTTCGTGCCGGACGGTCAGCGCCACCCGATTCGGGTCGGCGGTGTAGCGGGTGCAGATCTCGTGTGCCGTGTTGAAGTCGCCGCCGTACGGGTCGCGGTCCAGCAGGGATTCGATGTCCTGCCATGCAGCGGCGAGTGCGGGCGACGCGGGTCCGTCGAGAGACATCAGTGGTTCACCTTTGCAGTTTTCGTCAGGGTCAGAACGAGGACGGTGATCGCGCACGCCGCGGCGATGTATGCGGCCAGTGCCCACGCACCGTCCGTCTCGGCCGTGATCGCCACCGCGATGAACGGTGCCGGCGCGCTGAACACGACGCCGCCGAACTGATAGGCGACGGACGCGCCCGTGTACCGGATCTCGACAGGGAACAGACCGGTGACGTATCCAGCGACCGCGGAGTAGGTGACGGCGTGGCCGATGGTGATGATCAGAATCATCGAAAGCAGCACCGCGGCACCCGTGCCGGTGGAGAGCAGCCAGAAGAACGGGTACGCGATCGCGGCCATGTAGACGGAGCCGTAGATCAGCATCTTCCGAGTCCCGATCCGGTCCGCGATCATCGACGCGTAGGGCACGGACACGATGTCGAGGACGCACGCGACGAGGATGCTGAGCAGAATCGTCTGCCGCGAGATGCCGAGTTCCTTCGGGCCGTACGACAGCACGAAGACGGTGACGAGGTAGAAGGGCACGAGCGAGGCGGCCTGGGTGAGTATCCCGACGCCGAGTGCGCGCTTCTCGCCCCGCAGCACCGCGAGGATCGGGAAGTCGGCAATCTTCTTGTCGCGCTTGACGTTCTCAAACTCCGGCGATTCGACGACCTTCAGCCGCACGTACATGCCGACCGCGACCAACCCTGCACTGGCCAGGAACGGAAGCCGCCAACCCCACGCCTGCACCTGGTCCTCCGGAAGCTGCTCGACGAGGAGAAACGCGAGCGTGGCGAGCACGAGTCCGGCGGGAACGCCGGCTTGCGGCCAGCTGCCGTAAAATGCGCGTTTCTCGCGCGGTGCGTGTTCGACCGCCATCAGTACCGCGCCGCCCCATTCTCCGCCGACCGCGAAGCCCTGGGCAAGGCGCGCGAGGACGAGCAGCACGGGCGCCGCGAGACCGATGGCGCCGTAGGTGGGGATCAGACCGATGGCGACGGTCGACGACCCCATCAGCACCAGGGAGAACACCAGCATCTTCTTGCGGCCGATGCGGTCTCCGAAGTGCCCGAAGACGATGGCGCCGGCGGGGCGGGACACGAACGCGACGCCGAACGTCGCGAACGCGGCGAGCGTTCCCGACAGCGGACTGAGCGACGGAAAGAACGCCTTCCCGAAGATCAGGGCGGCCGCGGTCCCGAAGATGAAGAAGTCGTACCACTCGATCGCGGTTCCGACGAAGGACGCGAACGCGACCTTCCGGGGTTCGACCCTGGTGACCTCCAGGTCGTCGATGACTCTCATATCGAATCTCCCATCGCTGCTGATGTGGGGCGGTGCGGTTGCCTGTCGGCCCGGTGCCACCAAGGTTGTGATCGAGCGGTCGGGCCTCGCCCGGGGAGTTCGCCGATCGGACCTCGTGTCCGCGACGTCGCCCCGTGTGGCCGCAGTCACAGGTTTAGCACAGCCGCCGCGTCGACCGCAATCATTTTTGTACCGATTGATCCAACTTCGGTGCACGCCCATTTATCGATCATTATGTGCGTTTACAGCGTTCTTTTCGACAGCCCTGGACTATTTTTGTATCGGTCAGTACATTTCTGAACATGAACGAGAACGACAACGAGGATCTCCGCGTCGCACTGGTGTCCGGCGGCTCCCGCGGCATCGGGGCCGCCGTCACCATCGGCCTGACCCAGCGCGGCTGCCGGGTGGGTTGCACGTACCGAACCGGCCGTGACGAAGCCGAGAAGCTCACCGCGAACGCCCCGGAACAGGTACTGCCGATCCACTTCGACCTACACGACGACACCACGGCGGCCTCCGCGGTGGAGCGCGTCGTCTCTCATTGGGGACGCCTCGATTCGCTGATCCTGAATGCGGGTCAGTGGTCGGGCGGACGGCTCACCGCGACGGACCCGGACGCCTGGTGGGGCGTGATCGAGACGAACCTGCGCGGCAGCGTCGCCCTCGCCCGGGCCGCGCTACCCCACCTCGCGAACGGCACGTCACCGAGCATCGTTCTGGTGTCGTCGGTCGTCGGCGTGATCGGTCACCCCGGCGACACCGCCTACGCGAGCGCGAAATCGGCGATGGTCGGCTTCGGACGATCGCTCGCGAAGGAGGTCGCCCGTGACGGCATCCGGGTCAACATCCTGGCCCCCGGCTTCGTCGCCACCGACATGACCGACGCGGTGCCCGCATCCGCGCGCAGGCGCATCGAACAGGACACCGTCCTGGGCCGATTCGGCACCGTCGACGAAATCGCCAAGGCCGCAGTCTTCCTCAGCGAAGACGCCACGTTCTGCACCGGCTCCGTTCTCACCATCGACGGAGGCTGGGCGCTGTGACACACCACGACTGTGACCACCAACGAAGGGAAGCAACACCATGACCGCGACACTCACGCATTCGGCCGGAATTCCGGAGTCGGAGTACCTGACCCTCCGGGACCGCATCTTCGAGGCGATCTGGTCCGAACTCGATCCGCTGGAACAGCGGATCGAGGACGACGAGCAGGTTCCGCACGACATCGTCATGCCGATCCTCACCCGGATCGGCGCGCTCGGCTTGCTGGTCCCCCGCGAGTACGGCGGCAGCGGACTCTCGATCGTCCAGTACCTGCCGATCATCGCCGAGTTCGCCAAGGTGCAGGGCGGCCTGCGGGTCATCGTGCACGTGCACAACTCGTTCGCCCACGCGCTCTCCGAAATCGGGAACGAGCAGCAGAAGGCGGCGGTGCTTCCGGGCGCGGCGACGGGCCGGAATTCGGTCGCGTTCGCGCTCACGGAGCCGGGATTCGGAACCGGAGCCGACCTCGGCTCGACCGCGACACGGGACGGCGACGACTACGTCATCACCGGCGAAAAGTGGTTGATCACCAACTCGGACATCGCGTCTCACTTCATCGTGTTCGCGAAGACGACCGACCGCGAAGTCTCCGCGTTCCTCGTTCCCCGCGACACCGACGGACTGTCGATCGCGGCACTGCCCGAGACGATGGGCTGCAAGGGCACCGAGCACGGACGCGTCACCCTCGACTCCGTCCGGGTTCCCGCCACCGCACTCGTCGGCGCCGAGGGGCAGGGCAACGAGCATCTCGAACGCGCCCTGGAGATCAGCCGGGTCTTCATCGCGGCAAGTTCGCTCGGCACTTCCGAACGCGCCCTCGAACTGTCGATCGTCCACGCGAAGAGCCGCGTCACGTTCGGCAAGCCGATCGGCACGCGGCAGGCGGTGCAGCGCTACCTGGCGGAGATGGCCACCGACGTCTACGCCCTGCGCGGCATCTTGGCGGACGCGGCGAGGAAGTGGGATGCGGGCGAACGGATTCCGGCCGAGGCCAGTATGTGCAAGCTGTTCGGCCTCGAGGTGGTCGGCCGGGTGACCGACCGGGCGCTGCTCGTCCACGGCGGCATCGGCTACACGCGTGCGCATCCGATCGAGCGCCTGTACCGGGACGCCCGCCTCAACTGGCTCGAGGAGGGCACGCCGACGATCCAGTACCTGGTGGCGGCGGGACGACTGCTCGACGGGTACGCGTTCTCCGACGCATTCGAGACCTCGCGTCGACCCTGACCCCGCCATCCGCCGAACTCAGACCCCACCGTCCTCGTGGCGGGTGCACGAACCCCGTTCGGACGCTTCATGGGATCGCTGTCGGGAATCGATGAGCATCGCACCGCACCTGCTCCGGGACGGTCGTCGTGGGCACCGGTACGGCGACGCGGTCCTGATCGATCACCTCGCGTTCGACGGCCTCCGCGATGCCTTCACCGGGTTGTCGATGGGGGCGCTGACCGAGGCCGGAAATCCCGGGTACGACATCACGCGGGAGGCTCAGGACGCCCGGGCCGACGGTGCCTGCGCCGTCGTCGTCACGCGGAAGTCGACGGCCGTCCGCCTCGGCCTGCCCCTGGGCGCGCCGAACCCGTGATCCGGGGCGTCTAGACTCACAGCTTCGACCGCCGGGAGACAAAGGGGCCCTTCGATGAGCGACAAGTACGACGCCAACCGGGACCGAGTCCTGCAGGTGGCCGCCGAATTGTTCGCGAAATCGGGGTATCACGGCACCGGCATCGCCGACCTGGGCACGGCGGTCGGGCTCGGTCGCGGGGCGCTGTACCACTACATCGGCAGCAAGGAGGCCATCCTCTACGAGATCAGCAGCAGGCAACTCGCCCAGATGAACACGGTCGCTGACGAACTCGCGCTGTCCGAGGCCGATCCGGAGAAGCGACTGCGCGGCCTCGCCCGGGCGCTGATGCGCAACATCGCCGAACACCGCGCGGAGTGGACCGTCTTCTTCCGCGAGTACCACGCGCTGACGGACGAGCGTCGTGATCGCATCATCGTCGAACGTGAACGCTACGAATCCCATTGGCGGAACGCGTTGGAACAGGGCATTCGCGACGGGCATTTCCGCGTACTCCCGCGGCTGATGGTGAAGGGCCTGCTGGGCATGTTCAACTACAGCTACCTGTGGATCACCCCCTTGGGCGCGGAAACGCCCGAGGAGATCGCGGACGAGTTCCTCGACGCCGTCATCATCGGGATGCGGGCGTGACGCGCTCCGCGCCCGTGCGTGGTTAGCGAGTCTCTGCACTCGTTCGCCGCGCACGGGCGGCGCAGCCGCTGACTTGGACCCGCCAAGCCTGGCGCGACTATTCTCGTCGTATGAGCCCGTCCCCGGCCACGCCTGCCCGCTGTTCCATCGCGCGTGCGCTCGAGGTCCTGGGCGACCGGTGGACGCTGCTCATCGTCCGTGACGCCTTCTGGGGTCACAGCCGATTCTCGGAGTTCACGCGCAGTCTCGGTGTGGCGTCCGATGTGCTCACCGCCCGGCTGGCGTTGCTCGTCGACGAAGGCATACTCGAGCGCCGCGCGTACCGCCAGGTGGGGTCGCGGGAACGTCAGGAGTATGTGCTGACCGAGAAGGGCAGGGAGTTGCATGTCGTGATCGGGGCGCTGGGCCAGTTCGGTCGTGACCACCTGCCGCGTCCGGGGAGCACCTCCCCCGAATACTCGGACGAGACCACCGGCGAGGCCGTGTCCCTGGCCTTCGTCACCGACGACGGCCGACGCGTGTCCGCATCGACTCTGCACGTGCAGCGGGGAGAACCGGCGCCCGCGGGCGACTGACGAAGCCGGCCACATCGTGAGAAAACGACGGCCTGACCTCGTCATACCCATGCTAACTTGGAAATTCCAAGCCAGAGAGAGGCAAGAACGCATGTCCCATCAACACGGAGTTCACGCAGTCGAGAATTTCTGGGCCCGGGTGTGGCAGTCACCCCAGGACCCCCACGCGATCGACGAGCTCGTGGTCGAAAACTTCGTCATCGTCAGCGGCGGAGAGACGATCCGCGGCCGGGCCCATTTCAAGGAATGGGTGCTGAAGTTCCAGTCCACCGTCGAGGATCTGGAGTTCATCCCCGTCGAAACGTTCCAGAACGCGGACGGCTCCCGCGTCGCGTCGCTGTGGGAGATGACTGGCCGCAATCGCGGATTCATGGGCACCGAACCCGATGGGCAGCCCATCCACCTGATCGGCACCGCCGTGTGGAACGTTCGCGCCGACGGGATGCTCGAATCCAACCGCGTGGAGCGCAATGCCTGGGAGCTGCACCGGCGGCTGACGGCCTAGGCATACGGCCCGTGAGTGGTTAACGAGTGCAGGGACTCGTTAACCACTCACGGGCGGCGGAGCCGCCTACTTCGCTGCCGCGATCCGGGCCTCGGCGACGGCGTCGGCTGCGGCGCCGGCGAGGATGCCGTCCCGCTTCGCGACGTCGAGGATCTGCACGACGGTGGCGAAGATCTTCTCGACCTGTGCGCGGACGTCGTCGGCGGACGTGCCGAGCCGCTCGCCGGCGACCTGGATGAGCCCGCCGCCGTTGGCGACGTAGTCGGGGACCCACGTGATGCCGCGGTCACCGAGATCGTGCTCGACGATCGGGTGGGCGAGCTGGTTGTTCGCGGCCCCGCAGATCACCTGGGCGGTGATCGCGGCGACGGATTCGTCGGTGAGGGTGGCGCCCATCGCGCAGGGTGCGTAGACGTCGAGTCCCTGGTCGATGACGCTGGAGGCGATCTTGACGTCGGGGAAGTCGCGGGCCACGCGATCGAGTGCGGCGGCGTTGACGTCGGTGGCGACCACCGATGCGCCGTCGGCGAGCAGCAGCTTGATCAGCTGGTACCCGACCTTCCCGACACCCTCGACGCCGACGACGCGGCCGGCGAGGCTCGGAGTGCCCCACTTCTCCTGCGCGCCGGCGCGCATGCCCTGGAAGACACCGAGGGCGGTCATCGGGGCGCTGTCACCGGATCCGCCGGCGGCGGTGTTGCGTCCGACGACGTAGTCGGTGGCGCGGCCCATCACGTCGAGGTCGTCGGAGTTGGTGCCCACGTCACCGGCGGTGATGTAGCGCCCGCCGAGCGTCTGGACGAAGCGGGCGTACGCCTCGAGCAGCGCCTCCGACTTTCCGGTGGCCGGGTCGCCGATGATGACAGCCTTGCCGCCGCCGAGGTCGACTCCGGCGATCGCCGACTTGTAGGTCATGCCCCGCGACAGCCGTAGGACGTCCTTGAGGGCGGCGGCCTCGTCGGCGTAGGGGTAGAACCGGGTGCCGCCGAGCGCCGGTCCGAGGGTGGTGTCGTGGATCGCGACGATCGCCTTGAGTCCGGTGGCGGGGTCCTGGAAGAACGTCACCTGCTCGTGCGCGGTGTCGGTGGGGAAATCGGTCCGTTCGAACACTCCGGCGTTCTGGAGCGGTGCGGTGGCGTGACGTTCCGCGGTGAGAGTCATGTCTTCTCAGGACCTTTCCGAAGGGGTGGCGATGGTGATGGTGGAGGTGTCGACGCCGAGTTCGGCGAGACGCTGGAGGTAGACGGTGACGTTGCGCAACTTGACGTCCTCGTAGCCCCGGACGAGGTCGGGAGTCGCGGCGATCAGCGTGGCGGTGTCGTACGTGTCGGCGGTGAGGTCGGCGATCAGGCCGGCGACCGTGGCCTCGTAGTGCGCGAGCAGTTGACGCTCGAGACGACGGACCTTGGCGTAGCCGAACGGGTCGAACGCGGTGCCGCGCAGGAACTTCGCCTTGGCGAGGGTCTTGAGCGCGACGTGGGAGCGGGGGCCGAATCCGATCTTGGTCTTGCGGCCCATGGCCTTGAGGACCGGCGGGTGCAGCTTGTAGGTGAGCTTCCCCGCGCCGGGGACCTCACCGGCGGCCGCGTCGAGGAAGGCCTGGTCGGTGAGCATCCGGGCCACTTCGTACTCGTCCTTGTAGGCGGTGAGCTTGTGCAGCCCGGCGGCGACGGCCTCGCTGAACTCGGTCCGGTCGCCCAGCTCACGCTCGGCGTTCCACGCCTGCTGCACCAGGGCGATGTAGCGGGCGGCGACGCGGTCACCCTGGAAGGCGACGAGGTTCGCGGCGCGGCGTTCGGTGAGCTCGCGGGTCGTGCCGCCCAGGGTGGACCCGGCGAACAGGTGGAACGGGACGACGGTGTCGCTGCGCTGCGGCACGGCGGCCGAGCTGGTGGCGGCGAGGAAGGCTTCCCGGTCGGCGACGGCGACGCGTCCCCAGTGGAACGCGGCCTTGTTGGACTCGACGGCCACCCCGTTGATCTCGAGGGCTTCCTCGATGAACCGGGCGGGGACGGGCAGTCCGCCGGCCTGGTAGGCGGCGCCGACCAGCAGGAAGTTTGCGGCGGCGGTGCTGCCGAACAGCGCGGTGGCGGCGGCGAGCCCGTCGATCGCGGTGAGTTCGCGGGCCGAGACGTCGAGACGCTCGAGCAGCTTGTCCTCGTCCGGGTAGCGGACGGCGGGGTCGTAGACCATGTCGCCGGTCGGGGTCTGGCTCGTCGACGCGACGGTGATGGTGCGGTCGGAGCTGCCGAACCCGGCGTACTTGGCGTCGGCGGCGGTCAGCAGGTCGAACGCGAGGACGCAGTCGGCGGTGGCGGGGCTGATCCGGTTGGACGGCGCCGAGCTTCCCGACCGAGTCGTCTGGTCGCTGAGCCGCAGGTGCGACGTGACGGGCCCGGCCTTCTGGCTGAGGCCGGTCTGGTCGAGTCCCTCGACGTGCAGCCCGGCACGCAGCGCGGCCATGCCCAGCACCTGGTTGACGGTGACGATGCCGGTACCACCGACACCGGCCATGAACAGGTTGTGGGTTCCGGTCCACACGGCGGGATCGGGGTCGCCGACCTCCGGCGGAACCGGGATCTCGCGCAACGTCTTCGGCGCGCCCTCCTCGGGCAGTTCGACCGTCACGAACGACGGGCAGTCGCCCTCGAGGCAGGAGTAGTCGGTGTTGCAGCTGGTCTGGTCGATCTTGGTCTTGCGGCCGAACTCGGTGTCGACGGGCTGCACGGACAGGCAGTTCGACTTGACGCCGCAGTCGCCGCAGCCCTCGCAGACGGCCTCGTTGATGACGACGCGGGTGCGGCGGGCCGGCAGCTTGCCGCGCTTGCGCTTGCGGCGGGCCTCGGCGGCGCACTGCTGATCGAAGATGAGGACGGTGACGCCTTCGATGTCGCGCAGGACGCGCTGCGCCTCGTCGAGCCGGGTGCGGTCCCACAGCAGCGTGTTGGCGGCGAAGTGGGCGCCCTTGTGCCGCTTCGGGTCCTCGGCGCAGACGATGATCTGCTTGACGCCCTCGGACGCCAGCTTGTGGGTCAGCTGCGGCACGGTCAGCCCGGCCTCGGCGTCCTGGGCGCCGGTCATCGCGACGGCGGAGTTGTACAGCACCTTGTACGTGATGTTGACGCCGGCCGCGACGCACGCCTGCACGGCGAGTTGGCCGGAGTGGAAGTAGGTGCCGTCGCCGACGTTCTGGAACATGTGCTTGACGTCGCTGAACGGGGCCTGCCCGATCCACTGCGCACCCTCGCCGCCCATCTGGGTGAGCATGGTGACGGCGCTGTCGGTGCGGCCGGACATGGTGACCAGGGTGTGGCAGCCGATGCCGCCGCCCGCGATCGATCCCTCGGGCACCGCGGTGGAGCGGTTGTGCGGGCAGCCGGAGCAGAAGTACGGGGTGCGCGACGTCGGGAGGACGGTCAGCTCGAGGCGCGGCGGCGGGGCCGGGGTCAGCGCGACCCGGTCCTTCAGGACACGACGCAGCGGTCCGGTGAGCCGGGCGGCGGTCAGTTCGCCGTCGACGGGGATCAGGTTCTCGCCCTGCGCGTTCTTCTTCCCCAGCACGGCGGGTGCACTGGCGCCGCCGTACAGGATGTCCTTGAGCTGCGACTCGACGAACGGCATCTTCTCCTCGACGACGAGGACCTGCTCGACGCCGTCGGCGAGTTCGCGAACCTTGTCGGCGCCCAGCGGGTAGGGCATGCCGACCCGCAGGATGCGGATGCCGGCGTCCTCGAGCTGGGAGTCGCCGAGCCCGAGGTCGAGCAGGGCCTGGCGCAGCGAGTCGTAGGCGGTGCCGACGGCGGCGATGCCCAGCCACGCGGTGCGCGGGTTGACCTCGATCGCGTCGATGTCGTTGGCGGCGTTGAACGCCTCGACCATCGCCCAGCGCGGGCCGTAGAGGTCGGCCTCGGCGTAGACGCTGTCGGGCGGGGACGCGAGCACGCGCTGCCGGTACGACCACGGCTTGCCGTTCCACTCGATCTCGGGGAGCACGATGTCGAGGTCGGCGAAGTCGCGGTCGAGGGTCCAGAGTCCGTCGGCGACGTCGGCGACGATCTTCATGCCCGACCAGCAGCCGGAGATCCGCGACAGCGCCACCCCGTAGAGGCCGAACGTGATGACCTCCTCGGCGTTGCGCGGGAAGAAGACGGGCATGCCCATCGCGGCCATGGACCGTTCGCTGGCGCAGGGGATGGTGGAGGACTTGGCGTTGGGGTCGTCGCCGACGAGGACGAGGACGCCGCCGCGCGCATTGGCGCCGTACATCGCGGCGTGCCGGATGGAGTCGCTGGCGCGGTCGAGGCCGGGACCCTTGCCGTACCAGACGCCGACGACGCCGTCGTGCGTGCGCTCGCCCTGCGGGAGGTCCACCTGGCTGCCCCAGACGGACGTCGCGGCGAGTTCCTCGTTCATGCCGGGCACGAACTTCACGTCGTGGTCGGTGCTCAGCGTGGGGATGGCGGCGATGGTGCGGTCGAGGCCGGCGAGGGGGCTGCCCTGGTAGCCGGAGACGAACGTCGCGACGTTCAGGCCCGCGCGGCGGTCGCGTTCGTGCTGCTCCACCAGCTGGCGGGCGATGGCCTGGACACCGGTCATCAACACCGGACCCGAGTCGGCCCGGTATCGGTCGGCGAGATCAAAGGATGCTGCACTGGTACGAGCGTCGTCTAGCTGAGTCATTGCGATTCCCGATCCGTCGCGTTGAGCATTTCGTGAGCTTGATCCTGTATCTGCTCTATGATTTGGTCAACGCAAATCGGATCAACTGATCAGTTCACGCAACAGGTGACGGTGGTCACTTCCCGGAGGTACCCAAAGTGCTCAGCATCGACAAGCTCGACGTGCAGTTGCTCGGACTGCTCGGCCAGGACTCACGCATGAGCGTGGCCGAACTCGCCAACTCGCTGGGCGTCGCCCGCAACACCGTGCAGTCCCGGATGAAGCGCATGGAGACCAGCGGGCTGCTCACCGGCTTCCGCCCCAACCTCGACCTCGCCGAGGTCGGCATTCCCATCCAGGCGTTCGTCGGACTGGAACTCGAACAGGGCAAGCTGACCGCCGTCGGCAACCGTCTCGTCGACCTGCCGGAGGTCATCGAGATCCACGCGACCACCGGCCGGGAGGACCTGCTGGTGCGGGTGGCCACGTCCACGCACGCGGAACTGCAGAAGTTGCTGGAGAAGATCGCGAACCTGCCCGGCATCACGCATTCGACGACCACCATCGCGCTGACGAGCCCGCTGCCGTACCGGATTCAGCCGCTGCTCGAGCACCTCACCGACGACTCCGGGTGGGGCCGGTCGACGGCACTGCCCCGTTCACACCGCTAGTACCGGTGCAGTAGTTTCAGACCATGAGTGAGAGTCAGGGACGAATCGCGTTCATCCAGGCCACGTGGCACCGCAACATCGTCGACCGCGCACGCGACGGCTTCACCGACGAGGTGACCACGCTGGGCTATTCGAAGGACGATCTGGACTTCTTCGAGGTGCCGGGCGCGTTCGAGATCCCGCTGCACGCACGCCGCCTCGCCCTTACGGGGCGTTACGACGCCGTTGTCGCGGCCGCGCTCGTCGTCGACGGCGGCATCTACCGGCACGAGTTCGTCGCGACCGCGGTGATCGACGGCCTCATGCGGGTGCAACTCGACACGGACGTGCCGGTGTTCTCGGTTGTGCTGACCCCGCACCACTTCCACGAGCACGACGAGCACCTCACCTACTTCGGCGAGCATTTCGTCAAGAAGGGCGCCGAGGCCGCGCGGGCCTGCGTCGCCACCGTCACATCGCTGAAGTCGCTGCCGACCGCGAACTGACTCGCCTCCCGAATCCGCAACGAGAACACCACCGCCGATACGTTCCGGCGGTGGTGTTGTCGTATTCAGGGGTCGGGCGCTACCCGGCGACGAAATGCGACAGAATCGCCTGCACCTCGTAGATATCCACCGACTTCGAGAACCGCTTCTGCAGCGGAATCGGATTGCCGGAGATCCAGATCTTCAGTTCGGCGTCGAGATCGAAGTTCCCGGCGGTCTCCACCGCGAAATGCGTGATCGATTTGTACAGCACGCTGTGGTATTCGATCTTCTTTCCCGTGATCCCCTGCTTGTCGACGAGAATGAGTCGCCGGTTGGTGAACAGGAAGGCATCGCGAACCAGCAGATACGCGGCGTGGACCTGCTCACCGTTTCCGAGAAGTCGCGAGTACTCCGCCTGCGCCGCAGCCGGGTCGATCTTTCCCGCATTACCCATCAGGCCGTTCATCAAGCCCATATTCATCTCCGCGATTCCACTCGAATGTCGACAGTCACGCTGGCTGTCGTCGGCGCGAGCGAGATCGTTACGGATCGAACTATCTGTGCGACGCGCTCCGGTGCTGGACGAAGAGGAGCCAGAACACCGGCGCGCCGACGACGGCGAGGATCGTCGCGAACACGCGGAGCCCGACGTTCCCTTCACCGAAGGGGGCGATCATGAGGACGATCGTGCAGACGACGGCGCCGAGGAGTTGCCAGTGCGCGCCGAAGAAGCCCGCGATCATCGCCCATGTGTTGCGGGCGACGATGCGCGCCGGCGACTCGGGCACGGGTGGCGGCGGCGGGGACGGGGCCACCGCAACCGTCGAGTTACGCGCAGCGGCCACCAGTTTCGGGGCGTGGGCGCCGACCGGCGGGGTTTCGCCGTCGGGTTCGCACCGGAACAGGGCGATGCCGACGGTGTCCGCGTAGTCGACGGCCTCGTCGGTGTATCCGGGGCCGGAGAAATACAGGAGCTTCCGGGCGTGGCTGGTTCCGCGGGTGCCGTAGAGGTTCGCGAGATCGGATTTGCCCGCGCTGCCGCCGCGCCACTTCACCTGCGCGTACGCGCGCGACGAGTAGACGTCGATGCCGCCGTCCGTGCCGCCGAGTAGCGCTGTCGCGTCGCCGTAACCGAGCTTCTGCATCTGCTCGGCGGCATTGATTTCAGCTTCAGCCGCCGTGCGTATGCGTGCCATGCCTCACTCCCCCAGATCGAACCAGTCTTTCCCTTCGAAGATACCCGCGGATCCGGCCAAACCAGCTATCCGCCGGTGAACGTCACACAGTCGTCGTCGGATTGCAACGCACTGCAACCCTTCCCGGCCCCGTACCGGCGTCGTACCGTTCGGCCCATCAGCAGGTTCACAACGAGGTGAGGGCGGATTCATGAGAGCAGCGCGCTTCCACGGACGACGCGACATCCGGATCGACGACATCCCCGAACCGGACGTGCGGCCCGGCGCCGTGAAACTCCGGGTCGGGTGGTGCGGCATCTGCGGCACCGACCTGCACGAGTACCTGGAGGGCCCGATCTTCATATCCCCGCCGGGACATCCGCATCCGCTGTCGCACGAGAACGCGCCGGTGACGATGGGCCACGAGTTCTCCGGGACGGTGGAGGAGGTCGGTGAGGGCGTCACCGATGTCGCGGTGGGCGACAACGTGGTGGTGGAGCCGTACTTCGTGTGCAACGAGTGCGCGTCCTGCACGGCGGGCAACTATCACCTGTGTACGAAGATGGGGTTCATCGGATTGGCCGGTGGCGGAGGCGGACTCAGTGAGAAGGTGGTGGTCGACCGCCGGTGGGTGCACAAGATCGGCGATATCCCGCTCGACGAGGCGGCTCTGATCGAACCGCTCAGCGTCTCGCATCATGCGGTCGTCCGCAGCGGGGCCGAGGCCGGCGACGTCGCGCTGGTCGGCGGTGCCGGACCGATCGGACTCCTGGTCGCCGCGGTCCTGAAGGGTCTGGGTGTCACCACGATCGTCACCGAACTCAGCGACGCCCGGAAGCAGAAGGCGCTGTCCAGCGGGGTCGCCGATCACGTGATCGACCCGTCGTCGGAGGACGTGAAGGCCCGGGTGCTCGAGCTGACCGGCGGTGTCGGCGCCGATCTCGGGTTCGAGTGCGCGGGGGTGAATGCCGTCCTCGACACCATCCTCGACGCCGTCCGACCCGCGGCCGTGGTGGTGAACGTGTCGATCTGGGGCAAGCCCGCGACGGTCGACATGCAGAAACTCGTCCTCAAGGAGATCGACCTGCGCGGCACCATCGCCTACGTCCGCGACCACGAGGCGGTGATCGAGATGGTCCGCAGCGGGGTGATCGACCTGGCCCCGTTCATCACGGGCCGGATCGAACTCGACAATCTGGTCTCCGAGGGACTCACCACGTTGATCGAGCACAACGACACGGCGGTGAAGATCCTGGTCCGGGCGTGAGCGTCAGTCGGGTTCGTCCGTCGACGGCGTCACCGCCCTGGCCTTGAGTGCCAGCCACAACTCCATGCGATCGTCGGCCTGGTCGAGGTTCCGTCCGGTCAGCGCCGCGATCTTGTCGATCCGGTTCCGGACGGTGTTGCGGTGCACGGAGAGGGCGGCCGCCGCGGGGTCCCATGCCCCGTTGGCGCGCAGCCATTCCTCGAGTGTTCGCTGGAGTTCGACGCGTTCGCGCGGCTCGAGCTGATCGAGGGGTGCGAGGACGGCGGTCGAGAAGCCGCTGAGCACGTCGGCCGAGCCGAGGCGCAGCAGCAACTGGACGGTCTCCCCCTCCTTGGTGTCGACGACGCGGCCCAGCCGGGCACTGACCGCGACGAGGGACCGCGCCTGCATCGCCGACACGGCCAGCGCGTCCACGGGAACCAGCGCGCCGATCCCGATCGCGCATCCCTCCGCGACACCGGACAGCAGGTCCGCAAGCCCGGAGGACTCGGGGTGCGCGATCTCGATGTCCGAATTGCGCTGCCGCAGGACGGCATCCGGGAGGGCCGAACCGATCCGGACGGTCAGATCGGCCACCGCGTCGGGAGTGGAGCGCACGACAGCGATCTGCAGGGGGTCGCGGGACAGCCCGATGCCGGCGGCGATCTGATGCGCGCGCTCCCGCCGGAGTCCGGGCCGGAGCAGCTGCGCCAGCGCCGCCGCCCGCCGCTGCCGCTCGGGTTCGCCGGCCACGTGACGGCGTTCGAGTTCGAGCGACAGGAGCGAGACGAGAACATTGGACGCGTGCCGCAGCGCGCTGTCCGCCGACCTCTCGAGCACGACGAACGCGAGCGGGTTCTCGATGCGAACGGGGTGCAGTTCGAGTTCGCGCCGACCGGCGCCGCCGAACGCCGTCCAGCCCCTGGCGCGGGTGGTGTAGCGACCCACCTGGTCCTCGGCGTCGTGCAGGAACGCCGCATCGACCCCGTCGGAGAGTTGGACGACCCCGCCCGACGCGTCCAGCACCGCGCAGAGTGAGCCGCTGACGGAACACCACGTGTCGAGCAGTCCGCTCAGCGGCGACGGTCCGGCCGCGACCGCCGTGAGCTGATAGCTCACTTCGATGGCGTCCTCGAGCGCACGTTTCTCCTCCTCGGCGATCCGGGAGAAGATCCACTTGGTGATGGCGATGAACGGCACCGAATCGGGGGCGATGAGCAGCGGGACGCCGAATTCCCGCGCCGCCTCGACGAGCGGCGCAGGCGGTGCCTGATAGGGCAGCCCGTGCCCCAGCCCCAGGCACAGCGCGGCGACCCCGCCCGCGACGCAGTCCCGGACGTAGTCGCGGCACCCGGACTCGGTCATGGGAAGCATGAGACCGACGGTCATCAGCAACTCCCCGCCCTGCAGCCAGTCCCGCGGGCGCGTCAGTTCGGACACGTGCGCTGCGGTGATGGGGTTGTTCACCCCGGCCCTGCCGCTCATCGACGTGAGCCGGAGCGTGGGAGCGGACAGCACGTCCTGGACGGTGATCACCGGCATCCCCTTGTACGAATTGCCCAACCGTAATAGACGAACTGTACATCTCGCCTCTGGTGCCGGAGCGGCGCACTGCGCAGAGTGGTGATCAGAGCCACAGCACCTCCTAGGAGTTTCAGTGACAGATCACTCCGGCGACACCGCCGCGACCCTCGGTGGCACCATCGAGACCCGCTCGATCGACTACGTCCCCGAGGACGAACGTCACGGGAAGGTCCGCGACCAGGGCCCCTTCTGGTTCGTCGGAAACTTCCAGCCCTTCACGGTGGCCATCGGCTTCGTCGGCCCCGCCCTCGGCCTGTCGCTGGGCTGGACGGTCGTCGCGGGCATTCTCGGCATCTTCTTCGGAACGTTGTTCATGGCGTTCCACGCGTCGCAGGGCCCGGTCCTCGGACTCCCGCAGATGGTGCAGTCCCGCGCGCAGTTCGGCTACCGCGGCGTCGTCCTCGCGCTGATCGGGACCTTGTTCACGTACGTCGGGTTCAACGTGGTGGACGTCGTCATCATCAAGTCGGGCCTGCACAGCATCTTCGGGTGGCACGCGGCCGTCGTCGCCGTCGTCATCACCGCCGTCGCGACGCTCCTCGCCATCTACGGCCACGACCTGCTGCATCTGTCGTTCCGTGTGCTGTTCTGGCTGTCGCTGCCGCTGTGGGCCATCCTCACGTGGGGCGTCGTGTTCGGGCACGCCGGCGGCGACGCGGGCGCCACGACGGGCGGGTTCACCCTGCTGGCGTTCATCGCCCAGTTCAGTGTCGCGGCCTCCTACAACATCACGTACGCGCCGTACGTGTCGGACTACTCGCGGTACCTGCCGCGCAACACGCGGACGTCGGCGATCGTGTCGGCCGTGTTCCTCGGCGCCTCCGCGTCGCCGGTCTGGCTGATCCCGGTGGGCGCGTGGATGGCCACCCGACTCGGAGCGACGGATGCGCTCGCCGGCATCCACGACGCCGGCAACTCGGTGGTCCCGTTCCTCGGTAGCGTGCTCGCCCTCGTCGCGACGCTCGTACTGGTGGCCACCATGGGCCTGAACGCGTACAGCGGCATGCTCACCGTGATCACCGGCATCGACTCGTTCCGGAAGGTCACCCCCTCCCGCCGGATCCGGGTGGTGACCGTCCTCGCGCTGGCGGCGGTCTGGCTGGTGCTGAGTCTGTTGTTCACCGATTCGACGACCGTCCTGAACACGACGCTGCTCATCATGCTGTACCTCCTCGTGCCGTGGACCGCCGTCAATCTCACCGACTTCTTCTTCGTGCGCCGCGGGCACTACGCCATCACCGACCTGTTCACGCCGGACGGGTTGTACGGAATGTGGTCGTGGCGGGGCATGACGGCCTTCTTCGCCGGCATCGTCGCGTCCGTTCCGTTCATGGTGCTGCCGTTCTACGTCGGACCGATCGCCGCGGCGCTCGGTGACGTCGACGTCGCGTTCGCGGTCGGCCTCGCCGTGTCCGGGATCGTGTACTGGTTCCTGTCCCGGTCGCTCGACCTCGACACCGAGGAGCGGTTCATCGAAGACAGCGAAGCCGCACTGGCAGTCGAGGAGACCCCCGCTCATGGCTGACACGGCGACGAGAGCAGGCGTCCAGGACGCGATCGACGCGCTGATCCGGGCATTCGGCGAGCACGACACGACCGCCTACTTCTCCTCGTTCAGCCCGGACGCGACGTTCGTCTTCTACACCCACCCGGAGCCGCTGCCCAGTCGCGAGGCCTACCGCGATCTGTGGACCGAGTGGGAGTCGGACGGTTTCCGCGTCCTGGCGTGCCGCTCCAGCGAGCAGAACGTCACGTTCCCGGCCCCGGATGTCGCGGTGCTGACGCATCGGGTCGGCACCACGGTGCGGGATTCGACGGGAACGGTCGAACTCGACGAACGGGAGACGATCCTGTTCCGGCGTCGCGAAGGCTCGGGCTGGATCGCCGTCCACGAGCACCTGTCGCCCCAGCCGAACACAGCTTGATAGCTGACAGATAGCCGACTCGACGTGCACCACGTCACATCAGGACCCCGTCGGGTTGCGGAGGCCGGCTCGTAACGGTGTACTGGTGAGTAACCCTGCCCGGCTCGGCCTATCGCGAAGGTACACAGATGACGGACGAACGGCCCGCCAAGAACCAGACCCGACCGGACAAGGCGACGCGATCGACGCCGAAAGTAGAGACCGCGGACGTCTCCAAGACCGATCTCGCGGCCGTCGTCGACGCGCTCACGGCGACGAACGAGAAGAACTTCGACTTCTGAAACCCGCGCGTCAGTCCCGTTCCCGGTGCGGCACGAATTCGAATGTCAGGCACGCGAACGCCACGGGCAGCAGGTAGCGGAAACGCAGGAGCACGTAGCGCCGGTTCCCCGTCGCATGGAACTTGCCGAGGTAGCGGTACAGCGACTCCAGCGCGATCAGCGCGTCGCCCAGGTGCAGGGCGCGGCGGAAGAGCCGGGCGCCGGCACCGGGTGCGTCGGGGTCGAGGAGTTCGGGAAACGCCGCGAACGACAGCGAGACGGAGCGTGCACCGGTCCGCTCGGCGTAGCGGATGACGTCGACGGTCATGCGTTCGTCGGTGCCGTTCGGTGCGCCGTCACCGCGCCACGGAACGTCGAGGCTCAGCTCGCGGGCGGAATCGGCGGTGCCGTACCGCTGGAAGGCGACGGCGCGACCGGTGCAGTCGCGGGCGACGACGACGAGAAGTCCGGGGAGCGTGCCGTCCAGCAGGTGGTCGAGGATCATCGAGAACCCCCGGCGCTGGTGTCCGGCGCGGGCGTCGTCGACGATGTCTGTGAGGTCGCGGCGTGTCGGTTCGTCGAGCGCGGCTTCGGGGACGATCTCGGTGGTCAGCCCGGCGTTGCGGGTGCGCTGCACCGCCTGCCGGAGGTTGCGGAACTTCCTGCCGTGCAGGGTGAAGGATCCGACGTCGATCACCACGTCGCGGCCGATCGGGACCGCCGTCAACGGTTTTCGGGTGTCGCTGCCGATCTCCCACAGCCGCGTGACCCGCTCCCCCGCGCCGAGCACCGCGACACGCCACCCGCGTTCGGCCGCGAACTCGTCGAATTCGTCGAGGAGCGCGCCGAACTCGAGCGGGTGTCCGATGGGATCGCCGGAGACGACGGCGATCCCGGACCGGGCCCGGTAGGCGATCGCCGCGGTACCCGACGCGTTGAAGTAGTACGACTTCGCCGAATTGAGGGCGAACGGCGACAACGGGTCGCCGGTGGTCTGCTGGATCAAGGTGAAGACGCGGGCCCGGTCCTCGGGCTGCGGCACACTCCGCACCGGAAACATCAGGACGGGTCCGGTGGCCACGAGGAGCAGGAACCCCGGGGTCGAATGTGCGCTCGAATACGCCACATCCGCGGCCGCCACCATCAGTACCGCCGCGGCCGCATGCGTCACGGTGACGGGCCGCCGCAGGTGCAGCCCCCGGGCCACGAGCAGGACGGCGATCCCGGACGCCACCATCCACGTGCGGACGGGACCCGACCGTCCGGCCATCCACATGAGCACGAGCCCGACCACGACCGTCGCGCCGACGAGCGCCATCCGCGCCGCGGGCGATTCGGGCCGGTAGACCCGCAGCCCGGGCACGGTCGTCGGTGTCGATTTCGAATTCTGCACGCGCACCCCTGCACCCGGAAACGACTGTTCCGTACCTCCAATCTAGCCCCAAGTTACGGCCGGCTTTCGGCCGAATCCCTGCGGTCTGCCAGGGAGAACTGT
>NZ_JARJBD010000339.1:0-759 GCF_029269925.1 Rhodococcus sp. T2V
TTCGAATACCCGACCTTGCGGAGGTCGTCTTCCTTCTCCGCCTCGAAATACAGCGTCGTCACGTCGTACAACACCAAGCTCAGGCCGCCGGTTTCTGCGGCGTACTCGAAACACCGGGCAGCGACCCGGTCTCGATAGCCGTCGGAGCCGATCTGCGCCAGATGCCGTTGAATCGTCTTGTAGGACACCGTTGTCGTGCCGAGGTCGTCGAGCACCCGCAGCGCATCAACCTTTGAGGTCGGCTCGACGATCCGGGCGATCACCAGGTCCTTGAACACACCGTCGTCGACGACGTCGAACCCGAGTCGGTCGTAGACGAAACCGAGCATGTCGTAGAGCAGTCGCGCGCTCGTGCGCACCGTCCGACCCGACGCCGCCGACCTGTTCGCCTTCGTCGGCGGCGCAGGCAGCCTGCCGGACCGCCAGTCGGCCACATCCGCCACCGCCGAGGTCGGCTCGGGCACCTCCAGATCCAACATGCCCTGATCACCTTGGGCGAGTAGGCGGGCCCGCTCGAGCAGAACCCCCAGCTCGGCATCGGTGTGCGCAGACCCGACATGCGCCACGATCTCCCGCCGACCACGGTGTTTGCGCACCACCTGCACCGCAACCGCACCGGACGCGGTGCGCACCTTCCGCACGTACGTCACAGCCCTGGACCTTACCTGCTTAGTGCCCCAACACGGCCTCGCCGATCTGTGAACACACAGGTCACAGCACCGCCAGACGAGCTACCAGCGAGTAATGTCCTAAGTCAGG
>NZ_JARJBD010000340.1:0-734 GCF_029269925.1 Rhodococcus sp. T2V
TCCGGCCCGCCGCGCCAAACCTCGTCCCGCGGGTACCGGAGTCCCGACGAAGCATTCCAGGGACGAGGACGGGGGACCCAAAGTCCTCCAGGGAACGCAAGTTTCCAGACGGACACCGGTCCGAATGTGCCTCGCACAGTCGGATCTGGGGTGAAGCCAGACCCTCTCCAGCCAGGAGAGGCGAGGCCGGGCGACCTCTCAGCCCGAACCCGACAGCTGACCTCGCAGGCGCGTGTGGAGAGGATCTCGACCACTATGAGCGGACGCCATCGCAAGCCCACCACCACCGGCCGCACCGTCGCCAAGGTCGCCGTCACCGGCGCCATCATGGGCGTCGCCGGAGCAGCCTACTCGGGCACCGCGAACGCGGCACCGGACTCCGACTGGGACCGCCTCGCGCAGTGCGAGTCCGGCGGAAACTGGGGCATCAACACCGGAAACGGCTTCCAGGGCGGACTCCAGTTCTCCCCGAGCACCTGGAACGCGCACGGTGGAACCCAGTACGCCGCCACCGCCAACCAGGCCACGCGTGAACAGCAGATCGTCGTCGCCGAGAAGGTCCTCGACTCCCAGGGCTGGGGCGCATGGCCGTCCTGCTCCTCGAGCCTCGGCCTGAGCAGCGCACCCACCCAGCGCACCGCCCCCGCCACCGTGCCCGAGGCCCCCGCGGCGCCGGCACTCCCCGACATCACGGGCGGCATCCCCAGCACCAACGGCGGCACCTCGCAGTACGC
>NZ_JARJBD010000341.1:0-721 GCF_029269925.1 Rhodococcus sp. T2V
CCCGGGCGGCGGCCGCACTGAATGTCTCGCCGATCGACATCTTCGTCCCGATGATTCCGTCGATCGCCGCGGGCCTGATCGCAGTCCTCGTGCTCGCCTACTTCCTCGGTCGCAGCGAACGCAAGCGGGTCGGCCTGCTCACCCTCGACTCCGAATCGGTGGAGGAAGCGGCCCTCGTGGGATCCTCCGGTGGCACGGGCAAGACCCCGGACTCGGACAAGGCCGCGAGTGAGCCGGTGCGCCCGACGACCGGCGGTGGTGACGACGTCTCCGACTTCGCGGAACTGCCCGAGATCGGTGATCACCTCGAGAGGCCGAAGGCCCGCCCGAAGCTGGTGTGGATCAACTTCACGTTGACCGCCGCGGTGATGACGCTGCTCGTGCTCGGCACGCTCGCGCCGCCGGTGATCCTGATGCTCGGCGTCGGTATCGCGCTGATCATCAACTTCCCCCGGGTGTCCGAGCAGGCCGATCAGCTCAAGTCGCACGCGTCGAGCGTGGTGTCGGTGGTGGCGCTGGTCTTCGCCGCGTCGGTGCTCACCGGGGTGTTGTCGGGAACCGGCATGGTCGAGGCCATGGCCCAGTGGCTCGTCGAGATCATCCCGACCAGTTTCGGCCCGCACCTGGCCATCGTCGCCGGCCTGTTGAGCCTGCCGCTGACGTTCTTCATGAGCAACGACGCCTTCTTCTTCGGTGTGCTCCCGGTGCTCAACGAGACGGC
>NZ_JARJBD010000342.1:0-720 GCF_029269925.1 Rhodococcus sp. T2V
CACCACGGATCGAGGAGCCCGATTTGCGGGTGACCGGTGCGATGCCGGCGTAGGCGGCAAGGTGGGCGGCGGAGGCGAAGGCGGAGCCGTCGCCGACCTCGATCAGGATCCGGGCTGCAGTCCTGAAACCGATGCCGGGCATCGAGGTCAGGACCCGGGAAAGAGGGTGGTCATCGAGGGACCTCTCCACGTCCTCGGCGACCGCTTTCCGTTGCTGGAGAGTCTCTTTCAGGGTGTCGGCGAGTTTGGGGAGGATTGTCTCGGCGGCCTGGGTGCCGGGGACAATTACGGTCTGCTCGTCGAGGGCGGCAAGGATTTCGCCGACGAGTCGGGTGCCCATGCGGGGTGCGTGTTTGACCGCGATCGCGCTGAGTTTGCGTTTGCCTGCCTTGCGGATTCCGGCGGGTCCCCCGCAGCGGGAGAGGATCTCGAGGACCGCCGGATGGGCGATGCGGGGGCCGAGGACCCGTTCGAGCGCTGGATGGATTCCGGTGAGGAGTCCGCGGATGCGGTTGCTGACCCGGGTGGCCTCGCCGGCGAGGTCGTCGTCGAATCCGACGAGGACCTCGAGTTCGGCGAGGGCCTCGTCGCCGGTATCGACCCGGCGCAGGGTGTGTGGCATGGTGCGGGCGGTATCGGCAATGATGAACGCGTCTCTGGCGTCTGTTTTCGCCTGTCCGGGGTACAGGTCGGCGATGCGGCGCATCGCCAGTCCGGGCA
>NZ_JARJBD010000343.1:0-708 GCF_029269925.1 Rhodococcus sp. T2V
CTGCGTGATGCCGGGATCGAGGTGAACCACAAGCGGGTGGAGCGGGTGATGCGTGAGAACGGGATCGTCGGGGTGCATCTGCGCAAGACGGTCCGCACCACGGTCCCAGAGCCGTCCGCGACTCCGGTGCCGGACCTGATCCGGCGGGATTTCACCGCGAGTGCACCGAACACCCGGTACGTCGGGGACATCACCTACTTGCCGGTTGGTGACGGGCAGTTCCTTTATCTGGCAACGGTGTTGGACTTGAATTCGAAACGGTTGGCGGGGTGGTCGATCGCGCCGCATATGCGCACCGAGCTGGTCACCGACGCGCTGCGGGCGGCGGCCGCCGCCCGCGGTGCCGCCGGGCTCGATGGGGCAATTTTTCACTCGGACAACGGCGCCCAGTACGTCTCGCAGGACTTCGCGGATGTGTGCCGGGAACTGGGGGTGACCCGGTCCCGGGGTGCGGTCGGGACGTCGGCGGACAACGCTGCTGCCGAATCGTTGAACGCGTCGTTGAAACGGGAGACGCTGCAGGGCAGAAAGCGCTGGAACGGGGCGGGTGAGGCCCGCGCCGCAGTCTTCCGTTGGATCACGCGATATAACACACGAAGGAGGCATTCCACGCTCGGTCAGATCTGTCCGATCGAGTACGAGCAGCGATCGGCTACGCTGGCTACCGCCGCATAGGAATTGGTGTCCACATCTCGGGGGGAATCCCCG
>NZ_JARJBD010000344.1:0-684 GCF_029269925.1 Rhodococcus sp. T2V
CGCAATCACCGACCATGTCGCGCCACGCCGCGACCAACCAGTCCTCGAGTGGGTCGTGATTTCCGCTCACCGCCTGTGCCTTTCGATCGTTTCGAGCCTGAACGCCGTCCGGGGAGGCGTCGTTGAGCACAGTGACAGAAACCCGCGTTTTTCCTCAACGGGGTGTCCCCCTCGTCTGGCGGACCCAGGCCGGTGCGACGAACACCGCTCTCGCGCACGGTCTCCATGCCGGATTGCCGAACCTTCACCGCGTTCGGCCGGCACCCTGACGGGCGCTCTGTCGAGCGCTGTTCGGCACGCTCGTTCGAGTGCTGTTCGGCACGCTCGCTCGAGCGCTGTTCGGCACGCTCGCTCGAGCGCTGTTCGGCACGCTCGCTCGAGCGCTCTGCGGGGCGTGCACCGAGTGCTCTACGGGGCACTGTGAGACACGGTTTTCAGCGCTCGCGCGAGTGCCCTTTCGAGCGCTTCGCCACGTGCCTCGGTGGGCGGGTGTGCCAGTGCGATCGAGCGGTGTTGTGAGCGCTACGGAACGCGTCGACACGTGTCGGCTGTGAGTGCTCATCGCGGCACCGGTTCGAGCACTGCGCACAGCGTTCTACATGGGCATTCCGAATAGCGTTGGCGCTGAGCGCAATTCTGGATTACACTCCCCCCAAGGAACGCCGGGGGGAGTGGCCCCCGGAG
>NZ_JARJBD010000345.1:0-679 GCF_029269925.1 Rhodococcus sp. T2V
GCCGGTGCCCATACCTCGATCGCCTCGCCGCGGCGGGTCTGCCGGTAGCAGTGCAGGTGTCCGCTGCCGACTGCGGCGAGTGACACCGTCTCGAGCAGTTCCAGCAGGCGGGCGCGGGAGTCTCCGATGTCGAAGGCGTGCTCGCTCGGCTCGGGGATCGCCTGCCAGATCGGCTTGTGCAGGAACACGATCACCCGCTGCGTGGCCGGAATGTCGCGGACGGTGTTTTCGATCCACGTCCACTGTTCGGTCTCCCGGTCCAGTCCCGAGCCGAAGAGTTCACTGTCGAGGCCGAGGACGGTGAAGCCGTCGGTGTCGTGGCGCCAGTGGTCGGGGCCCCACACCTTCTCGAATGCGGCGATCCGTTCGTCGGTGACGCCGATGCCCTTCCACGGGGTCGCGCCGGGCTCGCCGATGTCGTGGTTGCCCGGCACGACGAGGACCGGGGCGGTGAACTTCTGCATCAGGGTGCGGGCGTGGGCGCGGTCGGCGTCGTCGTCGGGGTGGATGATCACGATGTCGCCGGAGTGCACGACGAGGTCGGGCCTGACGGTGTTGTTGACGTAGTCGACGACGCGGTCGAAATTCTCCTGGGTGCGGCCACCGCGGGCGGTCAGGTGGGTGTCGCTGATCTGGACGATCTTCACGGAAAGCTCCTCCGAAGGGATGAATGAGGTGA
>NZ_JARJBD010000346.1:0-657 GCF_029269925.1 Rhodococcus sp. T2V
CCGTGGTGGGTGCGGTGGGTGGGTCGGGGTCGGTCGGTGGGGAGGGGGAGGGTGTCGGGGAGGTTGGTGAGTGTGGTGGTCCAGTAGGTGGTTTGGGTTTGGGTGGTGGGGGTGGGGTGCTCGGGTGTGCCGAGGAGTTGGTGTTGCCAGTGGGTGTAGTCGGTGTAGGTGAGGGGCAGGGGTGTCAGGTGGGGTGTTTGGTGGTGGGTGTGGGCGGTGTAGGCGGTGGTGAGGTCGTGGGTGAGTGGGGTGAGGGAGTGGCCGTCGGCGGCGATGTGGTGGAGGACGAGGGTGAGGGTGTGGTGGGTGTTGTCGAGTTGGTAGAGGTGGGTGTGGAGGGGGGTGTCGTGGGTGAGGTCGAAGGGTTGGGTGGTGTCGGTGGTGATGTGGTGGGGGAGTTGGGTTTCGGTGGTGGGGGTGGGGGTGAGTGGTGGTGTGGTGGTGTGGGGGTGGATGTGTTGGGTGGGGTGACCGTGGTGGAGGGGGTAGGTGGTGCGGAGGGGTTGGTGGCGGTGGATGAGGTCGGTGAGGGCGTGGTGGAGGGCGGTGGTGTCGAGGTGGCCGGTGAGGTGGAGGGTGAGGGGGATGTTGTAGGTGGGGGTGGTGGTGTCGTATTGGTTGAGGAACCAGATGCGTTGTTGGGCAGGCGAGAGCGGC
>NZ_JARJBD010000347.1:0-654 GCF_029269925.1 Rhodococcus sp. T2V
GCGGGGTGTGAGTGGTTCGAGGGGGTAGCCGACGGCGATCGCGCCGAGCGGCTGCCAGTCGTCGGGCAGGTCGAGGACATCGCGCACGGTGTCCGGGGCGAAGATCGTCGAACCGATCCAGCAGCTGCCGATTCCCTTGGTCGCCAACGACACCAGCAGCCCCTGCACGGCCGCACCGACCGCGACGGTGAACATCGTCGCCTCCGCCGCCCGCCGACGCGGATCGGGGTAGGGGTGCGCACCGTCGGGCACGCAGAACGGGATGATCACCTCCGGCGCGTCGAACAGGATGTTCCCCCGTGCCACCCGCGCCGCCACCGCCGCCGCGTCCATGCCGTCGGCGGTCAGGTCGGCCTGCCACCGCTCCCGCATCGCGGTCAGCAATTCCTCGCGCACCGTGCGGGTGCGGACCCACACGAACCGCACCGGCCGGGTGTGATGCGGCGCCGGGGCGGTCAGCGCGTCGGCGATCGACGCCCGCACCGCACCCGGGTCGACCGGATCGTCGGCGAACTCGCGGACCGAGCGGCGCAGCAGCACCGCCTCCGCCCGCCCCCGCTCCACCGATTCCGCGGTACCGAGCCAGAACAGGTCCTCCTCACCGCCGCGGATCAGATCCCGCGCCCGCGACCCGTCGTCGGCCAGACCCAGACC
>NZ_JARJBD010000035.1:0-92149 GCF_029269925.1 Rhodococcus sp. T2V
CCAAATGACCAACGGATCCCACCTTTACGGGGGTCCGCATCACAGATAAGGATCGACGCGTGAGTCAACTCCGAGCGCTGTTGGTCGGCGGCAGCGGCCCGACCGGCCCGCACGTGGCCGCCGGGCTCGCCAAGCGCGGCTACGCGGTCACCCTGTTGCACCGCGGCACGCACGAGTTGCCGGAGCTGAACAGGTTCGAGCACATTCACGCCGACCCGCACTTCCGTGAATCGCTGGACGAGGCGCTCGCCGGGCGCTCGTACGACGTCGTGGTCGCCGCGTACGGCCGGCTCCGGGTGGTGGCCGACGCCGTCGCGGGGCGCTGCGGCTCCCTGGTCGCCGTCAGTGGGCTGCCCGCCTACGCCGGCTACCACGAGCCGGGCCGCCTCGCGCCGCACGGAATGCCGGTCCAGGCCCGGGAGGACGCCGCCGACATCGGACGGGCGACGCGGCCCGAGGACGTGGCGGCGGAGGGCGGCGGCGAGGCGTTCTCCCGAAAGATCCGCGCGGCGGAGCACCATGTGCTCGAGCTGCACGAACAGGCCGCCTTCTCCGCCTCGATCTTCCGCTATCCCTCGATCTACGGACCGCGCCAGGTCTACCCGCGGGAGTGGTCGGTGGTCCGGCGGGTCCTCGACGGGCGCGACCGAATCATTGTGGCCGACAACGGACTTACCGTCACGATGCGCTGCGCGGCGGTGAACGCCGCTGCGTACCTACTCGCGGCCGTCGACCGGCCCGACGCCGCAGCCGGTGAAATCTTCAACATCGGCGACCGCGACCAACTCTCGATGCGTCAGTGGGTCGAGGTCTGCGCGGCGGCGGCCGGAGGCGCGCTGCGCCCGGTCTCGCTGCCCTTCGACCTGGCAGGCCCCGGCCGTGGTCTCTACCCGCTCTCCCACGACGATCATCTGCTGGTCGACGTCCACAAGGCCGCCGACCTGCTGGGCTACGTCGAGCCGACGCCGGCCGTGGTGGCGTTGGCCGAGACGGTGCGCTGGTACGTCGAGCATCCGCCGGTCGAAGGGGCTGCCGATGCGCTGGCCGATCGCTTCGACTACGCGGAGGAGGACCGACTCGTCGAGGCGTACCGTCGCGCGACGGCGGCCCTGCGCGCCGAGCAGCCGCCGGCCGCGAGGGTCGTGCACCCGTATGCCCACCCCAAGGTCGCCGGGCAGCGCGACCACCGCGACCGATGAGCCTGGTCAGCGAGCAGATGCGAGCCTCGCTGGGGGCTGTGGCCGATTGGCGGGTGTCGTTCCCCGTCGCCGCCTCCGACATCCGGCGGTGGGCGATCGCCGTCTACTACCCGGATCCGCCGCCGGCGCGTTTCGTCGCCCCCGGCGGCGGACTGCTCGTGGCGCCCGAGGAGTTCAATCCCTTCGCCTGGGTCGTGGCCGACCGGATGGTGCCCGCGGTGGCGCCGTTGCTGCGCGACACCGACCGGCTGGAGAAGGCGATCGGCATCGCCGGCCCTGGACTGCGACACCAGATCAACGGAGGCAGCGAGGTCGTCTACGGCGCCCCGGTACGTCCGGGCGACGTGATCCGCTCCGAGACCCGTCTGCACTCCTACCGCGAGAAGACCGGGCGGATGGGGCCGATGCTGGTCACGGTCATCGAGGTGGAGTGGACCAACCAGGACGGCGCTCGCGTCAAGCTCGGCCACGACACCTCGATTCGCTACTGATCCGGAGGAGCCACGATGAGCGCGAGAGTAGAGGTGCGGGTCGGCGACGTGATCGCCGCCGGTGCGCGCCGCACCGGATACCCGGAGTGGAACCGCTTCGCGGCCGTCAACGACGAGTTCGTGCCGATCCACATGGACGACGACGAGGGTCGCAGAGCCGGCTACCCCGGTGCCATCGCGATGGGCAGGCTGCACTGGTCCTACGCTCACCGGATGCTGCGCGAGTGGCTGCCCGGGGCTCGGGTGGTCGCACTGGCCCTGCAGTTCCGCGGCCCGACGCTGCGCGGCGCGCTCTTCGACGTCAAGGCCCGCGTCACCGAGGTGCGCGAGGAGGCGGGAGACCGTCTGGTCGACCTCGCGCTGTGGATCGAGGACGAGGCGGGCACCGTACTCGCGCCCGGTACGGCGACCGTCGCGGTGCCCTGAGGCGCCGCGACGGTCGCGCGTCAGCGCCCGCGGATCAGCGGTAGCCCACACCCGCGACCGAGTGCATCGGCTCGCCCACGACGACCACGCCGGCGCCGATCAGCTCCTCGATCTCCGCACCCGACAGTCCCGCCTCGCCGAGCAGTTCGCGACTGAACTCGCCGTGGCCGGTCGCCCGCATGACCGGGTACGGCGCATGGCCGCTGAAGGTGACCAGGCGGTGGGGAAGGAAGGTCGAGTTGCCGTCCGGCCAGACCAGCTCCGTGACGTGGCCGTCGGCCAGCAGCTCGGGGTCGTCGACCACCTCGCGGAAGTCGCGTGCGCGGACCGCGGCGCCGCCGGCCCTGGTCACGGCTGCCACTGTTTCGGCCGAGGTAAGCGCGCTGATCGCCGTCCCGATGAGCTCGGCGAGCGCATCCGCACCCACCTCGGCGCGGGAGACCTCCGGCAGCAGCCCTGCGTCGACCGCCTGCGCCGTCGAGTGCAGGTGCACCCTGACCCAGCCGTCCGCGCACGGGTAGAACCGGGACAGCGGCCCGGGCCCGGGAAAGTCCCGGCCACCGGTCTCGGCGGCAGGCCGGCCGGCGTAGCGGACCAGCTCACCGCTCTGCATGAACGTCGCGGCGACGGCCAGCGAAGAGGTGACGTGCTGACCGCCGCGGCCTGCGGCACGCTGATAGAGCGCCGCGCAGGTGCCGAGCGCGGCCAGGCACGCGACCGTCACGTCGTTGATCGCCAGCGTGGAGAAGACCGGCTCGGCGCTGCCACCCTGGGCCTTCATGATCCCGGTCAGCGCCTGGACCACCGGGTCGTAGCCGGGCCGGCTGCCGAGCGGACCGTCGGCGCCGTACCCGGTGATCGAGGTGGTGACGATGTCGGGTCGGCACTCGGCGAGCGTCGCGTGGTCGATGTGCAGGCGCTCGAGGACGCCCGGTCGGTAGTTGTCGAGCACGACGTCGCTCGCCGTCACGAGCCGCAGGAAGGCGTCGTACCCCTGCGGATCGCGCAGGTTGATGCCGAGCCCGCGCTGGCCACGGGCGATGCCGTAGCCACGCACCCGCAGCTCGTCTCCGGTCACCGTCTCCACCTTCGCCACGTCCGCGCCGAGCGCGGCGAGCAGCATTCCGGCGTACGGTCCGGCCAGCACCGTGCCGAGATCGGCGACCTTGATGCCGGCCAGGGGACCGGTTCCGGTGGGCGGCGCGTCCAGCGGCGAGGGGAGGCCGGCGCGCGGCTCGGCCCAATCGGCGTCGTCGGCGAAGATCCGCGCCCGGTGCTCGCGAAGGCCACCGCGGGACAGTTCGGCGCCGACCCCGCCGGTCACAGCGTCGCCGACGAGCGGGTCCTCGAGCTCGACGCGCTGGCCCAGCGCGGCGACCTGCGGATGGTCGAGCCAGTCGTCGCGGTCGCCCACGAGGCTGACCGGGCACCCGGCGGCGGTGAGCTCCTCGAGCCACACGGCGCGGGTACGGCGCGAGAACGCCTCGGCCAGTCGCGCGCGCACCCAGTCCCTGTTGCCGGGTGCGTAGAGCCGCTCGCGCACACCGTCGATGCGCGGGTCGACGACGATGTCGGTGGTGCCGAGGTGCTCGAACGCGATGTCCTGGAACTTCGAACCCAGCGCGCCCAGAAACAGCCACTCGCCGTCGGCGCAGCGGTATGTCCCGAACGTCGGGTTGGGGCCGCCGGGGCCGACGGTGGTCGCCGGGAGCGGCTCGGTCGGGCTGACCAGCATGGTGGTGATCGTGGTGACCATCGAGCCGTGCAGCGGGTCGACCACCACCCGCTGACCGCGGCCGGTGCGGATCTTCTCGACTAGCGCGGCGATGCCACAGGTGGCGCCCCAGGCGCCCTGCATGGACGACAGGAAAGGGTAGACCTCGTCGACCGGCCCGCCGCCGAACGAGGTCTGCCGCCGCGCTGCGCCGAAGTCGGCGGAGACCATCCGGTCGCGGGTGTAGGGGTCGAGCCCGTCCTGCTCGTCGTGCCACAACGGCAGGTGCAGGTGGACCAGGCCGGCCGGAGGCTCGTCGTCCAGGCCGAGGCCCAGCGCGGCCGCCGTGCGCGCATCGGTGGTGAGCACCAGGTCGGCGTCCGCAACCAGGGCCGAGCCGCGCTCACGCGGCACGATCGTCTTGTTGCGATGCCAGGCCACGGCCCCGGGCAGGTCCGCGTCCGAGGGATCGTCGAGCCGGATGACCTCGGCGCCGTAGTCGCCGAGCGCCATCCCGGCCAGCGGGCCCGCCACGCCCCGGCTCGCGTCGAGCACCCGCACGCCGTCCAGTGCCGGACGCTCCGAGGTCATCTGGGTCGTGTCGTCCACGGTCAGCCTCTCGATCTTCATAATAGTTCTGCTAACTATGTGCAATCTACATCACTAGTGATGGAAGCGGTTAAACAGTTGTGTTCAAGACATGGTTGAATCGAAGAACCCCGACACGTCCCAGGAGGCGCACATGGTCCGCGAGCTGAACCACTGGATCGACGGCAAGAGCGTTCCGCGAGGAGATCAGGAGGCGCTGACCGTCTCCGGCCCCTTCGACCGCAGCCCGATCGCCCGGATCGCTCTCGGGAGCCGCGACCACGTCGACCTGGCAGCGGACGCCGCACGTCGTGCCGCCCGCGCGTGGGCGGACCGAGCACCGGTCGAGCGTGGCCGGCTGCTGGCGGCGGTCGCGCGTGCGCTGCGCGAGCGGGCCCAGGAGTTCGTCGACGTCGAGGTCGAGGAGACGGGCAAGCTCGTCGCCGAGATGCGCGGCGGCCTCCAGGTCGCCGCCGACTACTTCGAGTACTACGGCGGCGTGGTCCGGGCACTGTTCGGGGAGACGATCAACCTCGGCGCCGGCGATCACGCGTTCACCAGCCGCGAGCCGTACGGCGTGGTCGCGGTGATCACCCCGTGGAACGGGCCGCTGACCCAGGCGGCCCGCGGTCTGGCGGCCGCACTGGCCGCCGGCAACACCGTGGTGATCAAGCCCTCGGAGTTCACTTCCGGCACCACGGTGATGCTGGCGCAGCTCTGCGAGGAGGTGGGCGTCCCGGCCGGCGTGGTCAACGTGGTGCTGGGTGCGGGGCCGGAGGTCGGCGGCACCCTGGTCGAGCACCCGTCGGTGCGACTGGTCGCGTTCACCGGCTCGGTCGTCACCGGCAGGCGGGTGGCCGAAAGCGCTGCCCGACGGCTGATCCCGACGATCCTGGAGCTGGGCGGCAAGTCCGCTAACGTGGTCTTCTCGGACGCCGACCTGGATCGGGTGGTCGACAGCGCGCTGACCATCTGCACCGGCGCGGGTCAGCAGTGCGCGGCGCTGAGCAGGCTGCTGGTTCAGGACGAGATCCACGATGCGCTGCTCGAGCGCGTGGCGGCACAGATGCGGGCCAGGGTCCCGGGGGAGCGGCTGGCGCCGATGACCACGGAGGCTCAGTTCGAGAAGGTGATCGAGTATTTCGACGTCGCCGCGCAGGACGGCGCCCGTCTGGTGACCGGGGGGCACGCCGCGGGCGGCGCGCTCGCGGCGGGACGCTACGTGGAGCCGACGGTGTACGCCGACGTCACGCCCGAGATGCGGATCTTCCAGGAGGAGGTCTTCGGTCCGGTCCTCGCCGTGAGTCGCTTCGCGACCGAGGGGGAGGCGATCGAGCTGGCCAACGACTCCGAGTACGGCCTGGTGGCCGGCGTCTGGACCGGTGACTCCGCCCGCGCCCTGCGGGTGGCCTCGCGGCTCGAGGCCGGCCAGGTGATCGTCAACGGCGGTCGCACCGGGATCGAGACGCCGTTCGGCGGCTACAAGGCGAGCGGGCTGGGGCGCGAGAAGGGCTTCGAGTCGCTGCTGCACTACACCCAGCTGAAGACCACCGTCGTCTCGACCCGGTGAGCACCGGTTCCGCAGGGACACCGCGCAGCGGTGTGCTATCCATGCGCCATGTCTCGTGACCAGGACCTGACCAGCGTGGACGAGCTGCTGCTGCGGCTCGTCCGTTCGGTGCGCCGACCGTCGTACCGCCGGCGCATCCTCGAGGGCGTCTCACACATCCCGGGGACCGAGGCGCTGCGCGTGCTGCGCGCTGTCGAGCTGCGCGAGCAGCGCGGAAAGCTACCTTCCATCAGCGATGTGGCCGATGATCTCGAGATCGAGCAGTCGACCGCCAGCCGTGCGGTCAACGCCGCCGTCGAGCGCGACCTGGTGGTCCGGGCCCCCGACGCCGACGATCTGCGTCGTGTCGTGCTCCGGCTCACCGAGTCCGGACGGGGCGCGCTGAGCACGGCCACCGCGAACCGGATGGCGCTGATCGAGGAGATCACCGCCGACTGGCCGGCCGCGGACCTGCATGACCTGGCCCGGCTGCTCGAGCGGTTCGTGGCTCGCTACGAGGCCGTCGAGCCGCCGCTCTGACCGATCCACCCCACGCTATCATGTTGCACATTATTTACATGCAGCATACATGCATCTATGGTTTCATCATTGCTCCATAAGAGAACGGCAGGGGAGAAGTGATGAGCACAGTTGAGTACGACCTCGTGATCCGCGGTGGTGAGGTGCACGACGGCACCGGCGCCGAGGGAGTGATCGCCGACATCGCGGTCAAGGACGGTGTCATCGTCGTCGTCGGCGAGGTCGCCGGACGTGGTGCCGAGGAGATCGACGCGGCCGGCCGGATCGTGACGCCGGGCTTCGTCGACATCCACACCCACTACGACGGGCAGGCGGTCTGGGACGACGCCACCGCCCCCTCGTCGCACCACGGCGTGACGACAGTGGTGATGGGCAACTGCGGCGTCGGCTTCGCTCCGTGCAAGCCGGAGCACCGCGACGGGCTGATCGAGCTGATGGAGGGCGTCGAGGACATCCCGGCACCCGTGATGCACCAGGGCCTGACCTGGACGTGGGAGACATTCGCGGAGTACCTCGACGTCCTGGAGCGCACCCCGCGCGACATCGACATCTGCGCACTGGTGCCGCACGCGCCGGTTCGAGTCCATGTGATGGGGGAGCGGGCGTTCAAGCTGCTGCCGGCGCTGCCCGAGGACGTCGAGCAGATGCGCGTCATCGTCGCCGACGCGATCCGCGCCGGCGCGTGGGGCGTGTCGACCAGCCGGTCGACGGCGCACAAGAGCGTCGCCGGGGACTACACCCCGACGCTCCTCGCCCGCGAACGTGAGATCGTCGGCCTGGCCATGGGCATGGCCGACGCCGGCCGGGGTCTGTTCGAGTTCGTCGCCGAGGTGCAGGACCCCGACGTGATCGGCGAGTTCGAGATGGTCCGCCGCGCGCTGAAGAAGTCGGGGCTGCCGGGCGTCTACAGCCTGGTGCAGAGCGGTCAGACGGCGGATGCGAACCAGGACCTGTGGCGTGACCTGCTCGCGTACTCCGGGGCGGCGAAGGACGACGGCGTCGACCTGCGCCCGGTCGTCGCGCCGCGAGCGGTCGGCCTGCTGATGGGGCTGGAGGGAAGCCAGAACCCGTTCTCGGCCACGCCGAGCTACCGCGCGATTGCCGATCTTCCGCTCGTCGAACGGGTGGCGCGAATGCGCGATCCCGAGGTGCGCCGCCGGATCCTCTCGGAGGATCCGTACGCCGAAAGCGCCTGGCCGCTACTGGAGTTCCTTTCCTACAGCCGGATGTACCGCTTCGAGAACCCGCCGAACTACACCCCCGACGTCGCCAACTCGCTGCAGGCGATCGCCGACCGCGAGGGGCGTCCGGTGCAGGAGGTGGTCTATGACGTCCTCCTCGAAGACGAGGGGATGGGCTTCATCCACGTCCCGTTCGCCAACTACGCCAGCGGCGACCTGCGGGTCTGCCAGGAGATGCTGGAGGACCCCAACTCGATCATGGGCTTGGGCGACGGTGGCGCGCATGTCGGCTTCATCCTCGATGCGGGCTTCCAGACCTGGATGCTGACCTACTGGGTCAAGGAGCGCGGGGTCATGGCGCTGCCGGAGGCGATCCGCCGGATGGCCTCCGACACCGCGGACGTGATGGGCCTGGCCGACCGCGGCCGGATCCGCGAGGGACTGCGGGCCGACCTCAACGTGATCGACCTCGGCCGGCTCACCTTCGGCTCGCCGTACATCGCCCACGACCTGCCCACCGGCGGAAAGCGGCTGATGCAGAAGGCAATCGGCTACGAGCACACGATCGTCGCCGGCCAGACCGTCTACCGCAACGGCGAGGACACCGGGGCCCGACCGGGACAGCTCGTCCGTTCCGGTCGCTGACGGCGCTTCGCCGGGCCGGCCCTGGGGTCTGCCCATCAGGATGTCGATGGCGTCGACGGCCCGGCGAAACGGCCGTGCTCACGGCGCGAGCGTGCCGCGCTCGTCGGTGAGAAGCGGGCGGTCGTAGGAGGTGTCGCTGCGGTCGCGCGCGACAGTGCCGTTCCGCCTGCGGTCGACCGGCGGCAGGTCGGGGGTCGTGACGCCGCCGGTCCACTCGACCATCGAGATGCGGTGGGCGATGCGCCACTCGCCGTCGCGGCGTTCGAACCGGTCGACGTAGCGCCCACCGTGCAGCGTGACGGGCGTGCCCGACCGGTTCTGCCCGACCATCACGAAGTAGGTCTCGGTGTGGGCGACGTCGCCGTCGATCTCGCAGGTGTGGTTGGTGATGTAGTGCTGCTCGCCGTGATGGCTCGCCCGGTGGCCGGCGAACGCCCAGGGGATGAACTCCTCGACGGTGCCGCGGAAGATGCCGTGGTCGTCGATCGCGCCGGGGTGGTACGCGGAACGCAGCAGGTCCTCGTCGAGCCGGTCGACGCCGCGGGTGTAGCGCAGCAGCGCATCGTGGATCTCCTGGCGGTCGAGCAGGTCCTGCAGGCGGCGGGGGTCGGGCGCTCGGTGGCGTGTGTCGGTCGTGGTCATATCGATGACGTTAATGATGTTGAAGTTGTCATACAATGGCTTCCGGCCGCTATCGTGGCCGGATGAGCGACTTTCCTGTGATGAACTACCGTCTCCTGGGCCGCAGCGGCCTGCGGGTCTCCGATCTGGCCCTCGGCACGATGACCTTCGGGGCCACCACCGGCTGGGGGGTCGAGGAGCAGACGGCTCGCGAGCTCTACGAGCTGTACCGCGAGGCGGGCGGCAACTATCTCGACACCGCCAACCAGTACGCCGCCGGCGCGAGCGAACGGATCGTCGGCGAGCTGGTCGCGGGTCACCGCGACGAGGTGGTGATCGCCTCGAAGTACACCAACGCCGCGCCCGGCAACGGCGACCCCAACGCCGGCGGCAACCAGCGCAAGAACATGGTCACGTCGGTGGAGGAATCCCTGCGCCGACTGGGCACCGACCATCTCGACCTGTACGTCGTCCACTCCTGGGATCTGCTCACGCCGGTCGAGGAGGTGATGCGCGGTCTCGACGACCTGGTGCGTGCGGGCAAGGTCCTCTACCTCGGTGTCTCCAACACCCCGGCCTGGGTGATCGCCCGCGCCAACACCCTGGCCGAGCTGCGTGGCTGGACTCGGTACGTCGGCCTGCAGATCGAGTACAGCCTGCTCGGCCGCAGTGCCGAGGCCGAGTACATGCCGATGGCGGCCGATCTCGGGCTCAGCGTGCTGGCCTGGTCACCGCTGAAGAATGGTCTCCTCACCGGAAAATACGCCGGCGGAGGCGGACAGGACTCGAGGCTGTCCAGCGAGGTGTGGGGCTCTCCGGCGATGGCGTGGGCCGACCCCCATGGCAGTGCTGCGGGGCCGGTCGTCGAGACTCTCACCGCAATGGCCGCCGAGCTCGGCGTGACCCCGGCCCAGCTCGCGCTGGCGTGGCTGCGTCACCGGGAAGTCCACGTGGTGCCGATCGTGGGTGCCACCAGTGCGGGCCAGCTGCGCGACAACCTCGGCTGTCTGCAGCTGGCGCTGACTCCGGAGCAGGTGGCGCGGCTCGACGAGGCGAGCGCCGTACCGCTGGCCTATCCGCATCACTACCTGGCCAGCCCGATGGCTCGCTCGTACCGCTCCGCAGGCATGTACGACCGGATCGCCCGGTGACGGTGCCACCCTCGCTGCAATTGTGTTCTTGCTTACTATCAATTATGTTATAGAAAAATAAACATAATACGGAGAAGGTTTGACATGACATCGATGCTGGAGCGAGCGGAAACCAACGGTCTGCCGATCCATCGCCTCGACCTGGAGACCGACGAGCGACTGGGCATCGACCCCTTCGCCGTCTGGGATGAGGCGACCAAGGTCGGCGGCCTGTTCTACAGCCCGGTCAACCGCGGCTATCTGGTTGCCGCCGACTACGACACGGTCAAGCACGTGCTGCAGGACCCGCACACCTGGTCGAACCTGCCGAGCTCGATCGTCTACACCAAGCAGGAAGTCATCCTCGACGTCCCGCCGATCACCATGGACCCGCCGGAGCACACCAAGTACCGCAGGGCGCTCGCACCGCTGTTCGGGCCGAAGGCCGTGGCACACCTCGAGCCACGTATCAGCGAGATCTGCCACGAGCTGATCGACGCGATCGTGGCCAAGGGCAGCTGCGACTACGCCAAGGACTTCGCCGCCAAGCTGCCGGCTCTCTTCTTCCTCGAGTGGCTGGGCATCGGCACCGAGGACGTCGACCGGATGTTCCACCTCGCCGAGCGCGCCACCTTCGAGTTTCCCACCCAGGAGGAGCGAGACGACATCGAGTCGCAGATCGACACGATCGTGCGCGGCGCGATGCACGACCGGCGCACCAACCCGCAGCCGGGTGACCTGGCCACCGCATTCGTGAACATGCGCGTCGACGACGAGGAGATTCCCGAGGACCTGCTCGTCGGGATGGCGAAGCTCGCGTTCATCGCCGGCCAGGAGACCACGTCCAGCCAGCTCGGCTTCATCATGTGGCACCTCGCCAGGAACCGGGCGGATCGGCAGTTCCTCATCGACGACCCGACACGCATCCCGGGGGCGATCGAGGAGCTGATGCGCTTCTACAACACGGGCGGCTCGGCGGGCCGGGTGGCCAAGCAGGATGCCGAGATCAACGGGTTCCCGGTCAAGGCAGGTGACCGGATCTTCATTGCCCGCTGCGGCGCGGACCGACAGCTGGCCCCCGACGTGCAGCTGACTCGAACCGGCGTTCCACACTCGGCCTTCGGCCTCGGCGTGCACCGCTGCCCGGGCTCCCACGTCGCCCGTCTGGAGATGCGCATCGGGCTCGAGATCTGGCACGAGCGGATCGGCGAGTACCGGATTCCCGACGACTTCGTCGAGAACTACCGGTACGGCAGCTTCATGCAGCAGCTCCACCACCTGCCCCTCGAGTTCGAGGTCGCGTCCCGCTGAGGCGGGCGCACCCGACCCCGATACCCGAACTCACGAAAGGGAATCACGATGACCGAGAGCACCACCGACGAGAAGCAGCGCCTGCGACTGCGCATCGACACCGACCTGTGCGTCGGCCACGGCCGCTGCTACACACTTGCGCCCACCTGGTTCGACACCGACGACATCGGCTACGGGCAGGTCAAGGACGTCGCGATCGGCCTCGACGAGCGCAGCGCGGCCGAGGATGTCGCGGCCGCCTGCCCGGAGGGCGCGATCAGACTCGACGTGTCCTGAGGCTTTCGCCGGGAGTCCGGAAGGACTCCCGGCGAGCCGGACGGTACGAACCGGACCGCATGAACGAGAGGAGCCCGGGCCGATGGCCCGGGCTCCTCTCGTTCGGTTCGCGTCGCCGTCAGCGCCGCTCGGCCAGGATGATGTCGGCGGCGATCCACGCCAGCGCCATCGTGGGCGCATTGTTGTTGCCCGACGGCTGATCCGGGAAGACCGACGCGTCGATCACCCGCAGTCCCTGCGTGCCCCGGACCCGCAGCGAGGCGTCGACCACGTCGTCCTCGTCGGGGCCCATCGCGCAGGTGCCCAGGCCGTGTGCGCCGGCGTTGCCCTGGTTGATGCCGTACTGGATGATCTCGTCGTCCTCGGCGATCTGCGGTCCGGGCTGGAGCTCCTCGACGACGTACTTGGCGAACGGCGCGGTCGCGGTGATCTCGCGCGCCTTGCGCAGCGCCTTGACCAGCATCCGCCTGTCCTCTTCGGTGCTGAGGAAGTTGGGCTCGAGCCGCGGTACGGAGTCCAGCCCGGGGCCGGTGATGTGCAGCGAGCCTTGACTGGTCGGGTACATCGGGAGCGCGACGTACTTGGCGCCGGGGAACGTGTCGACCACCATCCGGCCGGTCATCGGATTGACATCCGAGGTGGAGATCGGGGTGAAGAAGCACTGCGTGTCGGGGTACTCCGAGGCCGGGTCCGACTTGTAGATCGCGCTCAGTGCGTAGCCGCCGTGCGCGATCATGCCGCGACGGGTGAGCAGGTACTTGAAGCCGGACCACAGATAGCGGGGGGTGGAGGAGGCCTCGGTGTTGTAGCCCTTGACACCGGCGAGCCGGTACTGCAGAAGGATGCCGCGGTGCTCCTTGAAGTTCTCCCCGACCTTGGGGCTGGCCACGCGGCACTTCACGCCGGCCTTCGCCAGGATCTCCGGGTTGCCGATACCGGAGCGCTCCAGCAGCAGCGGGGAGTCGAAGGCGCCGCCGGCGACCAGCACCTCGCGGCGCGCGGTGTAGGTGACCAAACTGCTGTCCTTGCGCCGGCAGGAGACGCCGGTGACGCGGGTGCCGTCCAGCACCAGCTGCTCGGCCTCCGTATGGGTGACGACGGTCAGGTTCTTGCGGCGCCGGGCCGGGCGAAGGTAGGCGCGCGCCGCGCTCATCCGGGTGCCCTTGCGGGTGTTGGAGGCGACGTAGGACGTGCGCTCGCCGCCGCTGCCGTTCATGTCCTCCTCGAACGGCACCCCGTTCTGCGCGAAGGATGCGATCAGTGCGTCGCAGGTGGCCTCGCGGGGACCGGCAATCTCGATGTCGACCGCGCCCCCACCGCCGCGGGTGGCGCTCGGCCCCAACTCGTGGCGCTCCATCTTGCGGAACGCGTCGAGGAACCGCTGCCAGTTCCAGCCGGTGTTCCCGGCCTTCTCCCAGGCGTCGTAGGAGTCGGCCCAGCCGCGGTTCCAGACCATGCCGTTGATGGTCGTCGAGCCGCCGATCACCCGGCCGCGCGGCAGGTGCTCCACGTGGCCGTCGGGGAACTGCACCGTTGCGAACGTCTTGGAGTACTTGCGGTTGGTGAGGGTGAAGTAGAAACCCTTCGGCACCAGGTGGATCAGATTCGCGTCGCCGCCGCCCGCCTCGATGAGCAGGACGGCGTTGCGCGGGTCCTCGGTGAGCCGGCTGGCCAGGAGGCAACCGGCCGCGCCGGCGCCGACGATGATGTAGTCGAAGCTCGTGGACTTCGGTGGGCGGGGCATGCGGTGTCCTTTCGGCGCTCTCAGCGCAGGTTGCGGAAGGTGGCGCGGATGTCGGTCACCACGTCGTCAGGTCGCTCCATCGCGCCGAAGTGGCCGCCGACCTCGTGCACCCGCTGGTGGGCGATCTCGGCGTACATGGCGGGCAGCCAGTCGAACGAGGCCCCCGGTGGGTTGTCGTCGCGGAAGATCGACAGACCGGCCGGGGCCTGGATTGCCGGCGTGCGGTCATGGTCCGGCTGCCACGGATGGGTGGCCGCCTCGTAGTAGAACCGCGCCGCGCTGGGGTAGCTCTGGGTGATCCAATAGAGCATCGTCGAGGTGATCAGGAAGTCCGGGGGGAAGACGTCCTCGAGCGGCTGTGCCGGGTCCATCCAGGCGAGCCTGCGTTCGGTGAGCCAGGCGAGCAGGCCTGCGGGGGAGTCGTTCATCCCGTGCGCGATGGTCTGCGGATGCACGATCTGCGGCACGAGGTGGCCGACCCGGCGCTTCTCCCACGCCACCACCGCGGCGCGGTTCTCCGGGGCGGCCGCGTCCGCGGCCTTCTGCAGCAGGTTCCACGGCCGATCGGAGTTCCAGCCGGCGGGGAACGAGATCAGGCTGGTGAGGTGGATGCCGAGCACATGGTCGACGTACTTGTGGCCGAGCTGAGCGGTGACCTGGGCGCCCCAGTCACCCCCGTGCGCAGCGAACCTCTTGTAGCCGAGGACGTCGCGCATCAGCCGCACCCACAGGTCGGCGGTGGTGACGAAGTTGACGCCCGCGCGGCTCAGCGGCGAGGAGAACGCGAAGCCCGGCAGCGAGGGGATCACCACGTCGAACGCGTCGGCCGGATCCCCGCCGAAGGATGCCGGGTCGGTGAGCGGGCCGATCATCCGGTGGAAGTCCCAGAACGTCCACGGGAAGCCGTGGGTGAGCAAGAGCGGCGTCGGGTCGGGGCCGATGCCGCGGACGTGCACGTAGTGGATCGGCTGGCCGTCGATGTCCACGCGGAACATGGGCAGCTGGTTGAGGGCGCTCTCCTGGGCCCGCCAGTCGTAGCCGGTGCGCCAGTACTCGACCAGGCCCTGCAGCCGTTCGGTGGAGACCCCGTAGCGGCCGTCGCCGTTACCGATGTCGGGCGCGAACCGGGTCGCCGCCAGCCGGCGGTCGAGGTCGGCGAGATCCTCGTCGGACACGTCGACTCGGAAGGGAACGGGCGAGGTCATGGTGCTCCTGGGCAGCTGGGACGGTGGAGATGGTGGGGTGCGGGTCACGGACCGGGGCAACATCACGGCCCGTGACCCGCCGTCGAGGGGCCGGTCTCAGTGGACGAGGAACCCGCGGTAGTTGTCGTCGCGGGCGTTCTCGAGGTTCTGGACGAACTCCGGCAGCGATCCGATGTAGGCGACGTAGACGCGGGGCTTCCCGGGAATGTTGTCGCCGAAGAAGATCGACTTCGCAGTGGCCTGCAGGGTGCCGGCGGCGGTGTCGGCGACCTGCTTCGTCCAGACGGCCTCGGCCTCGGGGTCGGCGTCGATCCGCTGCCAGCCCTTCGTGAAGAAGTCGTCGACGACCTTGGTGACCCACTCCACCACGGGCTCGGAGCAGCGTGGGCCGTTGCCGTGGCCGCCCTTGCCGTGCGGACCACCCTCGATGAAGAGGTTCGGGAAGCCGGCGACCTGCATGCCCATGTACGTGTGCGGGCCGTCCTTCCACTTGTCGCGCATCGTCTGCCCGCCGATGCCGCGGATGTCGATCTTGTTCAGCGCACCGGTGAAGGCGTCGAAGCCGGTGGCGAAAATGATCGTGTCCACCTCGATCTCGCCCTGCTCGGTGAGGACGCCCTTCTCGGTGATCTCCGTGATCGGGTTCTCCTTCAGCAGGACCAGGTCGACGTTGTCCTTGTTGTAGGTCTCGTAGTAGTTGGTCTCGCAGGGCACCCGCTTGGTGCCGAAGTAGTGGTCGTTCGGGATCAGTTTCTCGGCGATCTCGGGGTCGTTGACACGCTCGCGGATCTTCTCGGCGAGGAACTCGCAATAGATCTTGTTCGCCTCGGCGTCGTAGGCCAGGTCGTTGTAGAGCCCGATCCACTTGGTGAAGCCCGGTGAGTTGAACGCCTCCTCGTAGCGGGCGTCTCGCACCTCGGGCGCGACCTCGGTGGACTTCACCGGGTCCCAGCTGTGCAGGAAGCCGCTGAAGGTCTGCCGCAGGTACGGGAACATGTCCTGGTAGCCGGCGCGGATCGTGGCCATGTCGTCGTCGGAGAGCGGTCGGTTACGCAGCGGGACGGCCCAGTTGGCGGTGCGCTGGAAGACCGTCAGGTGGCCGGCGGTCTTGGCGACCTCGGGGATCACCTGGACGCCGGTGGCGCCGGTGCCGATCACCGCGATCCGCTTGCCCTCGAAGCCGATCTCCTCGTCCTTGGGCCACAGCGAGGTGTGGTACCACTCGCCCTCGAACCGATCCAGGCCGGGGATGCGCGGGAAGTTCGGGTCGGAGAGGATGCCGGTCGCCATGATCACGAAGCGGGCGCGGTACACCTCGCCTGTCGTCGAGTTCAGCGTCCAGCAGTTGGTCTCCTCGTCGAAGACCATGCTCTCGATCCGGGTGTCGAAGTCGATGTCGCGACGCAGGTCGAGTTTGTCCGCGACGTGGTTGTAGTAGGACTCGAGTTCGGGCTGGCCGGCGAACATCTCCTTCCAGCGCCACTCCTCGAGCAGCTCCTCGTCGAAGGAGTACTGGTAGGAATGCGACTCCGAGTCGAGCCGGGCGCCGGGATAGGCGTTCCAGTACCAGGTGCCGCCGACCCCGGAGCCGGCCTCGATGACCCGAACCGACCGACCGAGCTCGCGTGCCAGCTTCAGCTGGTACATCCCGGTCAGGCCGGCACCGACGATGACGACGTCGTAGGAGCGCACTCCCGCCTCGTCCGGCTGACCTCCTGACACGTCGGGCCTGGTCGCGATCTCGGTCATGGTTCCTCCAATAGAAGTCGGTGCCGACGGCCGGTAGTGCGCGGCCAGTCGTGGTAGTCCAACCCTGATGCTATCCGGTATCTCGTCCAAAACACCACAGTCGGATGAGTGTAAACATAATAGTAGGTGGTTGACGTCTCGGATTGCGGCACAAGGCCGAAGCTCCTGTGGGCCGGTCCGAGCCTATCCTCCAAGCATGTTATAGTAATGGTACTAACGAGTTATGTTGCAGCTGGGAGGTCAGTCCTGTGAGAGTGGGCATCATTGGTGCAGGTATGTCGGGGCTGTTCCTCGCGCATCACCTTGCCGAGGCCGGGATCGAGTATCAGATCTTCGAGAAGCGGGCCGGCGTCGGTGGCACCTGGTACGACAACACCTACCCGGGTCTGCACGTCGACGTGATCACCCGCTCCTACGAGTTCCCGTTCGCGCGGAAGAACTACTGGTCGAAGCGGTATGCGCCGGGCACGGAGATCCGCCGCTACCTGACCGACTTCGCGCGGGAGAGGGACGTCGTCCGACACGTGCGATTCAACACCGAGGTGCGGCAGGCCGAGTGGGAGGACGACGCCTGGACGCTGACCCTGCCCGACGGCAGCACCGAGGTCTTCGACGTCGTCGTCGCCGCGACCGGGTTCCTGCACGTGCCCAAGCGACCGACCTTCCCGGGCACCGACACGTTCGAGGGCCACAGTTGGCACTCCTCCGAGTGGGACCACGGCGTCGACCTGACCGGCAAGCGGATCGGCGTCGTGGGCACCGGCTCCAGTGGCATCCAGATCGTCAGCGAGCTGGGCAAGCAGGGCCACGACGTCAAGCACTTCATCCGAACGCCGCAATGGATCCAGATCCGGCAGAACAAGAAGATCTCGCCGCTGGAGCGGGTACTGCTGCGGGTGCCCGCGCTGGCCGGCTACTGGGACCGACGGGTCGCCACGCTGCGCGTGGCCACCGAGGGCTCGGAGACCTGGCGGCTGATCCCCGGCGACGAGCGGACGGTCCAGACCCAGCGCTTCTACGACGAGCTGGCCGAGGCCGTCCCGGACCCTGTCCTGCGGGAGAAGCTCACGCCGAAGGACCCCCCGGGCTGCAAGCGGATCCCGAAGTCGCCCGACTACTACCAGGTCGTCCAGCGGCCCAACGTCACACCGGTCTTCGGCGGCGTACAGCGGGTCGAGCCGAACGGCATCGTGGACCCCGACGGCACACTGCACGAGCTCGACGTGATCGTCTACGCGACCGGCTTCGACACCCACGCCTACATGCGGCCGATGGAGGTCGTCGGACCCGGTGGCCTGACCATCGAGAAGATGTGGGCCGACGGCGTCTACAGCTACCGCGGCATCGGCCTGCCGGGCATGCCCAACTTCTTCCTGCTCAACGGCCCGTTCGCCCCGGTCAACTCGGTGGCCATCCCGACCTGCCTGCGTGACGAGGTCGGTTTCCTGATGCAGCTGCTGGCCACCATGCAGCGCGAGGGGCGGGCGCTGGCGCCTTCCGCGGAGTCGACCGCGGCCTTCTGCGACACCGTTCGGTCGGCGCTTCCGGGCACCACCTATTCGCTGTGTGACAACTGGTACACCGACAAGGGCGGGGTCGCCATCATCTGGCCCTTCACCCGCCAGCAGCACGCCGATCAGTACGCCGCCGCCGACATCGCCGACTTCGAGCGGTTCCCGGCGCGTCGCGAGCTTGCGGCGCCCGTCCGAGCCTGACGGCACTGGATCGCGTCCTGACGAAATGACTGGAGAACCCCGATGACTACATCCCAGACAACCGAAGACCAGGCCAAGCCGGGTGCACTCGCAGGCATACGCATCGTCGAGGTCGGCGACCGGATCGGCGAGTACTGCGGCATGGTGCTGGCCGGCCTCGGCGCCGAGGTGATCAAGGTCGAGCCCCCCGAGGGTGCCGAGAGCCGCCGGATGGGTCCGTTCGTCGACGACGTGCCGGACCCCGAGCGCTCGCTGCACTTCTGGACCTACAACCGCGGCAAGCGCTCCGTCGTACTCGACCTCGAGACGCCCGAGGGCCGAGCCGGGTTCGTCGAGCTGGTCGGCGCCGCCGACGTGCTGCTCGACGCGACGCCGCTGGGCTACCTCGAGGAGCGGGACCTCGGCAGCGCCACGTTGCGCGACCGGGACCCCGCCCTCGTGGTCGCGCGGATCACCCCCTTCGGCGAGGAGGGGCCGCGCAAGGACTGGAAGGCCAGCGACCTGGTCCACCTCGCCCTCGGTGGCCAGGTGATGAACAACGGCTACGACCCGGACCCGTCGGGGAAGTACGACCTGCCGCCGGTGGCACCTCAACTGGACCACTCCTACGCCGTTGCCGGCGAGCAACTCGCCTTCACCGTCGTCGCCGCGCTGATCAGCCGGCGTCGCACCGGCCAGGGGCAGCACCTCTCCTGCGCGGTGCACGAGGCGATGGCGAAGAACACCGAGGGCGACCTGATGTCGTGGGTCTGCCTGCGCACGCCGTTCCACCGCCAGACCTGTCGACACTCCGCGCCCGGGGTCTCCATCCACCGCTCGATCTTCCAGACCAAGGACGGCCGCTGGATCCTGGCCTCCACGCGCAACGCCAAGCTGCTCGGCCCGTTCCTGGACAGCTACGGGATCGGCGACGAGATCAGCGACGGCAGCGACGAGAAGACCAAGGACTCCCGCGTGCTGCCGGGCATGGAGGGCGGCGCCGCTCGCAACATGGACGCGGTCGAGCACACCGTGCGCCGCTACCTCTTCGACGACGTACCGTGGCGCGAGGCCCAGGAAGCCGGCCTCATGTGGGTGCCGGTGCGTAAGCCCCACGAGTCGGCGTACGACGAGCATTGGCTCGAACGTGGCACCTACGGTGACATCGAGCACCCGGAGTTGGGTCGCTCGCTGCGATACCCGCTGAGCAAGTGGATCTCGACCGAGAACGGCTGGGTCACGCCCACCCCTGCCCCCAAGCTGGACGAGCACCGCGACCTGCGGTTGAGCCTGACACCCCGGCCGATCGAGCGGGTGCCGCTCCTCCTGCCCGAGCGGCTCTCCACCCATGGCAAGCCGTGGGCGCTCCAGGGGGTACGCATTCTCGACTTCACCTGGATGCTCGCCTCGGCAGGCGCCACCCGGTTCCTGGCTTCCCTGGGCGCCGACGTGATCAAGGTCGAGTGGCACAAGAACCTCGACCCGCGCCGCGGTGGCAACCCGGTCGGCGGACGCGCGGCGCGCGAGCGGGCGACCGGCCCGGTGCCCTCGCAGTGGCCTGCCGACCTCGGCGGCCCGGTCGGCGCGCAGTACAACAACAAGAACCCTGGCAAGCGCGGCATCTCGCTCAACGTGAAGCACCCCAAGGGCCTCGAGCTGGCCCGCCGGATGGTCGCGGAGAGCACCATCGTCGCCGAGGGCTTCTCGCCGGGCGTGATGGAGAGCTGGGGACTGGGCTACGACGAGCTGCGCAAGATCAAGTCCGACATCATCTATGCCAAGCAGTCGGGCATGGGCACGAAGGGCATCTACGGCCGGTTCCGCACCATCGGTCCGGTGGCACAGGCGTTCGCCGGCACCTCGGAGATGAGCGGCCTCGGCGACCCGTTCCCGCCGGCCGGCTGGGGCTACTCCTACCTGGACTGGTACGGCGCCTACAGCTTCGCGCTGGCCCTCCTGAGCGCCGTGTACCACCACGACGTGACCGGGCAGGGACAGGCGATCGACGCCTCGCAGAGTGAGGTGGGCATCTTCATGACCGGCGTTCCGGCCCTGGACTACCAGATCAACGGGCGGGTCTGGGAGCGGGCGGGCAACCGCTCGCCGTACGCGACCGCCGCGCCCGAGGGGCTGTACCGCACCCGGGGGGACGACCGCTGGATCGCCATCACGTGCCAGAGCGAGGGCGACTGGATCGCCCTTGCCAAGGAGGCATGCCATGTCGAGTGGCTTTCGCAGGCGGAGTTCGCGACCGCCGAGGACCGGCACCGCAACCGCGAGGCGCTCGACGCGCTGATCCAGGGATGGACGTCGGAGCAGGAGCCGTTCGAGCTGATGCAGCGGCTCCAGGCGGTCGGCGTACCCGCCGGTGTCGCCCAGACCGCGCAGGATCGGGTGGAGAACGACCCGCAGCTGGCGGCGATGGAGTGGCTGACCGAGCTCGACGCCACCAACTTCGGCCACTGGCCGGTGGCGGCTCCCTCGGTGAAGATGAGCGACACCCCGCAGCACGCAGGCGGCCAGGTCGGCCGAGGCGCCCCGACGTACGGCGAGCACAACTACGACGTCTACGAGGAACTGCTCGGGCTGAGCCGCGACGAGGTCGACGAGCTGGCGGCGGAGGACGCGATCTGATGGCGGCAGCACAGCTCGGCGGCGCGATCCGCGGGCGGACCGCGATCGTCGCCGCCGGCAACACCGCCCAGGGCACGATCCCGGGCATCTCCGCCGACGAGCTGGCGGTCGAGGGTCTGCGGATCACCCTGGCGGAGGCGGGCATCGACAAGTCGGAGATCGACGGGCTGATCACCTGCAAGTCCTTCGGCGGGTTCGGGATCGACACCGAGATCGGCCGGCTGGCGGGCCTCAACCCGGCCTACAGCGCCACCCTCGACTACGGCACCTGCAACTTCTCTCTGCACCTGGCCTGCGCGGCGATCGACGCGGGTCTGGCGAGCGTGGTCGCGATCGTCTACGGGACCAACCAGCGCAGCGCAGGGAACAAGTTCGGTCATCCCCTGGGGCGCCAGGACGAGGCGTCGGTCTACGGCTTCCTGAACGTCGCCGGGCCGGCGGCGATGGCGTTCCGCAGGCACCAGCACCTCTACGGCACCACCGAGGCGGATCTGGCCGAGATCTCGGTCTCCCAGCGCCGGTATGCGGTGGACAACCCGTTGGCGATCTTCCGGGAGCCGACGTCGGTCGAGGACTACCTGGCGGCGCCGTACCTGGTGGCCCCGTTGCGTCGCCCGGACCTGTGCATGATCTCGGACGGCGCGGCCTGCCTGATCGTGGCTCGGGCCGATCGGGCGGCGGAGCTGACCGACAAGCCGGTGCACGTGATGGGCATCGCCCAGCAGACCGGTCTGCGCGACCGGCAGAACGCCGACCAGTGGCTGCGGCCCTGGATCCAGCAGGTGGCCGAGCGGATCTATCCGGCCGCCGGCATCGAGCGGGAGGCGGTGGACGCCCTCTACATCCAGGACCCCACGAGCATCTGGGTTCTCCAGATGCTCGAGTACTACGGCTTCGTCGAGCCGGGCGGTGTCGGTGAGGCGTTCCGGTCGGGTGCCGTCGGCCATGGTGGGCGGCTTCCGCTCAACACCAACGGTGGGCAGCTCTCCGAGGCGTACATGTGGGGCTTCCTGCACCTGTGCGAGGCGGTCAGACAGCTGCGCGGCGAGGCGGGGGAGCGACAGATCGAGGGCCTGCGCACGGCGCAGTACTGCTCGACGTTCGGATTCATGAAGGCAGCCAGCACAATCTTGTCGACGGAGGCGTCGTGAGCGGATATGAGACCCCGGAGACCCAGGACGACTCCCGGTTCTGGGACGCGGCCGCGGAGGGCAGGCTGGTCTTCCAGCGGTGCGATAGCTGCGCATTCGTGCGCTGGCCTGCCGCCGGCGTCTGCCCTGAGTGCATGGACCGCGGGTATACGTGGGAGGAGGTGGCTCCGCGAGGCACGGTGTGGAGCTACGCCGTCTATCACCGGGCCTATGCCGGTTACCTGCGCGAGCGGGTCCCGTACGACGTGGCCCTGGTCGAACTCGAGTGCGGGGTGCGGCTGCTGACCACCCTGACCGGCTTCGACGACGGCGCCGACCCGATGGGCGCTGCGGTCGTCGCGCGCTTCGAAACGGTCGGCGAGCACCAGCGCGTGCCGGTTTTCGGGCCGGCCTGAGGCCGACGTCGCCGAGGTGGTGCTCTTCCTCGGCGACGCCCGGGAGTCGAGAGTAGGCCGGTCAGCGACCGGGCAGAATCGCGGGCACCGCCTGGTAGAAGAAGCCCACGCCCACGTGGTCCGAGCGCACCGTGCGATCGAGGTCGATCCGGTGGCCCGGCAGCAGGTCGAGGACGGCCTCCACCTCCAGGCGGAGGACCGATCGCGCCAGGTGCAGGCCCATGCAGCGGTGCACGCCCCAGCCGAATGCGACGCTCTTGGATCGATCGCGATCCAGGTCGATCCGCTCCGGGTCCGGGAAGGCGGCGGGGTCGTGGTTGGCCGCCATGTTGACGAACAGCGCCCAGTCGCCGGTCCGCATGCTGACCTCGCCGAGGTGGGTGTCCTCGGTGACCCGTCGGGCCACGGCGGTGACGGGCGTGTAGATGCGGATCACCTCGTCGATGGCGGCCGGGATCAGGTCCCGGTCGGCATCGAGGCGCTCGTGGAGTTCGGGCTCCCGCGCCATCTGCACGAGTAGTGCGGTGAGCGCGCCGCTGGTGGTGTGGAAGCCGGCGAGCAGGAGGAAGACGACGGTGTCGCACACCTCCTCGTCGTTCATCGGCTCGCCGTCCACGATCGGCTCGGTGGCGAGCACTGTCATCAGGTCCGCACGAGGATGCGTCCGCCGGTCCTCGGCCTCGAGGAGGATCTGCTCGCGGATCCAGCGGTTGCCCGCGGCGTTCTGCTCGATGATCGAGGGATCGGTGCTCGCCTGGTTGCGCAGACCGCGTGCCATTACGTCGAGCAGCTCCTCGCGCCGGGACCTGTCCCAGCCGAGGATGCCGAGCGTGACGGCGCCGGGGGAGACGTCCGCAAGGTCGGAGACGAAGTCCCAGCTGCCGCGGTCCGCGAGGCCGGTGACGATCTCGGTGACCAGGGTCGCGATCTCGGGCTCGCGCCGGGCCACCTCTGCCTTGCTGAACCACGTGTTCAACACCCGCCGGTACGTCGAGTGCAGCGGCGGATCGACGCCCACCGGGATGTGGCGGGTGCCGAACGGGTTGGCCGGGATGGCGGGACCGAAGCTCGAGGAAAACCGGCCGTAGTCGGCCAGTCCGTCGATGATGTGCTGGTGGTCGGTGACCACCCAGAATCCGTCGTGGGCGGTCGACCAGGCGACCGGCGCCTCGGCGCGCATATCCGCCAGTGTCTCGAACGGACGCAACGCGAACTCCGCCGAGTGGTGTGAGAAGTCGGTGACGGTCAGGTCGGACATCGCGGCTCCCGGAGGTAGTGGTCAGGGCTGGTCGGTGACGCTGATGGCCAGGCGCGGACAGCCGTCGACCGCGCGCTCGACGAGCGCGCGGTGGTCCTCGGACACCTCGCCGTCGGGTCGGAGGGCGTCGGCGAGCACCCGGGCCTGGTCGTTCTCGTCGAGGTCGAAGGTCAGCGGAGCGAGCGCCTCGCACACGGCGTTCCCCTCGCACAGCTCCCGGTCGATGCTGATCCGCATGCTCACGCCTCCTGCGGCAGATCGGCGGGCACGGACAGGTAGAAGTAGCCCTGACCCATGTGATGGGAGAGCACCGAGTTCTCCAGGTCGATCCGGTAGCCGGGCAGGAGGTCGAAGACGGCCTCCACCTCCACCCGCAGGATGAGCCTGGCCAGGTGCAGGCCGAGGCAGCGGTGCACGCCCCAGCCGAACGCGACGCTCTTCGCACGGTTGCGGTCGAGGTCGACTGCCTCCGGGTCGGAGAAAGCGGCCGGGTCGTGATTGGCCGCCATGTTCACGAAGAGCGTCCAGTCGCCCTCGCGCATCCGGACGCCGCCGAATTCGGTGTCGGCGGTGACCTTGCGTGCGTGTGCGGTGGCGGGAGAGTAGATCCGGATGATCTCCTCGATCGCGTTCGGGATCAGGTCGCGGTCCTGCTGCAGTCGGACCTTGTCGTCGGGGTGGCGCTCCAGGTGGGTCATCAGCGCAGTGAAGGCGCCGCTGGTCGTGTGGAAGCCGGCGAGCAGGAGCAGAACGACGCAGTCGCACAGCTCCTCGTCGGTGAGCGGCCGGCCGTCGGCGATCGACTGGGTGGCGAGCACCGTCATGAGGTCGTCGCGCGGCGTGGCACGGCGGTCGTCGGCCTCGGCGAGGATCTGCTCCCGGATCCAGCGGTTGCCTGCGGCGTTCTGCTCGATGACGTCGGGATCGGTGCTGGCCTGGTTGCGCAGCGCCTGGGTCATCACGTCGAGCAGCTCCAGCCGCCGTTCGGTGTTCCAGCCGAGGATGCCCAGCGTGACGGCGCCCGGTGAGACGTTGGCGAGGTCCGCGACGAAGTCCCAGCTTCCGCGCTCGGCCAGGTCGGACACGATGCCGCGCACCATCTCCTCGATCTGCGGGGTGCGGGCGGTGATGTTCGCCTTGCTGTACCAGTCGTTGAGCACCTTGCGGTACACGCTGTGCACGGGCGGGTCCATGGCGACCGGGATGTGACGGGTGCCGAAGGGGTTGTCGGGGATCGCCGGCCCGGACGAGGAGGAGAACGTCGCGTAGTCGGCGAGCCCGTCGACGACGTGCTCGTGGTCGGTGACCACCCAGAAGCCGCCGTGTGCGGTCGACCAGGCGATCGGGGCCTCGTTGCGCAGCTCCTCGAGCACCTGGAACGGGTGTTCGGCGAAGTGTGGTGAGTGGTGGTCGAAGTCGGTCAGGACGGCGTCGGTGGGGGCGGTCATCGGTCTCCTCGGGCACTCCGGGTCAAGTCACTACAATGTTTCAACACAACTGTGGCATCAGTGGAAAATCTTGTCAACGAGGGAGTTGGGGCCGATTGCTCGCAATCGCTTTTGTGTTGCGTTATCGTGTACTAATTGTGTCCGACGTACTTGCCGATGAGCGCGTCGCGAGTGCCACCCACCCGAATACGGAGAGCTCAAGCACATGACGTTCGTGATCTCGCAGGGATGCTGCAACGACGGGTCGTGCATCGCCGTCTGCCCCGTCCAGTGCATCCGCCCTCGTCCCGGCGACCCCGACTTCACCACCACCGAGCAGCTGTACATCGATCCGGGCACCTGTATCGACTGCGGCGCCTGCATGGACGAGTGCCCGGTCGAGGCGGTCCACTCCGACTGGGACCTGCCCGAAGAGCTGTCGGACTACATGGCGATCAACGCCGAGTACTTCGTGGTCAATCCCCTCGTCGGGGTCGGCGCGCCGACCTTCACCCGCCGAATGCTGCCGCAGGACAAGGCCTCGCTGAGCGTCGCCATCGTCGGCACCGGGCCCGCGGCGTGCTACGCGGCCGCCACGCTCAGCGACATCAAGGGCGTCTCGGTCACCATGCTCGAGCGGCTGCCCACGCCATTCGGGCTGGTGCGTGCCGGTGTCGCACCAGACCATGCCAAGACGAAGAAGATCGTCGACCGGTTCGCCGGCGTGCTGTCCCGGCCCAACGTGACCTGCTACTTCAACGTCGAGGTCGGCAAGGACATCGCGGTCGAGGAGCTGCTCGAGTATCACCATGCCGTGCTCTGGGCCGGCGGTGCGAGGGACGACCGCAAGCTCGGCATTCCCGGCGAGGACCTTCCCGGGGTGCACGCCGCCCGGACGTTCGTCGCCTGGTACAACGGCCACCCCGACCACGCGACCGAAAGCTTCGACCTCAGCGGCGAGCGAGTCGTGGTGATCGGCAACGGCAACGTCGCCCTCGACGTCGCGCGGACGCTGCTGCGTCCGGCCGACGACTTCCACGCCACCGAGATGGCCCAGCACGCCATCGCCGCGCTCGCCGGCAGCAGCGTCACCGAGGTGGTCGTCGCCGCCCGGCGCGGCGCCGAGCACGGAGCGTTCTCACAGGGTGAGCTGCTGGCGCTGGAGAAGCTCGAAGGGATCGCCGTCGTCGCCGAGCGCGACGAGGTGGCGGACCGCGGTAGTGGGCGCAAGCACGAGGTGCTGCTGCGCGCCGTGGACCGTGACGGCGCCGAGGGGCCGGTGATCCGGTTCCGGTTCGGTCTCGAGCCGATCTCGGTCGAGGGCGAGAACGAGGTCGAGGCGATCACCTTCCGCCGTCCCGACGGGACAACCGAGCGTGTCGAGACCTCGCTGGTGTTGCGCGCCATCGGCTACCGCGGCACCGCGGTCGCGGGCCTGCCGTTCGACGAGACGACCGCGACGCTGCCGAACGATGCCGGCCGCGTCGTCGACCCCGAACGCGACGAGGCGGTACCGGGCCTCTACTGCTCCGGCTGGATCAAGCGCGGTCCGCGCGGGATCATCGGGAGCAACAAGCAGGACGCCGAGGAGACTGTCGACAGCGTCCTCCACGATCTCGCCGCCGGTCGGCTCTCCGATCCGTGCCGCACGCCCGACGAGCTGGAGAAATTGCTCGCGGACCGGGTCGAGGACCTGCTCGACAAAGCGGCCTGGGGGCGCATCGACTTGGAGGAGAAGCGCCGGGGACGGGAGAACGCGCGGCCGCGGCAGAAGCTGGTGACCATCCCCGAGCTGCTCGCGGCATCCCGGGCGCAGGCATGAGCGCAGGGCCGGTAGCGGCCGCCGAGATCGTCGAGGTCGGCGGCGCCGCCATCGCCTACCGGCGTCTCGGGTCGCCCGCGGCCGACACCGTGCTCCTCGTCCACGGCGGGGCCGCACATTCCGGCTGGTGGACCGAGGTTGCTCCCGTGCTGGCCCGCGAGCACCACGTCGTGGTGGCCGACCTGAGCGGGCACGGCGACAGCGGGCACCGGCCGGCCTACCGCGCCGAGCTCTGGGCCGAGGAGATGGCTGCCGTGTTGCGCGCCGCGCGAGCAGGCGCGGGCGACGGAGGCAGCACCTCGGCGGTGGTCGGCCACAGCATGGGAGGTCTGGTCGCTGCCGCGACGGCCGCCCGCTTCCCCGAGCTCGTCGACCGGCTGGTCCTGGTCGACACGCGGTTGCCCCTGCGGGAGCTCCCGCCGCCGACCACGACGGCACGGGTCTTCGCCACCGCGAAGGAGGCGCTCGACCGGTTCCGGCTGCTGCCCGACCGGACGAATGCCGACCCGCAGCTGCTGCAGGAGGTCGCCCGCTCCGGGCTCGTCGAGGCCGGCCCGGGGTGGCGGTGGAAGTTCGACCCGGCTGCGCGTCGCCGGCTGAGCAACGACGGCGTACGTGCGGACCTGTCGGCGGTGCTCTGCCCGGTCGGCTACCTGTACGGCGCGCAGACCGACATGGGTGGCCCCGACTCGGTGTCCTGCCTGGAGAAGTGGCTGGGGCACGCGGTACCGGTCGAGGTGGTACCCGATGCCTTCCACCATGTCCCGCTCGACCAGCCGGCACGCTGTGCGGAGGCGATCGAGCGCATGCTCGCCGGGCTGGTCGACCGATGAGCGGGTGGCGGGCGGTCGCGGACCTGATCTCGCGTTGGCTGGTGCCGCGGTATCCGCCGCTGATCGCCGGAGAGCGCTACATCTGCGACCTGAGCGGGGTCGGAAAGCGCCTTGCGGATCTCCGGTTCCTGCGGCTCGACGAGTGGGTGGAGGCGTGCGGCGAGGGCGTGCTGCACCAGGGCGGCTCGGCTGTGTTCGTCGGTGCGCGGGGCGACCGTGTCGAGATCTCCCGGGCGAACGTGTTGTGGCGGCACGACGAGCATCCGCGGATCGTGGCGGCGACCTGCAGTCTCGCGTTGCCACTGGTCCCGCCCCGTCGTCGGCCGACGCCGGTCTGGCGTGTCGGCTCGACGCGTATCGACGTCCCCGGCATGGTCGAGCTGGGTCGCTTGATCGACGGAGGGCAGTGAGCGATGGGCGGCCACGCGAACGACGGCGACATCACGCCGTTCGAGGTCCACGTCGCGGACGGCGTGCTCGACGACCTTCGGCAGCGGCTGGCACTGACTCGATGGCCCGACCAGATCCCGGGCTCGGGATGGGAGCGCGGAGCCGACGGCGACTACCTGCGCGCCCTGGTCGACTACTGGCGCGACGACTTCGACTGGCGCGCGGCCGAGCGCGTGCAGAACACCTGGCCGCAGTTCCTCACCACGCTCGACGGGGCACGCGTCCACTTCTTCCACGTGCGCTCGCCGCATCCCCAGGCGAGGCCGCTGATGCTGACGCACGGGTGGCCGAGCACGCCGCTGGAGTTCCTCGAGGTGATCGGTCCGCTGACGGATCCGACGGCATACGGCGGACGAGCCGAGGACGCCTGCCACGTGGTCGCGCCGTCGCTGCCCGGGTTCGGCTGGAGCTTGCCGACGACGGAGAGTGGCTGGCATCCGGGCCGCATCGCGCGCGCCTGGCTCGAGCTCATGACGCGCCTGGGATACGAGCGGTTCGCTGCCCACGGGACCGACTGGGGATCGGTGGTCTCCACCGCGATGGCCAGGGAGGCGCCCGAGCGACTCGCCGGCCTCCACCTCACCCTCCTCGTGAGCGGACTGCGCCCCCGCAACGGCGTGCTCACACCGGAGGAGGAGCACCAGCAGCAGGCGAACGAGGCACTGCGCGCGACCGAACTCGGCTACGTGATGCTCCAGTCGACCAAGCCACAGACGCTCTCGTACGCGCTCGCGGATTCGCCTGTCGGTCAGGCGGCATGGATCGTGGAGAAGCTGCGCACGTGGACCGACTGCGCCGGGGACCTGGAATCCGTCCTGACCAAGGACGAGATCCTCACCAGCGTGACGACCTTCTGGGCGACCGGGACCGGCGGCTCGTCGGGACGGCTATACCACGAGGCTCGTCTGGCCGCACTCGGCTCGACCCCGCCGCAGGGCCGGATCGAGGTGCCGACCGCAGTCGCCCTGTTCCCTCGGGAGCTTTATCCGACGTCCCTGCGGATCGCCTCGGACCACTACAACATCGTGCGGTGGACGCCGATGGCACGAGGCGGCCACTTCGGTGCGTGGGAGCAGCCGGAGCTCCTGGTCGCCGACCTGCGTGCCTTCCTCGCCGGACTCTAGGGCGCGCTGCGGAGTGTTCAAAAGTGGAGATACCAGAGGAGAAGTCATGATGATTCCGCTGTGGATCGGCCGTACGGCCGTGATTGCGCTGTCGGCTGTCGATGGGGCATTGGTCGACGGGGCATTGGATACTCGCGGTCTGAAATCCGTAGTCCGATGAGCCCCCACCGCACAGCCACCCGCACCGGGGTGAGGCGATACCCGCGACGACCCGACAGGAAACCGACGGAATCGCAGATCATGGTCGACTTCGCCTCGATGTGGCAGCCGTGGGGCGGCGCGCCCGACGACGACATCCTCGTCCGCTTCGGCCTGCCCGAGCACGCGTTCTACCAGCGGCTGGCCAACATCCTGACCCGTGGTCGTGTTCGGCTCACGCCGCACCGAGCGAGTTCGCTCTTCGAACTGTGCGAACAGAAGCTCTCGATCTCCGACCCCGACCAGACCCCTCCTGCGGCTTCGCCACCCGTGAGTACTTGTTAACCTTCCGCGGTTAATAAGTACTCACGGGCGCGAAGCGCACAGGAAACTCCCAGCCTCCGTCCAGAGTGATCGCAGCGTCCGGGCTGAACCTTGGACCCATGACGACGAATTCCCTCTCCCGAGCACCGGGCGCCATGGGACGACTCGAGACCTCCGGAACTTCCGAGACCGCGCCCGTGCTCGACGTTGTCGTGCCGGTCTACAACGAGGAAGCAGGACTCGAACGTTGCGTGCGCCGGCTGCGGCGGCACCTCGACGAGAACGTTCCCTACACCGCCCGCATCACCATCGCCGACAACGCCAGCGTCGACGCCACCCTCGCCGTGGCCCACCGCCTGGCCGCCGAGATCGACGGCGTCCGCGTCGTGCATCTCGACGAGAAGGGGCGCGGCCGCGCCCTGCGCGCGGTGTGGAGTGCCTCCGACGCCGAGGTGGTGGCGTACATGGACGTCGATCTGTCGACGGACCTCAACGCCCTGATGCCGCTGATCGCACCGCTGCTGTCGGGGCATTCGGACCTCGCGATCGGCTCCCGGCTCGCCCGCTCCTCGCGGGTGGTCCGGGGCCCGAAGCGCGAGTTCATCTCCCGCAGCTACAACCTCATCCTCCGCAGCGCGCTGCACGCGCGGTTCTCCGACGCGCAGTGCGGGTTCAAGGCGATGCGCGCGGACGTCGCGCAGCGCCTGCTGCCGTTGGTCGAGGACACCGGATGGTTCTTCGACACGGAATTGCTGGTGCTCGCGGAACGCGCGGGCCTGCGCATCCACGAGGTCCCCGTCGACTGGGTGGACGACCCGGACAGCCGCGTCGACATCGTCGCGACCGCGGTCGCCGACCTCAAGGGTGTGTGGCGGGTGGGCCGGGCGCTGTCTACCGGATCGCTGCCGATCGGCAGTCTCCGGGACAGCTTCGGACGCGAGCCGCTGGTGCCCGGGGTTCCCCGCGGCATGGTCGGGCAGTTGGCCCGGTTCGCGGTGATCGGGATCGCCTCCACCGTCGCGTACGCGCTGCTCTACCTGGTTCTGCATCCGGTCCTGGGTGCGCAGTGGGCCAACGCCGTCTCACTGCTCGTCACGGCCGTGCTCAACACGGCCGCGAACCGCGCGTTCACGTTCGGAGTGCGCGGATCCGAAGGCGCCGCCCGGCACCAGATGCAGGGTCTGCTCGTGTTCGGGTTCGGACTGTTCCTCACCAGCGGTTCCCTGTTCGTCCTGCACTCGGCGGCCCCGGACGCGTCCAAGCACGTCGAACTCGCCGTCCTCGTCCTCGCCAATCTCGTTGCCACCATCAGCCGTTTCATAGCCCTTCGCTGGGTGTTCCGGAACGCTCGCCCCGAAGGAGTTCACGCATGACGACGACCCTCGAGCAACCGAAGGTCGAAACGCCCGAACCTCCTCCCGCCCGGCGGAGGTGGGAGCCCTGGGCGCTTGCCGCACTGCTCGTCGGGACGGCGGTCGCGTACATCTGGGGGCTCGGCGCCTCCGGCTGGGCCAACTCGTTCTACGCCGCCGCGGTGCAGGCGGGTTCGGAGTCGTGGAAGGCGTTCTTCTTCGGTTCCTCCGACGCAGCCAACTCCATCACCGTCGACAAGCCGCCGATGTCGCTGTGGGTGATGTCGTTGTCGGTCCGGATCTTCGGCCTCAACACCTGGGCGATGCTGGTACCGCAGGCGCTGCTCGGCGTCGGTTCCGTCGCTCTGCTGTACGCGACGGTGAAGCGGTGGTTCGGGGCCGCGGCCGGTCTGCTCGCCGGTCTGGTGCTCGCACTGACGCCGATCGCGGTGCTCATGTTCCGGTTCAACAACCCGGACGCGCTGCTGGTGCTGCTGATGATCGCGTCCGTGTGGGCGATGCTGCGTGCCGTGGAGGACGGACGCACCCGGTGGATGGTGCTGACCGGCGTGTTCGTCGGGCTGGGGTTCCTCACCAAGCAGCTTCAGGTGATGCTCGTCGTCCCGCCGCTCGCCCTGACCTACCTCCTCGCGGGACCGCCGAAGTTCGGCAAACGCCTCGCCCAGTGCTTCGCCGCGCTCGGCGCGATGATCGTCTCCGCGGGCTGGTGGTTGCTGACCGTCGAGCTGTGGCCGGCGTCGTCGCGGCCCTGGATCGGTGGTTCGCAGAACAACTCGATCCTCGAACTCACGCTGGGCTACAACGGTCTCGGCCGGTTGAACGGTGAGGAGACGGGCAGCGTCACGCCCGGTGGCGGCGCGCGTGGCGAAGCCGGAGCAGCATTGGGCGACGCCATGGCAGGCGGGGGCTTCCCCGGAGGCGGCCCCGGCGGTGGCGGCGGAATGTGGGGCAGCACCGGCATCACGCGCATGTTCGAGTCGGCTCAGGGCGGTCAGATCGCCTGGCTGATCCCGGCCGCGCTGATCCTGCTGGTCGCCGGTCTCGCAGTGCGCGGCAGGGCGCCACGCACCGACACGCACCGTGCGTCGTTCGTCGTGTGGGGACTGTGGCTGCTCGTCACCGGACTGACGTTCAGTTTCATGGCGGGAATCTTCCACGCCTACTACACCGTCGCGCTCGCACCGGCCGTCGCCGCGCTGGTGGCGATCGGTTCGGTGACGCTGTGGCGGCGACGCGACACCCTGTGGGTGCGTGCGGTTCTCGCGGTGACCCTGCTGGCCACCGCGGCCATGTCCTGGGTTCTGCTCGGGCGCAGTGCGTCGTTCGTGCCGTGGCTGAAGTGGGCCGTGGTCGTCGCCGGTGTTCTCGCCGCGGTGGCCGTGCTGATCCCGGCGCTGACCAGGGGCCGGATCGCGGCCGTCGTCATGCTGGCCGCGCTGTTCACCGGGCTCGCCGGACCGACGGCGTACGCCGTCGACACGATCGCGACGCCGCACACCGGTTCGATCGTCTCGGCCGGACCCACCGTCGAAGGCGGTCGCGGTGGCTTCGGCGGAATGGGTGGCCCCGGTGGCATGGACGGTGCCGGACGCATGGGCGGGCGCACCGACGGCGGCGCCGCGCCCACGATGCCGGGAGGTGCGGCTCCCGGCATCGCTCCCGGTGCCACCTTCGGCGCAAGTGCCACCGACAGCATGGGCGGTATGGGTGCCATGGGCGGCGGCGCCGCCGGGGGACTGCTCTCCGGCAGCAACCCGAGCCCGGAGCTCGTGGCGTTGCTGGAACAGGATTTCGACAACTACACCTGGGTGGCAGCGGCGATCGGTTCCAACAGTGCGTCGGGGTACCAACTCGCCACCGAGGATCCGGTCATGCCGATCGGCGGGTTCAACGGCAGCGATCCGTCACCCACGCTCGAGCAGTTCCAGCAGGACGTGGCGGACGGGAAGATCCACTACTTCATCGCCGGCGGCCGAGGCGGCGGAATGGGTGGCGACGGCACCGCGTCGGAGATCTCCACCTGGGTGCAGGCGAACTTCACCGCCGTCACCGTGGACAGCGTGACCCTGTACGACCTCACGTCCTGACCCGAAACCCCCTGTGAGTACTTGTTAACCGCCCGCGGTTAACAAGTACTCACAGGGGTGTCAGAACGAGATCTCGGGCGTGCGGCAGATGAGCAACCTCCGCACGTGCCCCGACTCGTCGAGCTGTGCCGAGGTGTTGAACGACGCCTCGAATTCGCCGTTCCGGGTGGTGCGTCCCAGCGCCAGCTCGACGTCACCCACCCGCGAGCCCGCGAGGATCTCGTGCACCAGCACGCTCTTCTCGCGTTGCTGCAGGTACCCGACGAGACCTGCGCGATCGCCGACGAATTCGGCTGCCTTCCCGCCGCCGGTGGAGAATTGGACCGACATCCGGAAGTCGTCGGTGATCATCGTCAGGACGCGGTCGGGATCGTCCGAATCCATGATCGCGAACCATGCGACCAGCACGGGCGTCGATGACGTCCTCGGGTCCAGGTCAGTCGCGCTTGCCATGTGCCAACTCCCTTGTGAGAATGCTGAATTCGGTGTCGAAGGACACTTCGTACGCGTCGATGGTGCCGTCGGCGCCTAAGTGCATGGCGGCGAGGAAGTAGCCGGTCGTCTTCGTCTCGTTCTCGACGACGGAGCCGTAGGCGAACTGGACGTCGCCGGCGCTGCTCGTCCGCAGCAGCACGTGCCGTCGGTCGACCGGGGGTCGTCCCCGGAGGTAGTCGAGCATGTCGGCGCGGCTGTGGCCGCGACGGACGGTACCGGGAAGGAGTATGGCGAACTCGATCGATTCGTCGAGCAGGGCAACCGCGTCTTCGATCCGGCCGCTGTCGAGGATCGCGTAGTACTGCTCGATCACGAGTGCATCGGTCATGAAATGAACTTAGTTCAACATGGGTGGGTCTGTCGAGAGTCCTTGCCGTCTCGACTTCTGCGAAACTAAACTGAACTCACGTCAATTTACAGGAGAGTTCAATGCAGTCCTCCCTTTCCAGGCCCTGGCCCGAGACCGAACCCGCGGCGATGACCCCCGCCGCCGAGCACGAAGACATCCGCGACGTCATGCGCCGCCTGCTCGACTGCCACTCGACCCTCGAGGACGGCCGACTCGCCGCCCGGTCCCGGGTCGGCTATTCCCCCGAGTTGTGGTCGCTGCTCGTCGAGGAGATGAACGTCGCGGCCCTGACGGTGCCGGAGGATCGCGGCGGCCTCGGATACAGCGTGGTCGAACTCGGCATCGTTCTCGAAGAATGCGGGCGCGCGCTGGTCTGCGAACCGGTGCTCACGTCCGCCACGCTGGGAGTGCACGCCCTACTCGCGGCCGAAAGGTCGCGCACGGTGGACGAACTGCTCGACCGGGTCGTCCGGGGCGAACTCGTCGCGACGGTGACGGCCCTGAGTGGGCAGACCGATTTCGTCGACGCCACGCGCGCCGGCCACCGATGGTCGCTGTCCGGTCGCGCGACGAATGTCGTGCAGGGCGGCGCCGCCGATGTCGTCGTGCTGCTCGCGCACGCCGACGACGGACCCGGCCTCTACGCGGTTGATCTGCGGACCGCGACGGTGCGGCGAACAGAACTTCCGGTGGTCGACCCCAGCCGGCGGCAGGCGAATCTGCTCTTCGACGACGCGGAGGCGGTGCGTCTCGCCGGACCCGGTGACGCACCGCGCGCGGTCGAGACGTTGCAGAGCCTCGGAGTGATCGGACTGGCCTGCGAGCACGTCGGCGTGATCGACCGATTGCTGGACAGTACACGGGAATACACCATGCAGCGACGCCAGTTCGGGCGGGCGATCGGCTCCTTTCAGGCTGTCAAGCATCGACTGGCGAACACTCTCGTCGAGCTCGAGAAGGCGCGATCTGCGGCGCGGTACGCGGCCGCGGTGTTCGCGGAAGACCCGGGCGCCGCGGCACTTCCGGCCGCTGTCGCGGGTGCGGTCTGCACCGAGGCCGTGATCGCCACCGCGATGGAGGCCGTGCAACTGCACGGGGGAGTCGGCTTCACCTGGGAACACGCGACGCACTCCTATGTTCGCCGCGCGCTCGGAGACGAACCGCTGCTGGGGGATTCGCGGGCGCACCGCGGGCGGATCGCGGATCTCGTCGGACTTTGACATCGGGCCGGCTGCTGCCGGCAGAATCCGACGCTCTTCGGCCCCGCTATTGACGGACCACCTCCCACCCAGTAGAACTGAAGTGAATCCAGTTCAGTTTCATTCCTCGAAAGGACCCCGACATGGTGGACACCGACCACATCGTTCTCGAGAAGGACGGCGACGTCGCCCGCGTGTGGCTCAACCGCCCGCACAAGAAGAACGCGGTCACCGTCGAGTTGCTGCACCGCCTCGACGAGATCATCGTCGAGGTCGACAACGACCCCGAACTCAAGGTGCTGGTCCTGCGTGGACGCGACGGCACGTTCTGCTCGGGATTCGATCTCGACGAACTGCGGGAGAAGTACGTCGGCTCCACCACCGCGATGGATGTCGCGGTGCTGTCGGCCCGGGTGTGCGACCGCCTGTACTCGATGAACACCCCGTCCGTCGCAGTCCTCGAAGGCTTCGTCACCGCAGGCGGATTCGAGCTGATGATCTCCTGCGACTTCGCGATCGCAGCCGAGGACGCCCGGATCGGCGACTTCCACATCCGCCGCGCACTGTTCGGTGGCGCGGGCCCGATCTACCGGCTGCCGCGCATGATCGGCGTTCGCAAGACCAAGGAGCTCATGCTCACCGGCAAACTCCTCACCGGCAAGGAGGCGGAGGCCTTCGACCTGATCAACGCGTCGGCGCCGGCCGACGACCTGGACAAGCTTCTCGCCGAGTTCATCGCGCCGATCGTGGACAAGAGCCCGTTCATGATGAAGCTCACCAAGATGTGCATCGACCGCGGTCTCGACGCGGACATCCAGTCGCTCATGGTGATGGAGCACCTCGCCGTCGGCAACGCGCTGCAATCGGAGGACGCTCGCGAAGGCGTGAACGCGTTCCTCGAAAAGCGTGAGCCGAAGTGGGTCGGTCGCTGATCCGACCCCGACGACGAATCCCGAGGAGAGAGTGACGATGGGCGAGACACCCACCGCGCCGGCGCTCGAAGCGAGCCGCTGCGCCCACTGTTCGACCGTCGCGTTCCCGGCTGCCACCGTGTGCTCGAGGTGCGCCGGGCCGGCGATGTCGCCGTTGACCTTGAGTGCACGCGGAACGGTCTGGGCGTACACGGTCCAGCGGTTCGCCCCGAAATCGCCGCCGTATGTTCCGCCGCCGGACGGGTTCTCACCGTTCGCGGTCGGCTACGTCGAACTCCCCGAGGGAATCAGGGTCGAAGGCGTTCTCGACTGCCACGACTTCGACGAGTTGGACGACGGGGCGCCGGTGACCTTGGTCGCCACGGCACCGGTGCCCCGGTTCGCCACCGACGCCTATCTGAAGGAGACCCGCTGATGTCCACCGTGTCGATCATCGGGGCCGGACTGTCGAAATTCGGGCGCCAACCGGACAAGACCGGCCGCGGGCTCGCCCTGGACGCGATCGCGTCCGCCCTGGCCGACGCCGGCATCGCATGGACCGACGTTCAGGTCGCGTTCGGTGGCAGCGACGGCTCCGGGCTCGCCGACACTCTGGTGTCCGAACTCGGACTCACCGGAATCCCGTTCACCAATGTCAAGAACGGTTGCGCGACAGGGGGTAGCGCACTGGTGTCGGCCGTCAACGCCATTCGTGCCGGCGCCGCCGACATCGCACTCGCGGTCGGCTTCGACAAGCACCCGCGCGGCGCGTTCGACCCGGCGCCACAGGACTGGGGTCTGCCCGTCGGCTACGGCGAGGCGGGTCTCATGGTCACCACCCAGTTCTTCGGCATCAAGATCGCGCGGTACATGCGCGAACACGGAATCAGCGCCCCCACACTGGCCGCCGTCGCGGAGAAGGCGTATCGCAACGGCTCCCTGAACCCGAATGCCTGGCGGCGTGAACCCATGTCGGCCGAGACGATCGCCGCCGCGGACATGGTCAACGACCCTCTGACCCGGTACATGTTCTGCTCACCCGGCGAGGGCGGTGCGGCCGTCGTCGTGGCGAGCGAGACCGCCGTCCGGCGACTCGGCGGACGACCGGTGCACCTGCGGGGCATTTCGGCGGGCACCCGCCGGTTCGGCTCGTTCGAGGTGTTCGGCCCGTCGATACAGGGCGCGGGAACCCCGTCGAGCGTGAGCACGTCCACCGCGGCCGCCGCATTCGAGCAGGCCGGACTCGGACCTTCCGACGTGGACGTCGCGCAACTCCAGGACACGGAGAGCGGCGCCGAGATCATGCACATGGCCGAATGCGGATTCTGCGAACACGGCGAGCAGGACAAGCTGATCGCCGCGGGGGAGACGGAAATCGGCGGTCGGATCCCGGTCAACACCGACGGCGGTTGCATCGCGAACGGGGAACCGATCGGCGCGTCCGGCCTCCGGCAGATACACGAGATAGTCACGCAATTGCGCGGTGAGGCCGGTGCCCGGCAGGTCCCCGGAAACCCGCGGATCGGATTCACCCACGTCTACGGTGCGCCCGGGATCAGCGCCTGCACCGTCCTGTCAGTCTGAGGAAGAGCCATGAATCAAGCAACGATGCCCGGCCTGGACCAGTTCGTGGACGACGCCCGCGCGTGGCTGCGAACGGTCGCCGAACCGCGCACCCAGATCAAATGGGGGGTGGGACCCGACTCGGTCGCCGTCTTCGAGAACTGGACCGCTGCGCAGGAACGCGAAGAGACCGACCACATCCGGGCGTACGAGCAGACGAAGTTCGACGCCGGCTGGGGTTCGATGAACTGGCCGGTCGAATTCGGCGGCCGCGGACTGCCGATGTCCTACGTGCTGGCCTTCCGGCGGGAGGAGAACTGTTTCGACGTGCCCCGCCGAACCGAAATGTTCTCGGTCACTCAGCAACTGGTAGCACCGGCCATCGCCCAGTGGGGAACGTCCGAGCAGTGTGAGCGGTACGTGCGGGCGATGCTCCGCACCGACATCATCGCCTGTCAGCTGTTCTCGGAAACCGAAGCCGGGTCCGACCTGGCGGCGGTCCGGACGAGAGCGGTCGAGCGGGACGGCCGGTGGACGATCACCGGGCACAAGGTCTGGACGTCCGGCGCCCGGGTCGCCGACGTCGGGGTCGCGGTGTGCCGAACCGACCCCGACGCGCCCCAACACAAGGGCCTCACCGTCTTCATGGTCCCGATGGACGCTCCCGGCGTCACCGTCCGGCCGATCCGCCAGATGACCGGGGGCAGTTCCTTCAACGAGGTGTATCTCGACGGCGTCGAACTGTCGGACGACTACCGGCTGGGGCCGGTGGGGCAGGGCTGGCCGGTCGCATTGACCGTGCTGGCCGCCGAGCGCCTCGACGCCGGGAATCTCGGCCTGGCCAACGCGGACCAGGCCGTCGAACTCGCCCGCCACCTGGGCCGGGAGCTGTCCGAGATCGAGCGCGACAAGGTCGCGGATCTGGTGACGCGCAGCTATGTCCAGCGGGTGACGGGCATGCGGGTGGCCGCCGCCGTGGTCGCCGACAAGGACCCCGGCCCGGAGGCGTCGGTGGGCAAGTTGCTCGCCACCGACACCATGGCGCGCACCTCGGAGGTCGTCCGGATGCTGCTGGGGCGCGACCTGATCGCCGACTCGGGCGAGTGGGGAACGTTCGCGTGGACCGAGCACGTACTCGGCGCACCCGGCTACCGCATCGCAGGCGGCACCGACGAGATCCAGCGCAACATCCTCGCCGAGCGCGTGCTCGGCCTGCCGAGGGAGCCCCGCCCGTGAGTGCAACGATCACCCTCGACGACCGTGTGGCGCGTCGCCTGCGCGAGCAGAACCCGGGCCTGGACGTCGGCCCGCTCGAGCCGTTGCCCGGCGGGCACTCCGGACTGACCTACAAGGTCCGGACCGGTGGGGGCGACCTCGTCGTCAAGGCTGTGCCGGAGGGGCAGCGTCCCATCGGGCGGCACGACATGGTGCGCCAGGCGAGGATCATGGAAACGCTCGGCGCCACAGCGGTTCCCGTGCCCCGCATCGTCACCGTCGACGAGGACGGTCCGGCGTGGTTCGCGATGGAGTGCGTCGCCGGGGAATCCCTCGAGCCGGTGCTCGATACACCGGCGGTCGAACCGGCCGTCGCTGCCGCGCGGATGCGCCGGGCCGTCGAGGTGCTCCCGCTGCTGCATGCGGTGCCCCTCGACACGATCCCGGCCGCCGGTGGTCCGTTGTCGCCGGCCGCCGAGCTGGCGCGGTGGCAACGCACCCTGGGCGCCGTTCCCCCCGAACTCGTCAGTGGGGGCGAGAAGTTGCTGCGTCTGCTCGCCGCCGACGTCCCGGACGGGGTTGCGCCCACGTTGGTGCACGGCGATTACCGGCTCGGCAACATCATCGCGCGGGGCACGGAGCCGGCGGCATTGATCGACTGGGAGATCTGGAGCGTGGGCGATCCGCGGGTCGAGCTCGGCTGGTTCCTCGTCTTCGCCGACGGCGCGAACTTCCCCGGGGTGGGGCGCGCGGTGCCGAACCTGCCGAGCGAGGACGAGCTGATCGACCTCTACACCGGGGACGCCCCGGCACTGCCGGACATGAACTGGTTCAACGCACTCGGCCGTCTGAAGATGGCCGCGATCATGGGCCACAACCTGCGCAGGCACCGAGAGGGCCGCCACCACGACCCCGATCAGGAACGGCTGCCCGACACCATCTCGCAGCTCATTCGCAGCGGCACCGCACTACTTGCCTGACCACTCTTTCGCGCACCGCTCGAGGCGCTGACAGGAACAGAAAGGACGACACGTGGACTTCGGATACTCCGCACGCACCGAGCGACTGCTCGAGCAACTGCGGACCTTCATGGAAGAGCACGTCTATCCGGCCGAGGCCGTGTACGACGAGCAGATCAGGTCGAACGACAACCCGCACGAACAGCCGAAGGTCATGCTGGACCTGCAGGCGAAGGCACGGGAACTCGGACTGTGGAACCTCTTCATGACGCACGGCGAATGGGGCGCCGGGCTCACCAACCTCGAGTACGCCCCTCTTGCCGAGATGGTCGGACGGTCGGTGATCGGCAACGAAGCGATCAACTGCTCGGCGCCCGACACCGGCAACATGGAAATCCTGGCCATGTACGGCACCCCGCAACAGCAGTCACGCTGGCTCGCGCCGCTCCTGGACTGCACGATCCGGTCGGCGTTCGCGATGACGGAACCGGAGGTGGCGAGTTCGGACGCCACCAACATCACCTCGACCATCCGCCGCGACGGCGACGAGTACGTCCTGAACGGCCGGAAGTGGTACACCTCGGGCATTCTCGATCCCGACTGCAAGCTCGTCATCTTCATGGGCAAGTCCGATCCCGACGCCCCGACGTACCGGCAGCAGAGCATGATCCTGGTGCCGGCGGATGCTCCCGGCATCGAGGTGCTCCGCGATCTGCCGATGTTCGGCTACCGGGACCGTCTCGGCCACGGCGAGGTCCAGTTCACGGACGTGCGGGTGCCCGCCGACCACATGCTCGGCGCCGAGGGTGACGGTTTCGCGATCGCGCAGGGCCGGCTGGGGCCGGGGCGCATGCACTACGCGATGCGGGCGATCGGCATGGCCGAACGCGCCCTCGAGCTGATGTGCCGACGAACCCTGCAGCGCACCGCGTTCGGTGGACCCCTCGCCGATCGCGGTGTGGTGCGTGAGTGGATTGCGCGGAGCCGGATGGAGATCGACCAGATCCGGCTGCTGGTACTGCAGTCGTCGTGGCTGATGGACACCCGCGGCAACGCCGCGGCCCGCTCGGAGGTCGCCGCGATCAAGGTGGCCGCGATGGAGGTTGCGCATCGCGTGGTCGACCACGCCGTCCAGGCGCACGGCGCCGCGGGCGTGAGTGACGACACGATCCTGGCCCGGCTGTACGCGATCACCCGGGCACTGCAGATCGCCGACGGCCCCAACGAAGTCCATCTGCGCACGATCGCGCGCCTCGAACTGAAGAAGTACGCATGAACACGACACAGGAGTTGACGGGCAAGGTCGCACTGGTCACGGGGGCGACCCGCGGGCTCGGATACGCCATCGCCGGCGGCCTCGCCGCCGCGGGAGCCACCGTGATCGTGTCGAGCCGCAAGGAGGAGGCGTGCGTCTCCGCGGCCCGTGCGATCGTCCGGGACACCGGTGGAATCGCCGAACCGCTCGCACTGCACGTCGGCAGGTGGGACGCGATCGAAACCGCGGTCGACCACATCGTCACCCGATTCGGAAAGCTCGACGTCGTCGTGAACAACGCCGGCATCGCACCCCTGTCACCGACACTGGAGTCGGTGTCCGAGTCGCTGTTCGACAAGACGATCGAGGTCAACCTCAAGGGACCGTTCCGGCTGATGGCGGTGGCCGGCGCCAGGATGAGCGCGGCCGGAGGCGGTTCGATCATCAACATCTCGAGCATCGGCGCGGTGCGGCCCAGCCCGCCCGAGGCGATGTATGCGGCGTCGAAGAACGGCCTCAACGCGCTGACGATGGCGTTCGCGCAGGAATACGCGCCCCGGGTGCGGGTGAACTGCATCATGCCGGGCGGATTCGCGACCGACATGGCTGCCGACTGGGACGACGAGTTCGTCGGCAAGATCGTCGACCGGCTGCCCGCCGGACGGCTGGGGCATCCGGATGAAATCGCCGGCCTCGTCGTGCATCTGGCCGGGGACCGTGCCGGCTACACCACGGGCGCCCTGATCCCGGTCGACGGCGGACGCACCGCCGTCTACTGACGCCCGTGCCACGAACAGGAGTAGGAGCCAACCACATGCAGGTACCCGAGCTGTTCCAGCTGAGCGGTCGCGTCGCCGTCGTCACGGGTGCGTCGTCCGGACTGGGAATGGGATTCGCGCGGACGCTGGCCGCGGCAGGCGCCACCGTCTACGCGGCCGCCCGCCGCATCGATCGGCTCGAGGCACTGGCAGCGGAGGTCGACACCGTGGTCCCGGTCGAATGCGACATCACCGTCGACGCCGACCGCCGCCGCCTCGTCGACCGCGCCCGCGAGCGAACCGGCCACGTCGACGTCCTGGTCAACAATGCCGGCAAGCCCGGACCTCCGAACGCGGAGGACGAAACCGCCGACGGGTTCTCGTCGATCCTCGACGTCAACCTCGCGGCGGGTTTCCATCTGGCCACGTATGCCACGTCGACCGTTCCGGAGGGCGCGGGAATCTCGATCATCAACATCTCCTCGGTGATCGGTCTGGTGTCCACCGCTCCCATCGGCGGTGCGAGCTACGCGGCGTCGAAGGCGGGCATTCTCGGGCTGACCCGCGAGTTGGCGGGTCAGTGGGGCAGGCGGGGCGCCCGTGTCAACGCCGTCGTGCCCGGATGGTTCGATACCGAAATGACGGACGGACTGTTCGGCAACCAGCGCTCGGCCGACTGGGTGCGCCGCAACACGATGCTCGGCCGCGGTGGCCGGGCGGGCGAGGTGGACGGCGCCGTGCTGTTCCTCGCATCGGATGCTTCTTCGTATGTCACCGGACAGGCGCTCGTCGTCGACGGCGGCTGGGCAGCCAGGTAGGCGACGGGACCATGGCCATCGAGATGATGCGTGCAGTGCGCCTGACCACCTGGGGCCGGCCCGTGGAGGTCCAGCGCGTCCCCGTCCCCGAACCGCGGGGCGCCGAACTGCTGATCGAGGTCCGGGCCGCCGGGCTCTGCCGATCCGACCTGCACGTCATGGACGCGCCCGCAGGTGCGTTCGACTACCCGCTCCCGCTCACACTCGGGCACGAGGTGGCCGGGGCCGTGGTCGGCGCGGGCCCGGACGCCGACAGGTCGTGGATCGGCGAGTCCGTGGTGGTCCACGGCGTGTGGTCCTGCGGGGAGTGCCGCAACTGCAGGCGGGGCCGGGAGAACTACTGTCACGACCTGCGTCCGCGGGCGGACGGCAGGCTCGCGGCGATCGGCAACGGTCTCGGGCACGACGGCGGTCTCGCCGAGGCCATGATCGTTCCCTCGGAGCGGTTCGTGGTGCGCACCCGGGGGCTCGCTCCCGAGAGTGCCGCCCCGCTCGCCGATGCCGCCCTGACCGCCTACCACGCGATCCGAACGAACCGGGACCTCGTCGACGGGCACTCGGTCACCGTCGTGGTCGGTGTCGGGGGACTGGGCCATCTCGCGGTCCAGATCCTTCGCGCTCTCGGCGCCGGCACGATCATCGCGGTCGATCCACGCGAGGACTCGCGCGACCTCGCCCTCCGGTTGGGGGCGGACCGGGCGGTGAGCGAGGTGGCCGATTCCGGCACCGAGCCTCGCTCCGCCGACGTGGTGTTCGATTTCGTGGGATCCCCGGACACGATGGAATCGGCCGCGCAGTTGCTCGGCCCCGGTGGCCGCCTGGTGGCCGTGGGCAGCGGGGGCGGCCGGCTCACGGTCGGCAAGGACCTCGGACTGCCCGGCGGCTGGCAGGTCAGCGCCCCGTTCTGGGGAACCCGCGCCGACCTCGAGGCGGTGGTCGACCTCGCGCAACGAGGGCTGCTGAGCGTCGAGTCGACGGCGTACCGATTGGACGACGCCGTCGACGTGTACGACCGGCTGCGCCGCGGAGCGATTCGCGGGCGCGCCGTCCTCGTGCCGTGACCGACGACGTCTGCGCACTACCGCGCACGATGACCGAGAATGACAGTGGTTCGCTGAACAGGAGGATTGCGGGATGTGGGAGTTGGCTCGCGAATTCGTTGCTCGCGCAAAGAATTCGCCCGATGAGATCGCGGTCGTCGACGCCTCGGGCGAGTACACCGCCGCGCGCATCGCCGCGGCGGCGACCGAACTTGCCGCTCTGCTGGACACCGCTCGCGGGGGTTCGCCCACCGTGCTCGTCCAAGCGGACAACAGCTGGCGGACGCTGACCGCGGCACTCGCCGTCGGTCTGCGCGGCGGCGTCGTCGCAGTGTTCAGCAGGCACGCCACCCCGTCGGAGTTCGCCGTGGCCCTGCACGACATCGCACCCGACGTGGTGATCGCCGACCCCGGGTCCCTCGAGCACTGGGGCGCGTCGGACGACCACTTCAGCGAAGAGGCGACCGCGCTGGACGGCTGGTCGATGCGCTGGTCGCGGACACCGGTCAGCGACGTCGCCCGGTGGAACGGCGGGATCGCGATCGCGATGACGTCCGGGTCCACCGGACACCCCAAGTGCGTCGTGCAGTCGGAATCAGCGATCCGCTATGCCTGCCGCTGCACGATCGACGCCGTCGGCCTCGAACCCGGAGACCCGGTTGCCGCGTTCGTCCCGCTGTCGTCGGTGGCCGCATTCTGCTTCGGGCTCTACCTCCCCACGATGCTGGCCGCGCCGATGGTCTGCATGGACGGCTGGAAGCCGGCAGCCGCCCTCGAGGTGGTCAGGAAACACCAGGTCGCCTGGACGATGCTCGTCCCGACGATGGCGCTTCAGCTGGCCGTCGCACCCGACGCGGCGGGCGCGCTGGCCTCGCTGCGGGCGATGACCGTCGGCGGCGGCCCGATGGACGCCGGTGCGCTCGGTCGCGCCGAGCGGATTCTCGGGACGACGTTCCTGCGGGTGTTCGGGATGTCCGAGTGCCTCGGGCACACCACCCCGCTGCCGTCGGACGCGCCGGACATACGCCTCGGACGGGACGGCAGGCCGTTCCCCGGCACCGTTATCCGAGCCGTCGACGAGCAGGGCGCTCCGCTGCCACCGGGGCGGGTGGGCGACGCGCAGGTCAGCGGGCCCTCCCTCTTCGTCGGTTATGCCCGAGCCGGGGTTCCCGCGCCGCCCGGACTCACCGCGGACGGGTTCCTGCCCACCGGCGACCTCGTCGAGATCGCGGACGACGGGAGCATCCGGGTCATGGGGCGGCAGAAGCAGATCATCATCCGCGGGGGCCGCAACATCGACATCAACGAGGTCGAAGCCGCCATCGCCCGCATCCCGACCGTGTCCCAGGTGTGCGTGGTACCGGTGCCGGACGAACTGCTCGGTGAACGCGCCGCAGCCCTCGTCGTGAGCACGGGTGCAGCGATTACCCTCGGTGAGGTGGTTGCGCACCTCGGTGACATCGACTTCCCCAAGTTCAAGTGGCCGGAGTTCGTCTTCACGATCGACGATCTGCCGCAGAACCGGGTCGGCAAGCTGTCTCGACCGGATGCGGTGGACCTCGCAACACGCCTGCTCGCCGGTACCGAGACCACCTGATCTTCACCCGACCTGACCTCAGTTCAGGTAGTCTTACCGGTACCGACCCGACGACAAATGGATGGGGATCCCGTGTCCGTAGAAGCCATGACGCTCCGCGATGGTCCGCGTTCCAAGCGCGGGCTCATCCTCACGGCCGCAATCGAGCGCTTCGGGGAAGTGGGCTTCGAGCACACGAAGTGGGCGTCGATCGCCGACGAGGTCGGTATCGGCCAGACCGCGCTCTACCACTACTTCGAATCCAAGGCGCACTGCCTGCTGACGATCATGCGTCTCGAACTGGCGCAGTCGCTCGAGCGATTCACGACCGCGATCGAGGGCATCGACGACCCGGTCGAGGCGTTGAGCGCCGCCATCACCAGCGCCCTGGAAGCGACCCCCCGCGACGCCCTGCAGCGTCGGATCCTCCAGAGCCACATGGATCTGCTGGCCACACCCCGTCAGTCCGAGAAGGAAGAAGCCGAGCGCCAGACGTCACGTGCGCTGGTGAATTCGATCGAAGAGGCGTGGTCTCTCCTCATCGCGAAGGGGATGGGTGCCGGGGCCTTCGCCGACGCCGATGCGCGTTTGATGGCCCGACTCGTCCTCGGGCTCGTCGTCAGCGTGTGGCGCTGGTACCGGCCCGACGGCGACATGACACTCGACCAGCTCAACCGGCACGTTCGCGACGCCACCCTGCGTATCGTCCGCGGGTGACCCGCGGAGATCGGGGAGTGGCTTTTGCGCACCCTCAATAATTGAACCTAATTCATGTCAGTAATGGAGAGATGATGTACAACTTGATCGTCCTGGCCGCCCGTCCGCACGACTGGAGCCACGAGCAGTTCATCCAGTGGTGGCGCGGTGAGCACGCCGACGTGACCTATCCGCTTCCCGGCCTGCGACGCTGGCAGCACACCGAAGTGCTGGACGCGATGGACGACCGGTCCCGGGAATGGGACGGTGTGTCGATCCTGAGCTTCGACTCCCGCGAGGACCTCGATGCCGCGCTCGCCAGCCCGGAATGGCAAGCCGCAGTGGAGAACGTCGGCAAGATGCGCGGAAAGCGCATCCTCGTCATGGGCGAGGAGAAGACGATGGTCGAAGTGGACAGCGCGACATCATGAGGGCGGGGTGGATGGAGCCGGGCTGCTACGAAGTGGCGCCCGGTGTGCATCGAATACCCCTCCAGATGCCCGGTGACGGTCTCGGGGCCGTGAACGTCTACGCCCTCGAGACCCCGGACGGCCTGGCCCTCGTCGACGGCGGCTGGCGAGTCGGCACCACGTTCGAGGAGATGGAGCGGGCACTGCTCCGGATCGGCCACCGCCCCGACCAGATTCACGACATCTACGTCACCCACGTGCACCGCGACCACTACACGTTCGCCGTCGAACTCCGCCGCCGTCACGGTTCACGCGTCCACCTCGGAGTCGCGGAGGCGGACGGTCTGGCAGCGGTCGGCGCCCTCGGCAGCAACGTTCCGACGGATTCGCTGCACGAACTCCGCCGCGCGGGAGCCCCCGTCCTGGCAGACACCGTCGAGACCCTGACCGCCGCGGAACCGTTCTACCCCGCCGACTGGGAAGAACCCGACCACTGGCTCGCCGCGGGTCCACTCCCGATCGGCCGGCACACCCTCGACGTCGTGCACACCCCGGGCCACACCAAGGGACACATGGTGTTTCACGACGTGGATCAGGGGCTGCTGTTCAGCGGCGACCACGTCCTGCCCTCGATCACGCCGTCGATCGGCTTCGAGTTGGGCGAGTGGGACCTGCCGCTGGGGCGCTACCTCGACTCGCTGTCCCGGTTGCTCGACCGCCCCGATTCGCAGCTCCTGCCGGCACACGGAGATCCGGCACCGAGCGTGCACCGTCGAGTAGAAGAGCTTCTCGCGCACCACGACCAGCGATTCGATGCCATGCGCAACGCGCTGATCTCTCTCGGGCAGGGGACCGCGACCGCCGTGGCACACGTGGTCACCTGGACTCGTCGCGAAAGGCCGTTCACCACGCTCGACCCGTTCAATCAGATGATCGCCACCTGTGAGACCCTCGCGCACCTCGACACCCTGGTCGACCGCGGCCGGCTCACCGTCCGAAAACGAGACGGCCACGACGTCTTCTCGGTCGTCTGAGTCGACGTCGTCTCCGTGCTCTGAGTAGAAAGGATTCCCGTGCAGAGTCGTGAACTCACACTGGCACACCATCCCCAGGGGAGGGTTCGACCGTCGGACTTCCGCCTCGACGTGGTGACGGTTCCCGAAGAACTCGGGCCCGGTGACATTCTCGTGCGCAACTCGTGGTCGTCGATCGACCCGTCCGTCAGGATGCGGCTCGGCCCCACCGGCCCCGCCGGCTACCTGCCGCCGTTCCACATCGGGGAGACGCTGACCGGGTTGGCTGTCGGGGAGGTACTCCGGTCCCGTGCCCCCGGCTTCGAGCCGGGCGACACGGTGCTGCACATCAACGGTTTTCGTGAGTTCGCCGGGATCCGGCAGGACGGTGACACCCTCGCCGGTGCCGGTGGTGTGACGCGACTCGACACCGGCGAGCACCCGCCGCAGGCATATCTCGGAGCGCTCGGCAGCGCCGGGCTCACCGCGTACGTGGGATTGCAGTGCATCGGTGAACTCGCAGGCGGAGACGTCGTGTGGATCTCGTCGGCGGCCGGAGCGGTCGGCAGCCTCGCCGCACAGATTGCCAAGCTCCGAGGTCACTACGTGGTCGGCAGCACGGGATCCACCGAAAAGGTCCGGTTCCTGCTGGAGGAATTGAATCTCGATGCCGCGTTCGACTACCACACGCCGGACCTGACGCGGGCCCTCGACAGTGCGGCACCCGACGGCATCGATCTGTATTTCGACAACGTGGGCGGAACGCATCTCGGGGCCGCCCTGCATCGCCTTCGGCCGGGAGGCCGAGTGGCCATGGCCGGCGCCGTCGCGTCCTACGACGCCGAGACGGCGGCAGCAGGTCCGGACAACCTCTTTCAGATCGTGTCGAAGAGCCTCACGGTGAAGGGTTTCCGGGCCGGTGCCTACGACCACCTGCTCGGCGACATGCGAGCCGAGGTCGGGGCCTATCTCCGCGACGGGCGGCTCGTGGCCGAGGAGACCGTGTTCGACGGTCTCGAGTCGGCGCCGGACGCCATCGTCGCGATGCTGCGCGGCCGCACCGTGGGAAAGACACTGTGCCGTCTGCGGTGACGACCCAGCCGCACAGCAAACCCAGCCGCACAGCAAACCCAGCCGCACAGCAAACATGGCCTCCGCATCGCGCGGAGGCCATGTTCGTCTGCCGGGGTTCAGGCGGCCGTCCACCCGCCGTCGGCGTAGATCTCCGATCCGGTGACGAAGGTGGAGTCGTCGCCGGCGAGGAAGGCGACCGCGGCCGCGATCTCCTCGCCGCGCCCGAGCCGGCCCATCGGCGTGCCGGCCAGCATCTCGCGGTGACGCTCGGTGCCCTCCCACCGTTCGAGCAGCGGTGGCGTCGCGATGAATCCCGGGTGCAGCGAGTTGACCCGCACGCCCGCTTTCGCCCAGTGCAGGGCAGCGTTCTTCGTCATCGTGCGGACGGCGCCCTTGGCGGCCGCATAGGCGATACTGTTGCCCAGGCCACCCACGGTTCCCAGGATCGAGCACATGTTCACGATGGAACCGCCGCCGCTGCGCTCGATGAGGGGGCCCGCATGTTTCATGCCCAGCCACGTGCCGGTCTGGCCGATCCCGATCACACGATCCCAGTGCGCTCGGGTTTCGTCCTCGGCTGTTGCGACACTGCCGATGGCGGCGTTGTTGACCAGGGCGTGCAGTGCGCCGAACGTCCCCTCGACTGCCGCGACGACCGCCTCCCACTGTTCCTCGGAGGAGACGTCGAGGGCGTGCGCGGCATGTCGCTCGGGCCGGGCGAGAGTGCGGAGCAGGTCGTGGCAGGCCGATTCGTCGAGATCGGTGACGACGACGTGGGCGCCTTCGTCGGCAAGCCTGCGGACTATCTCGACGCCGATCCCACCGGTCGCACCCGTCAGCAGGACGACCTTGTCGCGAAGCCGGTCAGGTCCCACACTCATCTGTACTCCTCGTCATTCGTTCGGATCGGGCAGGACATTCCGATATCACAGGTTGCTCAACACGTTCCGGCCACCGACGAGCATCGCGAACACGACGCCGATGCTCGTCACGGCCGTCATGAGCAGCGCCATCGCCGCCACCAGCGGGTACGAACCGTTCTCCCACAGGTCGAACAGCAGTGTGCCCATCACCTGTGTCGTGGCGGCACGGACGAGCAGCGAGGCGGCGAACTCGTGGGTCAGCAGGATGAACATCAAGGCGACGGCACTGAGCACGGTCGGTCTCATCAGCGGCAGAATCACCCGGAGATTGGTGACGAACGGGCTCGCGCCACTGGTCGCCGACGCCTCGGCGTAGGTCTCCCCGAGCGACAGCATCGCCGTCATCTGCATCCGGGTGGAGAACGGCACCATGAGCACGACGTACACGAGGATGATGACCGCTTTGGTGCCGTAGAGGATCAGCGGAGGCTGTGTGTAGGTCAGCAGGAACCCGACACCGAAGATCACCGCCGGAATGCCCAGGGGGAGAGCCGTGATCACGTCACCGATGGTCCCCAGGACCCGGTGCTTGCGGCCTCGTACGAGCAGAGTGGCGGTGAGATAGCCGATCGGCACGCAGATCGCCACTGCGACGACGGAGGTGAGAAGACTGGTGAACACCGAGTCGACGATGCTCGCCGTCTGGAAGAGTGCCCGGAAGTTGTCGAGCGTGAACAGATTCCAGGACAGCGATTCCGACCAGTACGGAGACACCGCCACGATGGCGAGCCCGATCAGCGGAACGACGAGTGCGAGAATCGCGTACACGGAGATCGCGGCGGCGGCCCAGACCGAGCGACCGGTGTTCGGTGCGAACGCTTTTCCGCCGTGGGTGACGAAGCGCTTCTGATTGCCGAGAAGCATCTTCTGCGCGAGCACGACGACGATTCCGAAGATGACGAGCGGTGATCCCGCGGCCGCCGCGGCGGCGAAATCGGCAGGCGACTCCGACACACGGCGGTACATTTCGGTGGTGAGCACCTTCACGCCCGCGTTCTGCCCCAGCAGGAGCGGCCCGGTGAACTGGCCCAGTCCGAGAAGCAGCGCGATTCCGCCGCCGTACACCAGGGACGGGCGAAGCAGGGGAAGCACGACGCGAAAGAACACCCCGAGCGTCGACGAACCGCTGATCTGTGCGGCCTCGAGGTGTTCCGAACTGATGTTCTGCATTCCCGCGCTCACGAACAGGTACACGAACGACGTGAGCCCGAAACCGGTGAGAATGATGATCCACGGGGTGCTGTAGACGTCGATCGGTCCGGAATCCACGGTGTTCCACCAAGGAAGTGTGCGCAGGAGCGCGTTCAGGTACCCCGGCCCCGGAGAGAGGAGGAATGCCCACCCGACCACGTTGGCGACCGCGGGCATCACGATGGGCAGGATGGGAACGATCCGGAGAAAGCTGAGCCGGCGTGGCAGCCTGGTGGCCGCGAACGCGAGTACCGTTCCCAGCACCATCGCGATGGCGAGCGACGTGACGGCGAGGGCGATGGTCGTCCGGATGGTCTGACCGATGTCGTACCGCCCGTACTGGGCCTGATATCCGCGAGCGCCGTCCTCGAACGCCAGCGACTGCAGGCGGAACAGCGGGAGCACGACGAGGTACGCGAGAAACGCCAGCAGCGCGCCGTACCCGAGCCGGGTCCGCCACACCGCGCTGACGACGAGCGGCCGCGCGCCACGGCTCACTGCGACGGTAGCCATCATGCCTCCGATCGGGCTGCGGCCCGGGCGAGTTCGGGAGCGTGCAGATCGACGTGCCCGTCGGGGTGCGGGAACACGCGTAGTGCGTCGGGGGAGAAGCTGACCACCAGAGGAGATCCCGTGGCGGCGCCGCGCAACCAGGGCCCGTGCCGTCCCGCATCCGCGCGCAGGTACAACCGCTCACCGCCGGCATCGACCGTCACGTCGAAATAGCGGCCGCCGTACTCCGAGGTGACGAGTTCACCGGTCAGGCCGACATCGCCCGGGGCGACCTCGTCGAGCGAACGATGCAGAGCCAGGTCGTCGGGGCGCATTCTTCCCAGGGCCGCGTCGCCGCCGATGTGTCCGCCCTGGATGCCCGCCGCATCGAGATCTACCGGGGTGCCCGCGCGCGTCGTCCAGCCCTCGTGCCGCCGGACGAGTTCGAGTCGGTTGGCCATGCCGATGAACGCGGCGACATAGTCGGAGGACGGGGACTCGTAGACCCGCTCCGGGGTGTCGTACTGCTCGATCTTGCCCGCCCTCATGATGGCGAGCCGGTCTCCGAGCGCGAACGCCTCGGCCTGATCGTGGGTGACGAATACGGCTGTGAAGCCGAGACGTTGGTGGAGCTGATGGATCTGGGACCGCACCTGATCGCGCAGTCGCGCATCGAGATTGCTCAGGGGTTCGTCGAACAGCACCAGGTCGGGTTGTGCGACCAATCCGCGCGCCACCGCCACCCGCTGCTGCTGCCCACCGCTGAGCTGGGAGGGATACCGGTCGAGCAGGGCCCCGCAGTCCACCATTCCCGCGGTGGTTTCGACCTGGCCGGAGGCCATGGCGCTCTTCATCCGGCGGACCTTCAACGGGTACCGGATGTTCTCGCGCACCGTCATGTTCGGCCACAGCGCGTAGGACTGGAAGACCATGCCGATGTTGCGCTTGTACGCCGGAACATTGATCCGGGCCGATGCGTCGAAGACGGCGTGGTCCTTGAACGTGATCGACCCGCCCTCGGGTGTCTCGAGGCCGGCGATGCAGCGGAGCGTGGTCGTCTTCCCGCAACCGCTCGGGCCGAGCAGGACGAGGAATTCACCGTCCTCGATGTCGAGGTCGAGTTGGTCGACGATGGTGTTGGACCCGAAGGTCTTGGTCAGGTTGGAAACCCTGAATTGCGATGTCACCTGGCACCTGCTTGGTTGCGAGTGGTTTGTCTGAGAGGGCGTCCGTCCGGGCTCCCGGGTTCGAAGCGTCGGTCGGAGATAAAGTGAATTCAGTTCATTTCAGCGTAGCGGCGGGAAGCCCGGCGGGCAAGGAGTTGCCCGCCGGTCCGTCACGACGACGAGAGCTTGGGAGTCCTGGCGCCCGCCGAGGTTCCACCGTCGATCATGAGATCGGTGCCGGTGACGTAGCTGCTCTCCTCGCCCGCGAGGAACAGGATGGCCTTCGCCACCTCGAGCGGCAGACCCCGGCGCTGCATCGGAATACTTTTCACATACGCATCCATGTCGTCGTCGGCGAAGCCTGCGCCCGCGGTGATGGCCGTGTCGATACTGCCCGGGCACACCGCGTTGACCCGGATGTTCTTCTCCGCGAACTCCAGCGCCGCAACGCGGGTCAGGGCCCGAACGCCGAACTTCGACGCGCCGTACGCACCGAGTTCGGCGGTCGCGAGGACACCGCGCAGCGAGGACAGGTTGACCACCGACCCGCCTGCGGTCATCGCGGCGCCCGCGGCCTGCAGCCCGAGGAACGTGCCCACCAGGTTGAGGTCGATCATGCGGCGCAACTCGGCGAGCGAGGTGTCCATGATCGACGCCTTGGACGCGGCGCCCGCCGAGTTGACGAGAATACGCAGTCGGTGGCCGCGGTCCGCCATCTCGGCGGTCACCCGGGACCAGTCGGCTTCGTCGGTCACGTCCAGATGCCGATAATGGGCTCTCGCACCGAGTTTCGCCGCGACACTGTTGCCCAGGTCGTCGTCGACGTCGCACAGGTACACCGTCGCGCCGTGTGCATGGAAGAGTTCCGCGGTCGCGGCGCCGATCCCTCGTGCCGCACCGGTGACGAGAGCGCAGGTGTCACGCAGTCGCGCGTCGTGTGACGTCACTGGATGAATCGCTTTTCCCAGTCGGCCTGGTATTCGGTGAGCGATTCGGGCGTCAGATCGGACGGGTTGGGCAGTGCGATGTCCTGGGCCCGCGCGACGCTGCCTTCGATGCCGGGAAGAGCGCTCGCGTAGCCGAGCGACAGCGCCTTCTGGCCGGCCGGCGTGACCATGAAGTTCGCCAGTACCTGAGCCGCATTCGGGTGCGGCGCCGCCGACAGGGCGTGCGTGAACCAGGGTGTTCCCCATGGCGGCGTGGGTAGAGCCCAGTCGACGGGCGCACCCGATTCCTTCTCCCGCACCAGCGGTTGCACCACCGGCGTGGCGACGATCTCGCCGGACGTCAAGGCCTGGGCGACTCCCAGTGCGCTCGGGTAGATGCGCGGTTTCAGTTCGGCGAGTTTCTGGAGATAGCCGGGGCCGAAGTTCTTTTCGAAGAAGCGGTAGAAGTCGACGTAGGAGGCGATACCCGACGGGTTGACGATGCCGATCTTGCCCTTCAACGCCGGGTCGAGGAGGTCTTGCGGCTTCTGCAGGCCGCCGGGAAGTGCTGTCGTGTTCCATCCGAGGGAGAACACCGCCGCGCTGGTCAGGAAGAACTTGTCGGAGATGATGCTCTTCTGTGGTTCGTACTCCGGCGCGTCGAACGCCGGGCCGACGAGGTCGGTCGAGTACGTGCCCGACTCCGCGGCCGTCTCGATCCAGGCGGAGTCGGTGAGCATGTGGACGTCGGCCGTGCCGCGTTTCGTCTGATTCTCGACCTCGACCTTCGGGTTGATGTCGGCGTCCGTTCCCCGGACGTATTCGAGGGAGATCTCGGGATACTCCTGCTCGAATGCCACTTTGAGCGCCTCGAGATTGGCGGGATTCTGGCTCGAGTACAGCAGTACGCTGCCTTCGCTCTTGGCTGCGGCGACGACGTCGTCCCACGTGCCCGACACGGGTTGACTGACACCGGACCCGCCGGATCCGCAGGCGGCGGAAGCGAACGCGGCGACCACCGCGACCGCCATCAGCTTTATCGGCACACTTCTCATGGCATGAAAGTCCTTCCGGAATCGGTTCGCCGGATGCGAAACCGTGTATTCGTTTGCGGAGCGAGGGATCGAATGCGCGGCGACGGCCTACGACGAGAGCCTGTGAAGCAGCGCGGCGACCTGATCGGGAATCGTCACCATGGCCATGTGGCCGGATTCGAGAAAGACGGTATCGCCGCCGACGACGGCGGCCGATCGCTCCTGCAGTTCGGGCGGATAGCAGGCGTCCTTCGTCAACCGTACGTATGTGCGGGGTATGTCGGCCCGAAGGCCGGACAGATCGACGGACTCGGTGAGTAACGCGGCGGAGTCGTCGACCAGCTGGTCGATCATCCAGCCGGTCTGCTCGGCGTCCATGTCGTTGCAGAGCATCGCTGTGGCGCCCACAGGATCCTGGCGATAGACACCGCCTCGTACCGACTCTTCCACTGTGGCGCGGACGTCCGGGTCGATCTGGTCGAGCACTCGCGTGCCGTCGGCCGGGACGACGGCGGAGAGGAAGACGACGTGCCGCAGTCGGCCCGCGAGCGCCGGCATGACCGGCGTGGCCGTCACTCCGGCGAATGAATGTGCGACCAGAACGATTTCCTCGAGGTTCGCCGCCTCCACATCCTCGACGACGGCCGCGGTGCAGTCGGCGAGGGTGACGGACCTCAGGTCGGCGGACCGACGTCTGCCCCGTCCGGGGAGATCGACTGCGAGAGTGTCGCCTTCGAGCAACGGCAGGAGTGGGTCCCAGCAGGAGGCGCCCATTCCTGCGCCATGGATGAGAACGAACGACATGATTCCCCTCAACTTGAACTGATATCAGTTTGAATCTAAAGAAGTTGCCGTGTGATGTCAATCACCTGCTAGCGTGAAGTGAATCCAGTTCAGTTAGGAGCATTCATGACGTCTCCACGTGCTGCTCGGCCGTTGCAGCTCGGCCCGCTCCGGTTGGCGAACCGTCTCGTCGGGACGGCGCACGCCTCGGGAGCCGTCGCCGGCGGTGTCCCGTCGCCCGGCGACGCAGATTACTGGCGCCGCCGGGCGGCGGGCGGGGCGGCGATGCTGATCGTCGGCGGCACCGTGGTGTCACCGAACTCGGCCAACCGCAACGGCAACATCACCGAGGCCTGGCGTCCGGACGTCGTCGCAGGCCTCGAGGCCCGGGCGCGGGCGATCACCGAGGAGGGGGCCGTGGCGGCGTGCCAGTTGGTGCACCTCGGTCGTGAAACGCTCGGCGCCGAACTGTGGAGCCATCCCGTGGCACCGACCGTCGTCCGCTCGCCTCGCGAACCGACACGTCCCCGCGCACTCGGGCCCGCCGAAGTCGACGGGATCGTCGACGCCTTCCGCGCATCCGCTGTTCACGCGTGGTCCGCGGGATTCCCCGTCGTCGAACTGCACGCAGCCCACGGATACCTGCTGGCGCAGTTCCTCTCGCCGGTCACCAACTTCGGCCCCGACGCCGCGACGGTCTCGCAGCGGGTGCGGATCCTCGACCGCATCGCGGCCGCGATCCGCGACGCGTGTCCCGGTCTCGTCCTCGGTGTGCGCGTCTCCGCCGAAGGGGGCGAAGAGGCCGGCCTCGGCATGGACGGGCTGTGCGAGCTCCTTCCGCACCTCTCCGGCTTCGACTACGTTAACGTCACCGTCGGCGTCCGCACCACCTACGTCCGGGACATGGCCGTCACCGACCCGCCACTGCTCGACGCGGTCGGACGGTTGCGCGCGGCCGTCGCGACACCGCTGCTCGTGTCGCAGTCCTTCCGCACCGGCGCGTCCATCGACGCCGCCCTGCGGTCGGGTGCCGACCTCGTCGGCGTGGCACGACCGCTGATCGCGGACCCGCACTTCCCGCGGAAGATGCTGACCGGCCGGGAATCCGCGATCCGCCCGTGCGTGTCCTGCAACGAGGACTGCCGGGCGTTCGACCCGGTCCTGCTCTGCTCGGTCAATCCGGAACTCGCTCCGCCGGGCGAGTCCGCGCGCCCGGCGTACCCGCTGACCCTGGGCCCGACGCGCCGGTCCACGGACCGGCGCCGGATCGCCGTCGTCGGTGCGGGCCCGGCCGGTCTCGAGTGCGCGATGCGACTCCGGTCCGACCACGACGTCACCCTCTTCGAGGGCCGCGACCGGATCGGGGGTCAGCTCGCGATCGCCGCGGATGCACCGCACCGCAGCGGCTGGCGTCGCCTCCTCGACTACTACTCCGGCAACCTGTCGGGGGTGACGATCCGGCTGGGCCACCGGGTGAGTGCCGCTGAGCTGGAGGGCTTCGACGACGTGGTCCTGGCGGTCGGGGCCGAGGAGGCGCTGCCCCGTGAAGCGGCGGGAACGACGTCGCTGCTCACGTCGCAGGCACTGGCCGGGGGAGGGGAGCCTTTGCGCGGCGCCGGCCACGTCGTCGTGGTCGACGACGGATTCGGCCTCTGGCCCGCGGCGAGTTCGGTCGAAGCCGCACTCGCCGCCGGTGCGGGCCTCGTGACGGTCCTGACGCCGGCCGCGGCCTTCGCGTCGGGCCTCCCCGCAGAGGGGCGCGTGCAGTACCTGCGCCGGCTGTCGGGCCAACCGGTCGACGTGCGCGTGCTGTCGTCGATCGTCGCGGTCTCCGACGGCTCGGTCGAGTTCGAGAGCACGCTGTCGGGGGCGAGGACCCGCCTCGACGCCGACCGGGTCGTCGTCGCCGGCGAGCGGCGCTCGGCCGACTGGTCGCTCCTCGCGCCCGGCAACCCACGCGTGCACGTCATCGGCGATGCGCTCGTCCCACGCAAGGTCGCACACGCCGTCGCCGAAGGTCATGCTGTCGCCCGTGAGTACTTGTTAACCGCGGGCGGTTAACAAGTACTCACGGGGGTGGCGGTGTGGTTGCGCTCACACTCGTCGTCCCATAGGTTACTGAACTGAAGTCAACTCAATTTGAACCGGCCGCCCTCGGAGGCATCGTGGATCAGTTGTTCATCACCTTGACCACCGGCATCGCCAACGGTGCCGTGTACGGTCTCATCGGACTCGGATTGGTCATCATCTTCCGATCGACCGACGTCATGAATTTCGCAATGGCATCGCTGTCCACTCTCGCCATCTACGTTGCTCTCAGTGCGTACGGGGCCGGCGTGGGCATCGTCGTCGCACTGGTCGTCGCGGTCGTTTTCGGAGCCCTCAGCGGAGTCGTGGTGCGGGAAGCGCTGATCCGTCCACTGGGGCAGGGAAAGCTCTTCGCCGCGCTCGTCGTCACGATGGGCTTGTCGATCATCGTCGAGCATCTGATCGGCCAGTACTGGGGAGAGCAGCCGCGACGATTCCCGCAGCTCGTCGACGGCACGATCTCGATCGGCAACTCGAACCTGATGCTGCAGGACATCGCCACGATCGTCCTCGCCGCGCTGGCCGTGTCGGCCATTGCGTACCTCTTCACGCGCACGCCGCTCGGATCTGCGATGCGCGCGGTCGCCGAATCCGCCGAGACCGCCGAGATCATGGGCATCAACGCGCACAAGGTCGCGCGGACCGCCTGGGCTCTCGGCATGGCGCTGGCGGTGCTGGGAGTCTTCCTGTACGCCCCGAAGACCGGGGTGTCGCCGGTGATCCTCGCCCCCGTGTTGTTCCGTGCCTTCGCAGGCATCCTGCTCGGTGGTCTCACCAGCATGTACGGCGCCGTCATCGGTGGGCTCATCATCGGTGTCCTGGACAACCTCGCTGCAGCCTATATCTCCGCCGGCTTCCGCGACACCTTCGTCTTCTGCGTGGCTGTGCTCGTGCTGCTCATTCGTCCCCAGGGCATCTTCGGCCGCCAAACCTTCGAGAGGGTCTGATATCCATGGTCACAAAAGACATCTCGGCCCCGCCCGCCGGACGCGCCGCCCAGCGGCTGTACGGCGCCGGTCAGCTTCTCGGCGGCCCGGCTGCCGCGCTCCTCACGCTGGTGGTGCTGTCCTCCGGACTCGTACCGGGCTACCAGATGTACACGGTCGGACTCGCTGCCGTGTACGGACTGATCGTCCTGTCCATCTCGCTGCTCGCCGGGTGGACGGGCATCTGGTCGATCGGGCACCCCGCAATGGTTGCGATCGGCGCGTATGCAACCGCCTACGGCAGCAGTCACGGTTGGGGACTTGCCTTCACATCCGTTGTCGCCGTTGTCTTGTGCGCACTGCTGGGAGGATTCCTCGGTTTCGCCGGCTCCCGCTTCTCCGTGCTGTACGTCGCCCTTCTGACGTTGGCGTTCACCTTGGTGATCCTCGAGATCATCGGTGCGTGGAAGAGCGTCACCGGCGGCGACCAGGGAGTGCCGGTCGAGACGTTCGAGACCGCGCTCGGCGACCTCGTTCCGTCGTCCGACGAAGTCACCTACCTGGCCGTCGGAATTCTCGGTCTCGCGATCGCGGTGTCGGTGTTCCTGCGCCGCACGACCATCCGTATGCGTATGGTCGCCGCCAAGACGCACCCCCTGGCGGGCAGATCGATCGGGATCGCTCCCGAATTGCAGTCGAGCCTCGGCTTCGCGATCAGTGCGGGTGTCGCGGGCCTGTCCGGTGTGCTACTCGCCTTGCTGTCGGGTTTCATCAGCCCGGAAGGCTTCTCGATGGTGTTCGCGGTCAACCTGATTGCCGCCACCGTCCTCGGCGGGACCGGCAGTGTGATCGGCGCCGTTCTCGGCGGCGCGTTCCTGGCGTCCGCACCGACCTTGGCGTCGTCGCTGTCGATCGACCAGCCCTACCTGATCGGGGGTGTCCTGATTCTCACCCTGCTGTTCCTCGCCGATGGAATCGTCCCGACGGCCGGGAAGCTGTTGCGCCGATTCGTCCCGGTCACCCGGGCACTCGGCCGCCCGGCGCGGTCCCTCTCGGGACCCGACCTCGTCGACACTGCGGGATCGGGCGCGAACCAGCGGGCCGATGCCGCCGAGGCGGCTGTGCTGAGGACGGAGGCGCTCGGTGTTCGATTCGGCGGTCTTCAGGCCGTGCACGATATCGCTCTCCGCGTCGGTGCGGGTGAGGTGCTCGCGATCATCGGGCCGAACGGGGCCGGCAAGACCACGTTCGTCAACGCCCTGTGCGGCCTGATCGGTGGCGGTGAACTCGAGGGGGCGATGGAACTCGGTGGCCGACCGCTGAACGGCGTACGGGCGACTCGTCGAGTTCGCTCGGCCTCGGCCGGACATTTCAGCATGCCGAACTTTTCGCGGAACTGACCGTTCTCGAGAATGTCAGTGTCGTCAACCGCTGGGAGCGCCGTGCCGATCGCGACTCTGCGTTGCGGGTACTCGCAAGTGTCGGGTTGGCCGAGCACGTGCACCGACTCCCCGGAGAACTGCCGTTCGGGCTGCAGAAGCGGGTCGATCTGGCCCGCGCGGTCGCGGCGCTGGCCGACAACTCGCGATTGATGGTTCTCGACGAACCGTTCGGTGGCCTCGACGCGGACGAACGTCGGACCCTCGCAGAACACATCCGCCGGCTCTCGGAGTCCGGCACCTCCGTGGTCATCATCGACCACGTCCTCGACGACCTGTTCGCCGTCGCGGATCGGGTGGTGGCGTTCGACTTCGGTGAGCTGATCGCCGATGGAACCCCGGACACCGTTCTCCAGAACCACACGGTCCGCGACTCGTATCTCGGAAACATCGACACCACACTGATCGCCCCCGGCATCGACCGAGCGGCGACGCCGTTGATCTCCGTGCGGGGGATCGAGCACCACTACGCGGGTGTACGGGCGTTGTCCGGCATCGATCTCGACGTCCACGCGGGCGGCATCCTCGGCATCGTGGGCGCGAACGGCGCCGGCAAGAGCACCCTGGGCCGGATCCTGCACGGCGACTTGCACTCGACCGGCGGTAGCCGGACGGTCACTGGCACAGATGCGCTGCGGCTCAGCCTGGTTCCCGAGGGGCGTGCCTTGTTCCGCACCCTGTCGGTGCGCGAGAACCTCGAGGTCGCGGCGTACGCCGCAGGAATCTCCGGCCGCCGGTTGCGCACTCGGCTCGAAGAGTTGCAGCACGGACTCCCCGAACGGGTCCGCACCCGCATGAACATCCCGGCAGGCTCGCTGTCCGGCGGCGAACAACAGCTTGTCGCCATCGCCCGTGCGCTGATGGCCGACCCCGAAGTTCTGATCCTCGACGAACCCGCGCTGGGTCTGTCCCCGGCCATGGTCGACGAGGTCTATTCGCAGGTCAATGCTCTGGCACGTCGGGGCATCACGACCATCCTGCTCGACCAGTCCCTCGCCCGCGCGCTCGAATCCTGCAGTGAGATCGTTGTTCTCCGCCAAGGTGAGGTCGTCGCGCGCGGCAACAGCGGCACGCCGGGATTCGGTCAGATCGCGGAGGCAGCGTACTTCGGTACCGAGATCCCCGCGCACATCGGGGAAGTGTTCGTACCGAAGCCGTGACGGCCGTGGGCGTTCCGCGAAGCTGAATCACCGTCCCGATCGATCAGGCTCGGAGAAAAGGAGAACAGAGAAGATGAACAGGTCTCGGACGGCAGGACACGGCAGATTCGACGACGCAGTAGCCCTGGTAACCGGAGGCGGATCAGGAATCGGAGCAGCCGTTGTCGCGCAGCTCGTCGACGAGGGTGCTGCCCGCGTCTACGTGGCCGACATCGTGGTCGACGAGCTGCGCCTGCGGTACGGCGACGATCCGAAGACGATCGTCCGAGTGGTCGATGTCTCGGACCCGGCGGCCGTCGATGCCGTGATGGCGGAGGTCGTCGCCACCGAGGGCCGGCTCGACGTCGTCGTGCACGCCGCCGGTGTGGACGACCCGGAGTCCAAGAAGATCATCACGGAGGCGACTGCCGCCGGCACCCCGATCGACCTGACGGCGAGCCTCACCGACGCACGGTGGCGCCGCGTGATGTCGGTCAACCTGGACGGAACATTTCACGTGGTGCGCTCCGCAGTGCGGGAAATGAAGCCGAAAGGTGGCGCGATCGTCGTGATCGGCTCGTCCTCGGCATTCGACACTTTGACGGGGTACCCGCACTACGCGGCGTCCAAAGCGGCCGTCCATGCTTTCTGCCAGGCCGTCGCCAAGGAGGTCGTGGCCTTCGGCATCCGGCTCAACCTCGTCGCTCCCGGACCGACGGAGACCGGCATGGCCGCTCGCACACCGGAAGAGCTGAAAGTGCAGTGGGTCAACAACACACCGGTGCCGTACGCGACACCGGACGAGATCGCGGACAACGTGCTGTTCCTCGCCTCGGAACAGGCCAGGAATGTCGTCGGTGCGGTGTTGCTCAGCAACCGTGGGCGATTCACCGTCTGAGCCCCATCCCCACCGACAACTGTGTCCCGCCCCTGAATTCAGGGGCGGGACACAGTGCTACTGCGGTGCTACTGCGGCGACACGAAGTCGCCGACGGGGACGAACTTGCCGTCCTCGACCTGGACCCGGACCACGCTGCGGGTGCCGACGTGCTCGTCGGCGCTGAACGTGAGCGGAGGCATGACGCCCGTGTCGAGGGTGCCGCTCGCGACTATCGCGTCGGTGATGGACTCGGACGTGATCTCGCCGTCGATGGTCGTAAGGACCTGAGCGAACGCTTTGGCCGAACCGTAGGTTGCCAGCGAGTAGAAGTCGGGCTTCTCGCCGGGCTTGTACTTCGCCAGCGCCTGACGGTATTCCTCGACCTCCGGGGTGTCGGCGGTGGGAGGCAGCGTGAGTGACACGGCGCGGAATCCGTCCGCATTCTTACCGGCCAGATCGAGCAGGCTGTTACCGACCGTAGGGGAGTAGCCGTAGCTGGGAATCTTCACACCCTGCAGCGCCATCTCGTTGAGGTAGGCGGCGGCCTCCTGGATCGGCAGGATCGTCAGGACCGCATCGGGTGCGGCCGCACGGATCTGGGACACGAACGGGCTGTAGTCCGTGGTACCGAGCTTGACCTCCACCGTCGAAACCTCCGCGCCGGCCTTCTCGAGCTCGGTCGTGGCGACTGCGCCCACATTCACGAACGCGGCCGGATCGTTGCGGATGATCGTGACCTTCTTGGCACCCTCGTCGAGTGCCCACTGCGCGGCAGCGCGCGCCTGGTTCTCGTAGAGCGTCTGGCTGCCGAACAACCCGTCCCTCGGCGGGTCGTACCAGGCGGCGGAGCCGCCATAGGTCCCGAACACGGGGATCTTGTTCTGTTCGAGGACGAACGGAAACGTCGCTTCCGTGGTGGCCGTGCCGTTGGCGCCGACGATCGCGACAACCCGGTCGCGAGAGACCAACTGTCGCGCCACCTGAATCGTCTGCTGCGGATCGAAGGCATTGTCGACCGGCGTCCACTCGACGGGGCGTCCGTGGATCCCCCCTGCCGCATTGAGCTGATCGAAGAACGCTTGGGTGCCCGCCTCCTGCGGAAGACCGCCCGACGCCTGTGGCCCCGAGAGGGGAAGCCACGCACCGAGTTTGATCGGGCCACCCGCATCGCCGTTGCCGGCTTGCGTTCCGCAGGCTGTCAAGGTCGTGGCGAGAACCACGCCGACCGTGAGAAGAATTTTCCGCACATCCACTCCTTGAATCGAGTTCAGTTCAATGGATGCTATCGGGGAACTCGTGTGTCGGCAATCACATTCGTGCACGACGCGGAGCCTCGAGGCCCGGCAATCTCCGAACTATTGAACTGACTTCAGTTGAAGAGCTAGTGTGTCGGTGGTAACACAACGGCTCGGTCACATGCGATGAGGAGCATTGGATGGCAGAAATCGAAACCGACGTACTCGTCATCGGCGCCGGAATGGCCGGGCTGACTGCGGCCGCGCGGGCGGCGACCAGCGGAAAATCGGTTGTCGTCGTCGAGAAGTCCGCGGCGATCGGCGGGTCCGCCCAGTTCGCCGGATACGCCTGGACCGCGCCTTCGCACGAGGTCATGGACGAGGTCAACCCGGACGGTGATCCGGAATTACGGCGAGCGCTGGTCGACGGGTTCTCCGACGGAATCGACTGGATCCGGTCACTCGGCGTCGACTGCGCGGACGCGGTCACTGTACTCCGCTACGGCACCGGGCATCAGTTCGACACCAACCGGTACATCGACGAGTGTCGTCGCCGAATCCGAAGTCACGGCGGTGAGGTGCACACACGTGCAGAGACTCTCGCGCTGCTCCCGCTGGACGGTGGAGTCGCCGGTGCGCGTGTCCGGCTCGCGGACGGCACTGAATGTGAAATATATTCCCCGGCGACGATTCTTGCGACGGGCGGCTTCCAGGCGAGTCCCGAGTTGGCCTCCGCGCACATCCACCCCGCGGCGAGCGAGATGCAACTGCGCTCCAATCCCACCAGCGCGGGAGACGGACTTCGCCTGGCCGAGGCCGTCGGCGCGGCGACCGGGACGGATCGGTCCGGCTTCTACGGCCACCTCGTACCGACGGGCGTGCGCTTCCGCGACCCGTCCGATTTCGTCGCACTTTCGCTCTACTACAGCGAGCACGCGCTGCTGTTCAACCTCGAGAACCGCCGTTTCACGGATGAGACCGTCGGGGACCATCTGACCACGATGGACCTGCTGGAGCAGCCCGAGTCGCGAGGGTTGCTCGTTGCCGATGCGCGGGTCTACCGCGACTGGATTACCGGCAGCTACGTGGAAGGCGCCGCGTCTCTCGACAAGTTCGACCTCGCGCAGCGCCGGGGTGGGCGGTGTGGAATCGCCGAGAACCTGGACGAGTTCGCCTACCTTCCCGAGGAGTGGGGCTACGACGGCGCTGCGATCGCACATCAGATCCGCTCTCTCAACGCGGCCGGTGGGGACGGGCAGCCTCCGCGTAGGTTCGACTCGTCCCCGCTCGACGAGGGTCCGTACTACCTCGTCGAGGCATGCCCGGCTCTGACGTTCCCGTTCCACGGCATCCGCATCGACGAGCACGGCCGTGTCCTCGATTCGGCGGGCGGCACGATCAGTGGACTGTTTGCCGCCGGATCGGACACCGGCGGGCTCTACCACCGCGCATACACCGGAGGTATCGCACCTGCCCTGGTGTTCGGCTTGGCCGCCGCGGATCGAGCAGCATGCTGTCACCCGTGAGTACTTGTTAACCGCCGGCGGTTAACAAGTACTCACGGGCGGCGGAGCCGCAGCCCGGCGCGGCCCGTAGGCTGACACCCGTGCGCGTACTCGTTATCGGCTCCGGAGCCCGTGAACATGCCCTCCTTCTCGCCCTTGCTCGCGATCCGGGTGTCAGTGCCCTGATGTGCGCGCCCGGCAATGCCGGGATCGGCAAGATCGCCGAGCAGCACTCGGTCGACATCGCGTCCGGGGAGGCGGTGGCGGCCCTCGCGAAGAAACTGGACGCCGACCTCGTCGTGGTGGGCCCCGAGGTCCCGCTGGTGCTCGGTGTCGCGGACGCCGTCCGCGCGGCAGGCATCGCCTGCTTCGGCCCGTCGGCCGACGCCGCGCGTATCGAGGGTTCCAAGGCGTTCGCGAAGGACGTCATGGCCGCCGCCGGCGTGAAGACCGCGCACAGCGAGATCGTCGACTCGCCCGCCAAGCTGGACGAGGCACTCGACCGCTTCGGGCCCAACTGGGTGGTCAAGGACGACGGCCTCGCGGCGGGCAAGGGTGTCGTGGTCACCACCGATCGGGACGCCGCCCGCGACCACGCGGCCGAACTGCTCGAGAACGGCCACCCCGTCCTCCTCGAATCGTTCCTCGACGGTCCCGAGGTGTCGCTGTTCTGCGTCGTCGACGGTGAGACCGTCGTGCCGCTGCTGCCGGCCCAGGACCACAAGCGCGTCGGTGACGGCGACACCGGACCCAACACCGGCGGCATGGGCGCCTACACGCCGCTGCCGTGGCTGCCCGAGCAGACCGTCACCCAGATCGTCGACGACGTCGTGAAGCCGGTGGCCGCCGAGCTCGTCGCCCGCGGCAGCGCGTTCAGCGGTCTGTTGTACGCCGGGCTGGCGATCGGCAAGGACGGCCCGGCCGTCGTCGAGTTCAACTGCCGTTTCGGCGACCCCGAGACCCAGGCGGTTCTCGCGCTGCTGAAGAGCCCGCTCGGGGAGTTGCTGAACGCGGCGGCCACCGGAACGCTCGACCGGGTCGCGCCGCTCGAATGGCAGGACGGCTCGGCGGTGACCGTCGTGGTCGCGGCCGAGCACTACCCGGCGACCCCGCGCACCGGCGACGTGATCACCGGCGCCGACGGTGACGGCGTCCTGCACGCAGGCACGAAGCTCGTCGACGACCAGGTGGTCTCCGCAGGCGGACGCGTGCTCAGCGTGGTCGGCGTCGGAGCCGACCTCGACGCGGCGCGCGCCGACGCGTACTCCAAGATCTCCGCGATCAAGCTGCCGGGAAGTCACTTCCGGAAGGACATCGGGCTGGCCGCGGTCGAGGGCCGCATCGCCATTCCCTGAGGTCGAAGCACTGTCGAAACAGGCGTGCACCCCCGGAGCGTCCGGGGGTGCACGCCTGTGTCGGTCACCAGGTCATCGGGCGGTCCAGCCTCCGTCGATCGTGTAGGAGGCGCCGGTGACCATGCCTGCGTCGGCGGACGCGAGCCACGCGACGAGGGAAGCGACCTCCGACGGTTCCACCAGTCGCTTGATCGCGCTCTCGGTGAGCATCACCTTCTCGATCACCTCGGACTCGCTGATGCCGTGCACCTGCGCCTGATCCGCGATCTGCTTCTGCACCAGCGGCGTCAGCACGTATCCGGGGTTGACGCAGTTGCTGGTGACACCGTGCGGGCCGCCCTCGAGGGCCGTCACCTTCGACAGTCCCTCGAGCCCGTGCTTGGCGGTGACGTACGCGGCCTTGAACGCCGACGCGCGGAGCCCGTGCACCGACGACACGTTGACGATGCGCCCGAAACCCGTCTCATACATGTGCGGCAGGGCGGCACGGATCAGCAGGAACGGCGCCTCGACCATCAGCGTCTGGATGCGCCGGAAGTCCTCGGGGCGGAACTCTTCGAGGGGACTGATGGTTTGGATCCCGGCGTTGTTGACGAGGATGTCGGTCTCGAGCCGCAACTCGGTGAGCGGATCGGTGTCGAGGAGGTCGACGTGCCACGCCGTTCCGTCGATGTCGTCGGCGAGGCTCTTGGCGGCCACGTCGTCGAGGTCGGCGACCGTGACGTGGGCTCCGCGGGCGGCGAGGGCCCGGGCGCAGGCCGCGCCGATGCCGCTGGCGCCGCCGGTGACGAGCGCGGTGCGCCCGGCCAGATTCTGTTCGGTCATGCCCGGACCTCGTTCTTCGCGCCTGCGGCCTTCTCGTCGGCGAGGATCTGCGCGTCCGCCGCGTCGATCGACTCGAGCGAGATGCCCTTGGTCTCCCGGGCGACGACGACGGCGACGGCGGTGATCAGGCAGGCGATCGCCAGGTAGATCGCGATCGGAACGGCGGAGTCGTACTTGCTCAGGAGGCTGGTCGCGATGATCGGCGCCAGCGAACCGGCCACGATCGACGTCACCTGGTAGCCGAGGGAGACGCCGGAGTACCGCATGCGCGTCGGGAACATCTCGGCCATGATCGCCGGCTGGCCGGCGTACATGAAGGCGTGGAACACCAGGCCGATGATGATCGCTCCGAGGATGACGGCGTTGTGCCCGCTGTTCATCATCGGGAAGGCGAAGAAGCCCCACGTGCCCGCGGTGAGCGCGCCGATCATGTAGACGGGACGACGGCCGATGGTGTCGGAGAGCCGCCCGACGAGCGGGATCACCGCGAAGTGCACGGCGTGCGCGATCAGCATCCACCACAGGATCTGCGCGGTGTCCGTGTGGACGACCACCTTGAGGTAGGTGATCGAGAACGTGACCACCAGGTAGTACATGACGTTCTCGCCGAAACGCAGGCCCATCGCCGTCAGCACGCCGCGGGGGTAGCGCCTCAGTACCTCGAAGACGCTGAACGACGTCTCCTTGATGTGCTCGGCTTCCTTCTGCGCCTGGATGAAGATCGGCGCGTCGGTGACCTTCGTGCGGATGTAGTAGCCGACGAGGACGATCACGGCCGACAGCCAGAATGCGACACGCCAGCCCCAACTGAGGAAGGACTCGTCGGACAGCGTCGTCGTGAGGATCAGCAGGACCACGGTCGCGACGAGGTTGCCCGCGGGCACACCGGCCTGCGGCCACGACGCCCAGAAGCCGCGGGATCTGTTGGGGCTGTGCTCGGCCACCAGCAGCACCGCGCCGCCCCACTCGCCGCCGACGGCGAATCCCTGGATGAAGCGGAGCGTGACGAGCAGGGCGGGGGCCCAGTACCCGATCTGGCCGAAGGTGGGCAGGCAGCCCATCAGGAACGTGGCCGTGCCGACGAGCAGGAGGCTGAACTGCAGCAGTTGCTTGCGGCCGAACTTGTCGCCGAAGTGACCGAAGACGATCCCGCCGAGCGGCCGGGCGACGAAGCCCACGGCGTAGGTCACGAACGCCGCGATGATCGCGTCGAGTTCGTTGCCCCCGGCCGCGAAGAAGACCTTGCTGAACACGAGCGTCGCCGCGGTCCCGTAGAGGAAGAACTCGTACCACTCGACGACGGTGCCGGCCATGGATGCGCCGACCACCTTCTTCAGCCCGGACGGCGGGGCTTCCTTCGCGTGCGCTGTTTCGTCGACGCTCATCTGTCGCTCCTCTTCACACTCCGCACCCTTTTGTGACTGGGGGCACAGTTCATTGGTCCTGCCGAGTATTGATGCATATTTGTGCGCACACAATGACGCAACCTGCAACCCGCATGTGCAAATATGCAGAAATGACCCCGGAAACGTCCATGCCCAGCGCCGACGACCTCCTCGTCCTGCTCGCTGTGGGGCGGACCGGCCGCTTCAACACCGCCGCCGACGACCTGGGGGTCAACCACACGACCATCTCGCGCCGGATCGCGAGTCTGGAGAAGAGCCTCGGCGGCCGGGTCCTCGTGAAGGCCACCGGCGGGTGGGAGCTCACCGACCTCGGGCGGCAGGCGCTGACCGCCGCCGAACGCGTGGAGGCCGCCGTCCACGGACTCGTCGCCGAACCCGGCGGCGCCGACCACCTGAAGGGCGTCGTCCGGGTGTCGGCGACCGACGGGTTCAGCGCCTACATCGCGGCGCCCGCGGGCGCGTTGATCCGCAGCAGGCACCCCGACGTGTCCGTCGAGATCGTCGCGATCACCCGCCGGGCCTCGCAGCATCGCTCGGGACTCGACATCGAGATCGTCGTGGGCAAACCGCAGGTGCACCGGGCGGAGGCGCTGTGGCTGGCCGATTACACCCTCGGCCTGTACGGCGCGCGGTCGTATCTGTCCGAACACGGCACCCCGACGCGGGTGAACGATCTGGCCGATCATTCACTCGTCTACTTCATCGACTCGATGCTGCAGGTCGACGAACTCGACCTCGCACGCCGCCTCACTGTCTCGATGCGCGAATCGGTGACGTCGACCAACGTGTTCGTGCACGTCGAGGCCACCCGGGCGTCGGCTGGGATCGGGCTGCTGCCGTGCTTCATGGCCGACCGCCACGACGACCTCGTGCGGGTGCTGCCCGGGCAGGTCGAGGCCACGCTGGCGTATTGGCTCGTGGCGCGGCCCGAGTCGCTGCGACGACCGGAGGTCGCGGCGGTGGTGGGCGCGATCCGGGAAACGGTGGAATCGCAGCGGGACGCGTTGGCGGGGGAGTGAGCGCGTCACGCTAGCGTCATGGGGTGCGTCCCGAATCCCAGCGGTCCAACATCCAGACCTTCCACGTGATGGACGTGTGGAAGGCCGCCACCGAACGTCAGCGCACCCACGGCGACGTGCTGACCCTCGCGGCCGGACAGCCGTCCACGCCCGCGCCGCAGCCGGTGCTCCGTGCGACGCGGGAAGTACTCGACGGGCACCTGCTCGGCTACACGGAGACGTTCGGGATCCTGCCGCTGCGGGAGGCGATCGCCGGATATCACGCCGGCAGGTACGGAATCGACGTCGACGCCGAGGACGTCGTCGTGACCACCGGTTCCTCCGGCGCGTTCACGCTGCTGTTCCTCGCCGCCTTCGACGTCGGCGACACCGTCGTGGTTGCCCGCCCCGGCTACCCGGCCTACCGGAACACGCTCGCCGCGCTCGGTTGCACCGTCATCGAGATCGACTGCGGAGCCGACACCCGGTTCCAGCCGACGGTCGCGATGCTCGACGCCCTGCCCGAGCCGCCGGCCGGACTGATCGTCGCGAGCCCCGCCAACCCCACCGGCACCGTCATCGACCCCGGCGAACTGGCCGCCCTCGCCCGCTGGTGCGACGCCCACGGGACACTACTGATCTCCGACGAGATCTACCACGGCATCGGATACGGCGAGCAGGCGATGACCAGTTCGTGGGAGACGTCCCGCGAATCCGTCGTCGTCGGCTCCGTGTCCAAGTACTTCTCGATGACGGGCTGGCGGCTGGGCTGGATGCTGGTCCCCGAGGGGCTGCGCCGGCCGTTGCAGCGGCTGGCGTCGAACATGACGGTGTGCCCGCCCGCCATCTCCCAGTACGCGGCGATCGCGGCGTTCAGCGAGGAATCGAGGGCCGAACTCGACGGCCACGTCCAGCGTTACGCCGTCAACCGGGAGTTGCTGCTCACCGGACTTCCCGAGCTGGGCATCACCGACCTGGCGCCCGCCGACGGGGCGTTCTACGTGTACGCCGACATCGGGCACCTGCTCGGCGGATCCCACGGCGCGACGTCGACGGAATGGTGCTCGCGGCTGCTGCAGGACACCGGTCTGGCGCTGGCCCCCGGCATCGATTTCGACACCGTCCACGGAGACAAGACCGTCCGGCTGTCGTTCGCCGGATCCACGGCCGAGGTCCGGGAATCCCTGGTGCGACTGGGCCGCTGGCTGTAGCCGCGGTTCACTCTTGCGGCGGTGCCGCAGCAGTTGTTCGATGGACTTGGGCGCACTGCGTGTTCGGGCGCGCCAGGCAAGGAGAACGGCGATGCTGTACGTCGCGTTGCTCGCATTCGTGTTGTGGGTCCTGTGCTTCGCCGACGCCGTCACCACCGACGACGACCAGTTCCGGAACCTCTCGAAGGAGGGGTGGCTGGTGATCGTGCTGCTGCTTCCGCTCGTCGGCTCGGTGCTGTGGCTCGTGGCCGGGCGGCCGCAGAAGATTCCGCGCGATCGCCTGCCCGCCGACCCGGAGGAAGCCGAGTTCGTGCGGCGGTGCCGGGAACGCGCGGAGGAACAGCGCCGGCAAGGTTTCCACGGGCGCGACCAGGAATAGAAGGCCTACACTGTGGCTAGGATTACAGTGTTACAAACCAGGCGCGAGGCGACGACATGAGCGACATCAGTCATCCACAGCCACCCCTTCCCGGCGGAGTCCGCATCGGAACCGTGGAACGGGAGCAAGCAGCGGCGGCACTCGCCGAACATTTCGCAGCCGGACGGCTCGAGACCGACGAGTTCGACGCCCGGGTGCGGGCGGCGTACCTCGCCAAGACCGCCGGCGACCTCGTGCCGCTGTTCGCGGATCTTCCGGACAAGCAGCGCTTCACGCCCGAACCCGAACGGGTGCGCGTGCGACGCGACCCGGGGCGGGAGGCGGCGGCGCTGCGGGTACTCGTGTTCGTGGTGGCCATCCTCGCCGCGATCCTGTGGGTCGCGCTGGTCCGCGTCCCCCCGCTCGTCTTCCTGCCCATCGTGTGGCTCGTGCTCGCCCGGCGCAGCTTCGGGCGGCGGTCGTGTCGGGCGTGGTGAGGGTCTGACTCGGGCCGAGAACTGGCGAAAACTACCGCGAGGTCGGTTGTGGCTCCCGTACTCTGACAGGCGGGTTTGACGCCGTCGAGCGATCGAGGAGCCACGATGACCAGCAGAATTGTGCGCTGTGCGAGCCTGATCCCGGTAGTCGCGGCCTCCGCGCTGCTGCTGGGCGGATGCGGTTCCGACAGCGGTGACACCCCGTCGACCTCCGCCAGCGCCACGGCGTCGGCCTCCGCTGCGATGATGTCGTCGCCGACCGCCACGAGCGCGGCAGGGGCCGCGGCGGTCACCAAGGAACAGGCGGAGCAGACCGCTGTCGCGACGGTCCCGGGCGGCACGGTCGTGAACTCGGAGCAGCAGCAGCGGGACGGTAAGCCGGTGTGGCACGTCCACATCCGCGATGCCAAGGGCTGGGACTACGACGTGAACGTCGACGCGGCGACCGGCACCGTGGTGTCCGACAGCCAGGACGGGCAGACCACCACGACGGCCGCGCCCGCGCCGCCCGCCGGCGCGGTGACCCAGCAGCAGGCGGAGCAGATCGCTCTCGCGACGGTCCCGGGCGGCACGGTCGCGAATTCGGAGCAGCAGCAGCGGGACGGTAAGCCGGTGTGGCACATTCACATCCGCGACGCCAAGGGCTGGGACTACGACGTCAACGTCGACGAGGCGACCGGGGCCGTCCTCCCCGACAACTGACCGCAGTGGGTAGAACGACTCAGAGGACCGTCTCGGGAAGATGGGTAAGTTTCCCGATGCCCGGACGGTGACGTCGCCCTAGCGTCGTGGTCATGGTCACCACGTCAGTTCGCGTGTCACGCCCCGACTTCCAGTGCTGGGCGGCCCGCGCGGGCGTCGCGGGTCCGGTGTTGTTCACCGCGGGATTCTTCGTCCAGGAGGCATTTCGCCGAGGCGACTACAGCCGGATCGCCGACCCGATCAGTGCCCTCGAGGCGGACCCACGCGGATGGATCCAGCAGCTGAATTTCCTGGCCTTCGCCGTGCTGCTGACGATCTTCGCGATCGGACTGCATCGCGGCATCGCGACAACGCGGCACGGCTGGGCAGGGCCCGCTCTGCTCGGCGTGGCGGCGGTGGGGCTGATCCTCGCCGCGGTGTTTCCGTTGCGCGAAGATCCGGCAGGGGAGCCCTACGACCCGGGCCATCACGTGATCGCGGGGGTCACGTTCTTCTCGTGCAGCGCCCTCGCCCTGGTGGTGCTGTCGCGCCGGTTCGCCGCCGACCCGCGGTGGCGCGGCCTGGCGCGGTACGCCGGGGTCGCCGGAATTCTCGGTCTGGGCTGTTTCGTGTTGCTCGGCCGGTTCGCGATGCCGGGCGGCGCACCGTTGCACGAGGTCGCCGGGCTCCTCCAGCGCACGACAGTTCTCGCCGTCACGTTCCCGGCGCTGGTGGCGATCGCGCTACGGCTCCGTCGCCTCGCCTGCCGGCCGCCGGCCCTCACCCGGTCGTGAACACCGGCATCTGCAGTCGCGCGACGCAACTCGTGTCGTAGTTTCCGGTCGGCTGCTCGAGGAATCCGACCGTGACGGCCGGGGCGCAGTCCGAGGACTGCAGCACGTCGTGGCCGAGTCCGGGAAACTCGAGCACCTCGGACCGCGACAGGGTGGCGGCAGCGGTGCGCGCCTGCGACGGCGGAGTAACGGCGTCGAGCGATCCGGTGAGAAGCAGGGTCGGCACGTTGCTTCCCGTGGGCTCGTGCACGCGGGCGTCGGACGCGGGCACGTCCCAGACGTCGCAGTCGTCGAAGATCCGGGCGGCCTGCGGCACCAGCGACAGCACCGCGTCCGGGAAGTCCGGGAGCACCTGCTTCGCGGTGGCGGCAACCTGCCCACGGTCGGTGAACGCCGTCTGCTCACCGCAGAACACCCCGAACGTCAGTCCGTAGCCGATGAGGCCGGGCGGCGTCACCGTGCCGAGCAGTGCGGTCGCGGCCGGGACGCCGTCGCCGGTGGCGGTCGCGTGGACGAGCGCGGGGAGCCCGGCGTAGTTGCCCGGCGCGAGGCTCTGCTGGATGACCAGATTCGCGAACGTGTACCCGTCGAGCACGACGCGTCTGCCGGACAGGTCGACGGTGAGCGGAGCGACGGCCAGGCGGTTCACGGTCGCGGTGAATTCGTCCTCGAGGCCCGGGTAGGCCGCGGCGCACGCCGGCTGCGCCGTGCACGCGTCGAACAGTGCTCGGTAGCCCGCGGCGGCGCCCGGCCAGAAGCCCTCGATGATGTTGTTCTGCGTCGGCACGACCGAGTCCAGCACCACGCTGCGGATGCCGTCCGGGTGGTCGCGGAGCACGGTGAGTGCGAGGTCGGTGCCGTACGAGACGCCGTAGACGTTCCACTCGTCGAGGCCGAGCGCTACCCGCAGATCCGCGACGTCGGCGGCGTTCTCCGTGGTGTCGTAGGCGCCGAGGTCGTAACCGCCCCCGGTGACCCGGTCGCGGCAGGTCCGGGTGGCCTCGACGCCGAGCGGTGCGGTCGCCGGATCGAGCGGGCTCAGACCCGTCTGCGCCGCCTGGAACTCGTCGATCTCGGGGCATGCCAGGAAGGGGTCGGAATGCATGGTGCCGCGCTGGCCGAGGAACAGGACGTCGCGGTCCCGGTTCAGCCCGAGCGGCGCGACCTGGGCGGCACTCGCCAGCGCAGGCCCGCCCGGACCTCCCGTGAGGTAGACGAGAGGGTCGGGTCGCGGAGTCGCGGACGTGGCACCGAGCCGCGTCACGGCCAGTTCGATGCGTCGTCCGTCCGGACGGGAGCGGTCCTCCGGCACGGTCAACGTGCCGCAGGTGAACCCGGCGCCGAGGTCCAGTTGCGGCAGTCCCGGGACGTTCGGCGACGGGCACGCGGTGGCGGTGAAGACGGCCGCCGGATCGGGTGCCGGATCGCCGCTGGACCCGCACGCCGACGCCAGGACCATCGGCGCCGTCGCCGCGCATCCCAGGGCCAGCATCCGCACCGACACCCGCATCGTTCCGACGCTACGCCGGTGCGCGGCACCACCCACATACTTCGCGGTCTGTCGCCCAATCTGCCCTGGTGCGGCACCCGCGGCTGGCAGGATGAATTGGTGTCATCCGCGGCAACTCCGAAGGGCGAACGGCGCCGACAGGCGCTGGTCGAGGCTGCCGCCGATCTGCTCCTCGAGGGTGGATTCGACGCGGTCCGGCACCGCTCGGTGGCCACCCGCGCCGACCTTCCGCTCGCGTCGACCACCTACTACTTCGAGTCGCTGGACGACCTGATCGCGAAGGCAGTCGAATGCAACGGCAACCGCGACCTCGCGGTCATGCGCGGCCGCGTCGAAGACGTCACGCACCGGCGCCGCGGCCGCGAGTCCACCGTCGACCTCCTCCTCGACCTGCTCGTCGGACCGGCCCTGATCAGTGAGGACTGTCGCGAGAGGCTGATTTCCCGGTACGAGCGGTTCACGGCCTGCGCGCGTCGCCCCGAACTGCGCGAAGTGCAGTTGCGGTTGCGCGCGCAACTGGACGACGTCCTCACCGAGGCGCTGCGGCGCTCCGACCGCGACGTGCGGCAGGAGCAACTCCGGCGGCTCGTCGCCGTCGTCGACGGAGCCGTGGTCACCGCGCTCGGCGAGCACGACCCCGACCTGCGGGCCCTCGCCCGGGCGATGCTGCTCGACGTCGTCGACGTCGTCGCGCCCGCCCTCGACCGGCCGGACCACGTCGAGCTGTAGCGCCGCCGTAAACTGAGGACTCGTGAGCCGCATCCCGAACGTCCTTGCCAACCGTTACGCCAGCCCCGAACTCGTCGAGTTGTGGTCGCCCGAGCACAAGATCGTCCTCGAGCGTCAGCTGTGGCTCGCCGTGCTGCGGGCCCAGGCGGAACTCGGGATCGACGTGCCGGCCGAGGCGCTCGCAGACTACGAACGCGTGCTCGAGCAGGTGGACCTCGACTCCATCGCCGACCGCGAGCGCGTCACCCGCCACGACGTGAAGGCCCGCATCGAGGAATTCAACGCCCTCGCCGGCCACGAGCAGGTCCACAAGGGGCTGACCAGCCGCGACCTCACCGAGAACGTCGAGCAGTTGCAGATCCTGCGGTCGCTCGAGCACGTCCACGCACACGGCGTCGCGGTCGCGGCCCGGCTGGCCGAGCGGGCCGCCGAGTACAGCAGCCTCGTCATGGCAGGCCGCTCGCACAACGTCGCGGCGCAGGCCACCACCCTGGGCAAGCGGTTCGCGTCCGCCGCCGACGAACTGCTCGTCGCGCTCACCCGGCTGCGCGAGCTGATCGACCGCTACCCGCTGCGCGGCATCAAGGGCCCCATGGGCACCGCGCAGGACATGCTCGACCTTCTCGACGGTGACGCGTCCAAGCTGGAGGCGCTGGAGCAGAAGGTCGCCGAGCATCTCGGCTTCTCCCACGTGTTCACGAGCGTCGGCCAGGTGTACCCGCGGTCGCTGGACCACGACGTGCTGTCCGCGCTGGTGCAGGTGGCGGCGGGGCCGTCGTCGTTCGCGCACACCATCCGCCTGATGGCGGGCCACGAACTGGTCACCGAGGGCTTCCAGCCCGGGCAGGTCGGGTCGTCGGCGATGCCTCACAAGATGAACACCCGCTCCTGCGAGCGCGTCAACGGACTGCAGGTCGTGCTCCGCGGATACGCGTCGATGGCCGCCGAACTGGCGGGCGCGCAGTGGAACGAGGGTGACGTGTTCTGCTCGGTGGTGCGCCGCGTCGCGCTGCCGGACGCGTTCTTCGCGATCGACGGACTCATCGAGACGTTCCTGACGGTGCTCGCCGAATTCGGCGCCTACCCCGCCGTCATCGAGAAGGAACTCACCCGGTACCTGCCGTTCCTCGCCACCACCAAGGTCCTGATGGCGCTGGTGCGGGCCGGAGTGGGCCGGGAGACCGCGCACGAGGTCATCAAGGAACACGCCGTCGCCGTCGCGCTGGCGATGCGTGAGCAGGGCAAGGAGCCCGACCTCCTCGACCGGCTCGCCGCCGACGACCGCCTGCCCCTCGACCGGGCCGCCCTCGACGAGGCTCTCGCCGACAAGAAGGCGTTCATCGGTGCCGCCGAGGCGCAGGTCGCCACGGTCGTGGCGCAGGTGCAGAAGCTCGTCGACGCCAACCCCGAGGCGGCCGCCTACCAGCCGTCCCCGATCCTGTAGGCGGCTCCGCCGCCCGTGCGCGGTTGACGAGTGCCTGCACTCGTTAACCACTCACAAGCACCGGAGGTGCCTACGTGAACTGCATTTTCTGCGAGATCGTGTCGGGCCGTTCCGATGCGAGTGTCGTGTACGAGGACGAGAACGTGATGGCGTTCATGGACATCCGGCCGTGGACGTCCGGACATCTGTTGGTGGTCCCGAAGCGGCACGCGAGCGGGCTCGCCGACCTCGACCCGGGCGACGGCGCGGCGGTGTTCGCGGTGGGGCAGCGTCTCGCGACCGCGCTGCGGCACGGGCCGATGCGGGCTCAGGGAGTCAACCTGTTCCTGGCCGACGGGATCGCCGCCGGCCAGGAGGTCTTCCACGTCCACCTGCACGTCGTTCCGCGGACGGCCGGTGACGGGTTCGGGTTGCGCGGAATGCCGAAGTCGCCGAGCCGGATCGCGCTCGATCAGACGGCGGGCGTGATCCGCTCCTCCCTCTGAGGTGAGTGGCAAAGCGTGCGGGAGCACACTTTGCCGCTCACGTGGGGAGGGGGCCGTTCTCGTCGAAGCGTCGCTCGGTGATGTCGTAGGTGCCGTCCGCCCGGACCCGCAGCAGGGTCGACGCCCGCGTCCCGTACTCGCCGTGGCGGATGAACCGGGACGACAGGGCGCGTTCGAGTTCGGGTCCGACGCCCGTGTCGGGCAGCGCGTCCCACGGTGCCGGGTCGCTGTCGGCGAGCACGTCGAAGTACGCCCCCGGGTCCGCGTCGGGGCTGCCGTCGTCCGCGGCGAGCGCGGCGGCGAACGCCTGTTTGCCGCCCGTCACCTTCGGCCACGGGGTGTCGAGTTCGGCGTTGGACAGGCCGTGGACGCCGGGTTCGACGCGCTGCCTGCGACCGTGGGGCCGGTTGGTGACCCACCACAGTTCCGCGGCGTCGCCGGCGAGCAGGTTGAAGCTGCCGTACTCGGCGCCGGTCGCGGCCACCTGTTCGGCGTGGTCGGCGGGTGAGAGCAGGCCGCGGAGGTAGTCGACGGGCAGGTCTCCGCGGGACCGGGCCCCGGTCGCGGGGGCGCCGTCGCGGACGTTGGTGACGGCCGCGAACCGCAGGGTGTCGGAGACGCCCATCCACGTTCCGCCTGCGAGCAGATCGCGGCCCGCGACGAAGCCGTCTTCCCATCGGCGCAGCGGTTCGGTGGGGCGGGCGTAGAACTCGTCGCGGTTGGCCGCGACGACGAGGGGCAGGTCGGGGCGGGTATGCCAGGCGAACAGGACCAGGCACATACGGACGTTTCCTCCTCGGGTACACGGTTGCAGGCCCGAGCGTAGCCGCCCTCGTAATACCTCTGAAACAGAGCTATATGGAGGCCATGACCCGGAACGAGACGCCTGCCGAGCAACTCTTCGCCGCAATCGGACTGCTGCGCAGGCACACCCTCCGACGCGTCGGCCGGCCGTGGCCGGAGACGCCGCTGACCGGGTCGCAGGTGGAGTTGGTGCGACTGCTCCGCCGCAGGCCCGGGACCTCCGTCGCGGAGGCCGCGGCGGCACTGGGCCTCGCGGCGAACACCGTCTCCACCCTCGTGCGGCAACTCACGGACGCCGGGCTGATCGAACGGGTGCGGGACGAGTCCGACCGCCGCGTCGCCCGCCTGGCGCTCACCGACGCGGCGCGGTCGCAGGTCGAGCGCTGGCGCGACCGCCGCAATCTCGAGGTCGCGGCCGCATTCGACGGACTGAGCGCCGAGGACAGGGCGGCGATCGAATCCGCCATTCCCGCCCTCACCCGCCTCGCCGGAGCGCTCCATCCGGATCGCGCCGAGGACAGCGATCAGGAGCTCGCCCGATGATACTTCGCAGGGAGAAGGCTGCCGCACGAGCGCGGCCGTCCCACCACACGCTGGAACTGTCGCACGTGACCTACCGGTTCGGGGACCACACCGCGGTGAACGACCTGAGCCTCGTGATCGACGCGGGCGAGTGCTTCGGCCTTCTGTGACGCGCCGCCCGGATCGTGCACCCCTCTGCCGGGCCGAGGACATACCGCTGGCAGGGGGCGGCGGAACGGACCTTCGGGCCGGCTTCGACCGGGTGGCCCGCGGCGCCGGTCGACCCGACGTGATCGTCGCCCTGACCGACGGACAGGCACCGTAACCGGCGACGAGGCCGGGGTGCGGACCGTGGTCGGGCCTTTCCCCCGGCCGAGCTCGTGGAACGAGTGCCGTCCTCACCACGTCTCTGACCGGCCGCCCGAGTGGGCGAAGGTCGTCGAGATCGCTGCGTCGCGGTGATGGTGCAGCCCGCGACGCGGAGATGCTCCGCGACCTCCGTGAACACCTCATCAACGGCCCGTTACGGCGACCTGCCTGACAGCTCGAAAAGCGTCTAGGAAAAGATGGAGCCCACCGTGTGACGGCGACGATAGGAATGGACCGGTGACTGAGACGTATGCCGGTGACACGATCCCGGTTTTCTTCCTCTCGGACAGCACCGGGATCAGCGCGGAGACCATGGGCAACGCCCTGCTCCTGCACTTTCCCGACCACCGGTTCGAGAGAACACTGATCCCGTTCATCACCACGCCCGACGACGCCCGCGAGGTCGTGCGCAGGATCGACGCCACGATGGACCGCGGCATGACACCCCTGGTGTTCGTCACGGCCGCGCTCGATGACGTTCGTCACGAATTGCAGCGGACCCGCGCACCTGTGATCGACTTCTTCGACATGCACATGCAGCAGGTCGAGTCCATCCTCGGCACCCGGGGCGCCCGGACCCCCGCGCGCCTGCACGGCGTGGGCGATGTCAAGCGCTACAACGCGCGTATGCAGGCCGTCGAGTACGCGATCGAACACGACGACGGCCAAAGTGTCCGCACGCTGGACAAGGCCGACGTGATCCTGGTTGCGCCGTCGCGCTGCGGGAAGACCCCGACGACCATGTACCTCGCACTGCAACACGGACTTCGTGTCGCGAACTACCCTCTGGTCGACGAGGATCTGGTGAGCACCGACCTGCCACGCCCCATCCTGCATCTGCAGGACCGCTGCTTCGGGATAATCACCACCGCGGCTCGTCTCAGCGCGGTCCGGACGGAACGTCGCCCAGACTCGACGTACGCGTCGCTGCGCCAGTGCGCTTACGAACTCAAGCGTGCGGAGGAGCTGTACCGTACGCACGACCTGCCCGTCATCGACTCGTCGGCCAAATCCGTCGAAGAAATGTCCACACTCATCCTGCAAGTGCTCGCACGCAGGGCCCACCGTCACGATTGAGGAGCCCGTCCATGAACAGCAACGTCCGATGGTTCGCCGACCTCGGCCTCGCCGATCTCGAGCAGGTCGGCGGCAAGAACGCGTCTCTGGGCGAGATGGTCCGCAACCTGACCAACGTCGGGGTCCGGGTCCCCAACGGCTTCGCGACGACCGCCGACGCGTTCCGCCGATTCGTGAATCAACCGAGCGCTGCGGGCACCGTCCTGGCCGAGAAGATCAGCGCGCGGCTCGCCGACCTCGACACCGACGACGTGCGGGCGCTGGCCGAGGCGGGCCGCGAGATCCGCGCGGCGGTCATGGAGCAGCCGTTCCCGACCGATCTCGAGGCCGACATCCGGACGGCGTACGCGGAGCTGTCGGGCGGATCGGACGACGCGTCGTTCGCCGTGCGGTCCAGCGCGACCGCCGAGGACCTTCCGGACGCGTCCTTCGCCGGGCAGCAGGAGACCTTCCTCAACGTGCGCGGCGTCGACGCGATCCTGCAGGCGATGCACGAGGTGTTCGCGTCGCTGTACAACGATCGCGCCATCGCGTACCGGGTGCACCACAACTTCGACCACGACGCCGTCGCTCTGTCCGCGGGCGTGCAGAAGATGGTGCGCTCCGACATCGGCACGTCCGGGGTCATGTTCACCATCGACACAGAGTCGGGCTTCGCCGACTCTGTGTTCGTGACCTCCTCGTACGGCCTGGGTGAGGCCGTCGTCCAGGGTGCGGTGAACCCCGACGAGTTCTACGTGTACAAGCCTGCCCTGCGCGCGGGCCGTCCTGCGGTTCTCAAGCGCGGCGTCGGATCGAAGGCGACAAAGATGGTCTACACCGCCGACCGCTCGGTCGGCCGGACGACGGAGTTCGTCGACGTCGAGCCCGTGGATCGGCGACTGCTGAGCCTCACCGACGCGGAGGTCGAGGCGCTCGCCCGCCAGGCGCTGCTGATCGAGGAGCACTACGGGCGTCCGATGGACATCGAGTGGGGCAAGGACGGCGTCGACGGCGAGCTGTACATCCTGCAGGCGCGTCCGGAGACCGTGCAGTCGCGGGCCGCGGTGACCGGCCAGCAGCGGTTCCGGCTCAACGAGACCGGCACGGTCCTCGTCGAAGGCCGGGCGATCGGCGCCCGCATCGGAGCCGGCGCCGTCCGGGTGCTCGAATCGGTGGAACAGATGCACGAGTTCCAGGCCGGTGAGGTGCTCGTCGCGGACATGACCGACCCCGACTGGGAGCCGATCATGAAGCGCGCCAGCGCCATCGTCACCAACCGCGGTGGCCGCACCTGTCACGCCGCGATCATCGCCCGCGAACTGGGCATTCCCGCCGTCGTCGGTACCGGTGGGGCCACGCGGTCGCTCACCGCCGGTCGCGAGGTGACGGTCTCGTGCGCGGAGGGCGACACCGGTTTCGTGTACGAAGGGCTGCTCGACTTCGACGTCACCGAGTCCTCGATCGAGGCGATGCCCGAGATCAGCACCAAGATCATGATGAACGTCGGTACCCCTGAACAGGCGTTCGCATTCTCCCGCCTGCCGAACAGCGGTGTCGGACTCGCGCGCCTCGAGTTCATCATCAACCGCCAAATAGGTATCCACCCGAAGGCCCTGCTCGACTTCGACACCCTCGACGGGCCGCTGAAGGAGCAGATCGGTGAGGCGATCGCCGCCTATCCGGGCGCCCGCGAGTTCTTCGTGGACCGGGTCGCCGAGGGCGTCGCGACGATCGCGGCAGCCTTCGCGCCGCATCCGGTGATCGTGCGCATGTCGGACTTCAAGTCCAACGAGTACGCGAAGCTCGTCGGCGGCGAACTCTACGAGCCCGAGGAGGAGAACCCGATGATCGGCTACCGCGGCGCGTCGCGGTACCTGTCGAAGGACTTCGCCGACTGTTTCGCCATGGAATGCGCCGCACTGAAGTACGTCCGCGACGAGATGGGCCTGACCAATGTCAAGATCATGATCCCGTTCGTCCGAACCCTCACCGAGGCCGAAGGTGTCATCTCGCTGCTGGCCTCGCACGGCCTTCGCCGCGGCGAGAACGGACTCGAGGTCATCATGATGTGCGAGGTGCCTTCGAACGCGGTCATCGCCGACGCGTTCCTGGACCACTTCGACGGGTTCTCCATCGGATCGAACGACATGACGCAGTTGACGCTCGGGCTCGACCGCGATTCCGCGATCGTCGCAGACTCGTTCGACGAACGTGACCCCGCTGTGAAGCACATGCTCGCAGCGGCGATCTCGGCGTGCAAGGCGCGCGGCAAGTACGTGGGTATCTGCGGGCAGGGGCCCAGCGACCATGTCGATCTCGCCGGATGGTTGCTCGAACAGGGCATCGAGTCCATGTCGCTGAACCCGGACACCGTCGTCGACACCTGGACACGCTTGGCCGCACTCGGCTGAACCGACCGCTCCCAACGCACTTCGCGCCGCGGAGTGCGTTGGGAGTGACGGTCCTTCAGCCGCGACGGCAGGTCACTCGAGCACGAAGACCGGGATCCGTCGTTCGGTCTTGGTCTGGTACTCCGCATACGGCGGAAAAGCGGCCACCGCCAGCTCCCACCAGTGCTCGCGCTCGGCGCCGTCGATCTCACGCGCGGTGAGGTCGCGAACCGTCGCCCCGTCCTGCACCGAGATCTGCGGGTGCGCCTTCACATTGAAGTACCACGACGGGTGGCCGGGTGCGCCGCCCTTGGACGCAACCATCGCGTACCTGCCGTCCTCCTCGACCCGCATCAACGGGACGTAGCGCTTCTTGCCGGACTTCGCCCCGGTGGTGGTGAACAGGACGATCGGACGGTCCAACACCTGGACGCCGTCGGTCGTACCCTGTTCCAGGATTTTCTCGGTCTGGTCACGTACCCACCCCTCGGGGCTGAGTTCTGGCTGATCGCTCATACTCATCGCCAACGCCTCCGAGGCGCTCGCCATTCCACGGCCGGGCCGGAACGGGCATCGTCGCGCGGGTGCGCGAAAACCCTCGACGAATCCGTGCCGGCGTCAATCGGGTTGGTGGTAGCCGACGTCACGACGTGACGAACGTCTTCTCCAGTGCCCGGCGCAGTTCCGACTTGCTGATCTTGCCGACACCGGTGACCGGGAACTCGTCGACGAACACCACCTTGTCGGGCACCTTGTAGTCGGCGAGCCCGCGGCCGCGGACGAACTTCTTGAGTTCGACGGCCTTCGGCTGCTCACCCTGGACGACGACGAACGCGCAACTGCGTTCGCCGAGGTACTGGTCGGGCATCGACACGACCGCGACGTCGGCGACGTCGGGGTGCGCGAGCAGATGGTTCTCGACCTCTTCCGCGGCCACCTTCTCGCCGCCGCGGTTGATCTGGTCCTTCGCGCGGCCCTCGACGACGAGGTAGCCGTCGTCGGTGAGGCGGACGATGTCGCCGGTGCGGTAGAAGCCGTCCTCGGTGAACGCCGTCGAATTGTGTTCGGGGGCCCGGTAGTACCCGCGGATGGTGTAGGGGCCGCGGGTGAGCAGATGACCGGACGTGCCGCTGGGGACGGGTTCGCCGTGGTCGTCGACGACGCGCACCTCGTCGTCGGGGCTGATCGGCCTGCCCTGGGTGGTGACGATCGTGTCTTCCGGGTCGTCGAGCCGGGTGTAGTTGACCAGGCCCTCGGCTATCCCGAAGACCTGCTGCAGCGTGCACCCGAGTTCGGGGCGCACCCGCTTGGCGGCCTCGGCGCTGAACTTCGCGCCGCCGACCTGCAGTACCTCGAGGCTCGAGATGTCCCGTTCCGTGCGGGCGGCGGCGGACAGCCACGCCAACGCGAGCGGCGGCACCAGCGACGCGATCGTGACGCCCTCCCGCTCGATGAGCGCGAACGCGGTGTCGGGACTCGGATCCGGTGCGAGCACCACGCGGCCACCGGCGTGCAGCACGCCGAGGATGCCGGGGGAGCTCATCGGGAAGTTGTGCGCCGCAGGGAGAACGACCAGCAGGCGGGTGTTCTCGTCGATGCCGCAGATGCGATCCGACTCCCGCACCGAGTACAGGTAGTCGGTGTGGGTGCGCGGGATCAGCTTCGACACCCCGGTCGTTCCGCCCGAGAGTTGCAGGAAAGCAACGGATTCCGGACCCGCCGCCGGTTCGTCCGAGATCGGGTCCGCCGCGCGCAGTTCGTCGAGGGAGGTGAACTCCTCCGCGTCCCCGGCCACGAAGACTGTCGGCGGGTTCTCCGCCGACGCCACCACGTCGCGGGCGAGCGTGCGGTAGTCGAAACCGGCGTACGTGTCGGTGACGACGTAGGCCGCGGCGTCGGCGAAACTGCAGAAGTAGGAGATCTCCTGGGAGCGGTGCGCGGGCAACGCGAACACCGGCAGGGCGCCGAGCCGGAAGACCGCGAAGATCACCTCGACGTACTCGACGATGTTCGGCAGTTGCACCACCACCCGGTCGCCGGGCTGCACCCCCGACGACTGCAGCCCGGCGGCGAGCCGGTCGGCGCGGTCGGACAGTTCCCGGTAGGTGAGGGCGCGGTCGGTCCCGGACGCGTCCGGTCCGGTCACGGCGATCGCGTCCCCGAATCGCTCGGCGCGGGCGCCCAGGAACAGCTGGAACGTCTCGTCCGTCCAGTACCCGGCGGCACGGTACCGTGCGACGAGTTCGGCGGGATAGCCGGTGGTGGTCTCCAGGGGAGCGCGAACGCTCGTGGTCATCGAAAGTCCTTTCACGGGCACGGCTTTTCGGGGCGGTCAGGCTTGGAGGGTAGCGCCGCCGTCGACGTAGAGCGCCTGCATGGTGATGTGCCGTGCGCGATCCGACAGGAGGAACTCGACGGAGTCGGCGATGTCGGCCGCGTCGGCGATGCGACCCAGCGGGATGCCGACCTTGAATGAGCCCAGGTCGCCGTCGATCGCGCCGCGCGCCCCGGTGTCGTCGTCGGGGTCCGACCACAGTGACCGCTGCATCGCGGTGTCCGTCGAGCCGGGGGCGACGATGTTGGCGCGGATCCCGTATTCGGCCAGCTCGAGGCCGAGTACCCGGACGATCATCGCGACGGCGGCCTTGGACGCGCCGTACGCGCCCATCCCGGTGCGGGGGACGCCCGCGGCGTTGGAGCCGACCACGACGATGGAACCGGCTGAGCGGTGCCGCATTCCGGTGCCGACGGCCCGCAACACGTTGACGAGGCCGGTGACGTTGACGTCGAACACGCGCTGCCAGCTCGCGGGATCGGCGTCGAGCACCGACCCGGTTTCGAGTACCCCGGCCACGTGCGCAAGAGCAGTGACGGGACCGTGCTCGTCCTCGATCCGGCGGACCGTGTCCGTGACCGCTGCGGTGTCGCGGATGTCGGTGACGGCGGTGCCGAGCGGAGGGGTGTCGAGCAGTGCGGCGGTGGCGGCGAGGCCGTCGGCGTCCCGATCGAGCAGTACCAGGCGATGACCGGACCGCGACAGGGTGACGGCAGTGGCCCGCCCGATGCCCTGCGCCGCCCCGACGACCAGTGTCGTGCCGCTCATCGGGGAAGTCCCAGTGCCGCGAGGACGGTGCCCAGTTTGGTTGTGGTCTCGGCGAGTTCGTCGTCCGGTTCGGATGCGGCGACGATGCCGCCGCCCGCGTACGCCGTGACGGTGGTGCCGTCGGCGTCGATCTGCGCGCACCGGATGGTGACCATCCATTCGCCGTCACCGTCCGAGTCGGCCCAGCCCACGGCGCCGGCGTAGAAGCCGCGGTCGCCCTCGAGTTCGCCGATCAGCGTACGCGCGGCGTCGGTGGGGGTGCCGCACACGGCGGGTGTCGGGTGCACGGCGACGGCCAGGTCCAGCGCGGTCACCGAGCGGTCCCGCAGCCGTCCCGCCACGGGTGTGCCGAGGTGCCATAGTTGCGGTGTGCTGGTGAGGGTGGGCCGGTCAGGGATGTCGAGTTCGGTGCAGAACGGTTCGAGGCTCGCGCGCAGTGCGTCGACGACGAGGGCGTGCTCACGCAGGTTCTTCTCCGAGGAGGCGAGGTTCTCCGCTGTCTGCCGGTCGATCTCGGGGTCGGCGTGCCGGGGAGCCGAGCCGGCGAGAGGATGGCAGGTCACGGTGTCGCCGCGGCGGCGGATGAGTACCTCCGGGCTCGAGCCGACGAGGTGCCGTCCCGACCATCCGGTGCCCGCGGAGCCCAGGTCGACGCTGAAGCCGTTGCCGCCGAGGTCGTTCGCGATGAGCCGGGCGAGCAGCGAGTGCGGGTGCAACGGTTCTGCGGCGTGCAGGACGACCGATCGGGCGAGCACCACCTTGTGCAGTGCGGCCTCGGGTTCGCGCAGCACGTGGATCGCGGCGGCGACGCGGGCGAGGTGCTCGTCCTCCGGGGGGACCGACGCTCCGGCGCGCACGGGCGGAATCGTCTGCAGGCGAGGAGCCCAGCTTCCCGGGTGATGACGCAGCGTCTGCGGCGCGACCAGTGCGGCGGGGTGGGACGGGTCGAAGGCGAGTGCCCCGGCCACCGAGGTCACGGTGCCGCTCTTCAGGGCCGCGGCGGCGTCGCGGGCGGAGTCGAAACCGGTGCGGATGCCGTCGGCGATCACGGTGCCGTGCGGGCGGGAGAGGACGAACGGCGCGCCCGGCGGAAGGTCCGCCGAAGTCTCTGCGGACCCGGCAACGGCCGTCGACTGCATGTGCGATCACCTTTCGTAGTGGACAACTGCGGCGCGCGTCGCGATGCGCACCGTCACACCCCGACCATATACGGTTAGCCTAACCTTTGGCGGCTCACCTTCTCGGCAGACGGTCCGAGACCGGGGCGTATTGCCCTGCAGTCCAGCGGTTTCGATCCTTCATACGCGGGTGCGATTCGGCCCGCGACCGGATCGGAGTTCTCGACGTCAGGGACTGGCCTAACATCGCATGCACACGTGGCATGGAGGGCAGGCTTCTGCAATGACCGAACGCAGGTTCTCGCTCGATCAGCGGATCGTCGCTGCCCTCCAGGTCGACGGGCGGTGCTCGTGGAGTCGGATCGCCCAGGCGCTGGGCGAACCCGAGCGGAACGTCACCCGGCACGGCATCGCGCTCCTCGAGTCCGGCCGGGTGGCCGTCACCGCCGTCGCGAACAGCGGCGGCACCGCGATCGTCCGTCTCCAGTGCTCCCCGGGAACGGTGCGGGTGGCGGCGAGCGCCCTCGCCCAGCGCAGTGACTGCATCTTCGTCTACATCCTCACCGGCACCGCCGACTGTGTGGCCGAGATCCACGTGTCCCGGGACCGCCTCCCGAAACTGGTCATGGACGAACTGCCCGCGACGATGGGCGTCGTCCGGAGCTGGACGGACCCCGTGCTGCGGTACTTCCGCACGGTCCGTGAATGGGAGGCCGGGGTGCTGACCCCCGCCGAGAAGGAATCGATCGGCGGGGTCGCGCCTCCGGCGTCGTTCCTCACCGACCTGGAACGCGGAACCCGGGATCCCATCGACCGCACCATCATCCGCGAACTCATGCAGAACGGGCGGGTGGGCACCACGGCCCTCGCCCGGACCGCGGGGGTGTCCGAGGCGACGGCGCGGCGACGCGTCCAGTCGCTGCTCACCGAGGGGGCGATCAGTCTCCGGGTGGTGGTGGATCCGGCGCTGTTCGGGCTGCGGGCCGAGGCGATGCTGTTCATCAAGACTCAGCGCAACCGGATCGAACCGCTGGTGCGGGGAATGCTCGAGATGCCCTACGTGCGGTACGCCGCGGGCACGGCCGGCGAGTACCAGGTGGTCGCGAACATCGCCGCACCCGACGAGTCGGTGCTCTACGACTACATCACCACCGCCCCGTGGGTGGCGGACGCGCTGGCGCTGGAAACCAACATGGTGGTGCAGGCGGTCAAGCGCAGCGGCAGGGTGATGTGACGGATTTCGACATCAGACGGCCCCTCCGACGCGTCTGATTGCGATCTCCGACAGGTGGGTGGCCGATTTCGCCGAACCTCCCTCAGCGGTTGAGTGCTGTGATCCGCACCACGCATGCTTCCTCTACTCCCTGGATGGAAGAAGGAACAGCATGCAACGAGAAGCCATTCTCGGGGCGATCGAGGATTCGCCGCAGCGCCGCTGGCTGCTGCTCGTCCCGGTCGCCCCGGTGCTCGCACTCGTCACCGCCGTGTGGCTGCCGTTTGTGAACACGGCCGATCTGTGGCTGGGCATGCCCCGGCTGCTCGTGTGGTGCTCGGCGTGGGTGCTCCTGCTGCTGCCCGCGCTGGCGGTGGTGGAGTTCGGCCTCGTCCGGCCGTTCGAGGACGAACTCCGCCTCGAGGAAGCGAGCCTCCGATGACGAACTCGGCACTGTGGATCACCCTGGCAGGCATGATCGGTCTCGCCGTGATCGCCGTCGGCGGACACCGGAAACGCGCTCAGAACCTGAGCGAGTGGACGGTCGGCAAACGGAACTTCGGTGTGGTCACCAGCTTCTTCCTGCAGGCCGGTGAATCGTTCACCACGTTCACGTTCCTCGGCGTCGCCGGTATCGCGTTCACCGCGGGCATCGGCGCCACCTACGCCATCCCGTACATCCCGCTCGGCTACGTGGCCCTGTATTTCATCGGACCGCGGATCTGGAAGCTCAGCAAGGATCGCGGGTACATCACCCAGGCCGACTTCTTCGCCGACCGCTACCGCAGCCCGCTCCTCGGCCGGCTGGTCGCGTTGTGCGGCATCATCTTCCTGCTGCCGTACCTGCAGTTGCAGATCACCGGCCTCGGCCTCATCGTCCGCCTCGTCACGGGCAGCGCGAGTTCGGGCACGCTGAGCATGATCGTCGCGACCGTCCTCGTCGTCGGGTTCGTGCTGTGGGCGGGCATTCACGGCCTGGCGCGCACCGCCTACGTCAAGGACGTCCTGATCCTGCTCGCCGTCGTGGTGCTGTCGATCGTGATCCCGCTGCACTTCGCCGGTGGCATCGGCGACGTGTTCGGCCAGATCGCGCAGACCCACAGCGAGATGCTGACCGTGAACCCCGGCGACTTCGACAAGGTCTGGTGGACCACCAGCCTGCTGATCTCCGCGATCGGCTGCGGTTTCCTCACCACCCCGCACCTGTGGCCGCCGCTGCTGGCCGCGAAGAACGGCCGGGTGATCCGCTCCAACAACACTTTCCTGCCGATGTATCAGGTGGTCATGATCCTCCCGATCATGCTGGGTTTCGTCGGGATCCTCGCACTGAACCCGAACACCAGCAGCAACGCCGTCCTGCTCACGCTGGCAGGGGGAGCGCTGCCGAACTGGGCGCTCGGCCTGATCGCGATCGCCGCCGCCTCCGCCGCGATGCTGCCTGCCGGCGCCATCTGCATCGGCATCTCCACCCTGGCCTCGCACAACCTGGTGAAGATCGAGAGCGAGCGCACGAAGCTCCGGTTCAACCACCTCGTCGTGATCGCCGCCGCCACCATGGCCCTGGTGCTCGGCCTGACCCGCCCCGACCTGCTGGCCAACCTGCTGCTGCTCACGTTCGGCGGTCTCAGCCAGCTCGCGCCCGGGCTGGCGCTCGCCCTGCCCGAGAAGCCGCTGCTCGCCAAGCAATCCGTGTTCGCCGGTCTGCTCGTGGGAATGCTCACCGTCATCGTGATGACCGTGTTCGACCTCAACCTCGCCAACATCGACGCGGGCATCTGCGGCCTGGTCCTCAACCTCGCGGTGATCGCCGCGGTCGAGACCGTGGTCCGCGTCGCCCGTCCCCGCACCCCGACCCCCGCGCCGTCGGAAGACCGTCCGGCCACCGCCCCGATCCTGGAGACCTCGAAATGACCATCGACCACTACTCGACCGCGCGTGAGATGCTCACCGCACTCCGCAGCAAGGACATCTCGGCCCGCGAGCTACTCGCCCTGCACACGGACCGGATCGCACAGGTGAATCCGACGGTCAACGCGCTCGTCAGCCTCGACCTGGACCGCGCGCATGCCGCCGCCGCCGCAGCCGACGCGCAGACGGCCGCCGGCGACCAGGTGGGTCCGCTGCACGGACTTCCGTTCGCGTTCAAGGATACTCACGACGTCGCCGGATTCCCCACGGTCGCCGGTTCGCCCCTGCTCGTCGACAACGTGCCCGAGACCAGTGAGCTGATCGCCGAACGCGTCACCGCGGCCGGCGCCGTCACGATCGGCAAGACCAACGTTCCCGAGTTCGCCGCCGGATCGCACACGTTCAACCCCGTCTTTGGGACCACCACCAACCCGTACGACCCCACCAAGAGCGCGGGTGGCTCGAGCGGCGGCGCCGCAGCCGCACTGGGCGCGGGACTGATTCCGCTCGCCGACGGCAGCGACATGGGCGGTTCGCTGCGCAACCCGGCGTCGTTCTGCAACGTCGTCGGACTGCGCCCCACGCCCGGCCGCGTGCCGTGCTGGCCCAACAGCGCGCCCTGGGACGCACTGGTGACGCAGGGGCCGATGGCCCGCAACGTCGACGACCTGGAACTGCTGCTGTCGGTGATCTCCGGACCCGACGCGCGGATCCGCAGCTCGCTCAGTGCCGATGCGCTCGCGCCCCGGCTCGGTGTCGCCGGCCTGCAGGGTCTGCGTGTCGCGGTGTCCGCGGATCTGAACGGCCTCTTCCCGGTGGACGCGCCGGTCCGCGAGATCCACGATCGCCAGTCGTCGATCTTCGCCGCCGGGGGTGCGGTGGTCGCCGAGGACGCACCGTCGATTCCCGACGCCGAGTGGGTGTTCCGCACGCTGCGGGCGTGGCGGTTCAAGATCGATCTCGGCGACCGCGCCGACGCCACCCCCGAACTGCTGAAGTCGTCGCTGCTCGACAACATCCGGCAGGCCGACCGGCTCTCCGCAGACGACATCGCGAAAGCCATGGTGGCCCAGGCGGAGATCCAGGCTCGCGCCGTCGAATTCTTCTCCCGCCACGACGTCCTGGTGATGCCCGTGTCCCAGGTGCTGCCGTTCGACGCCGAACTCGAGTACCCGTCGGCGGTCGACGGCCGCCGCTGCGACGACTACCTCGACTGGATGACGTCGGCGCTGACCGTGACGGTGCTGGGGTGCCCCGCGATCTCCGTCCCCGCCGGATTCAGCGCCGAGGGTCTGCCGGTCGGCGTGCAGATCGTCGCCGCCCCGGGCAACGACCTGTTCCTGCTCGACGTTGCCCGGGCCTACGAGCAGCTCAACCCGGTCGGAGCCGTTCGCCCGCACCTGCTCGAGGGTGCCGCGCGGGTCTAGCTCGGGGGCGCAGGCGGCGGTGACCGGCCTGGGGGCTCCGGTCACCGCCGCGTGGCGTGCGCGGGTCATCGTCGCGTGGCGTGCGCGGGGTGGAGGCGCTCGTGGTCGATGCGGACCGCGTCCGGATCGCCGTGGCCGGGGTGCTTGTCGCGTGGTTCCTGCTCCAGAACCTCCAGGTCGAAGTCGTTCTCGACCTCGCCCTCGGGTGCGGGAAGGACCTCGCCGGCGAAGACGCGGCGGGCGCGGTCGACGTCGAGTTCGTGATTCCATTTGGCGACGAACAGGGTGGCGACGGCGTTGCCGATGAAGTTCACCAGGGCGCGGCATTCGGACATGAACTTGTCGATGCCGAAGATCAGCATGATGCCGGCCGCGGGGATGGTGCCGAGCGTGCTCAACGTGGCTGTCAGGGCGATGAATCCGCCGCCGGCGACACCTGCGGCGCCCTTCGAGGTCAGCAGCATGACCCCGAGCAGGCCGAGTTGCTGAGGGATCGACAGGTCGGTGTTGGTGGCCTGGGCGATGTACAGCGCGGCGAGGGAGAGATAGATGGCGGCGCCGTCGAGGTTGAAACTGTAGCCGGTGGGCACGACGAGACCCACGGTGGGCTTCTTGACTCCGGCGTACTCCAGTTTGCGCATCAAACCGGGCAGCGCGGGCTCGGCGGTGGAGGTGCCGAGAATGAGCAGCAGTTCTTCCTTGAAGAAGCCGAGCATGCGGAAGATGTTGAGCCGCAAGTACGCCATGACGGATCCGAGGACCACGACGACGAAGAACGCGGAGGTGGCGTAGAACAGCAGGATCAGGCTGCCGAGGCTGGTGAGGGTGGAGACACCGTACTTGCCGATGGCGAAGGCCATGGCGCCGAACGCGCCGAGCGGTGCGAGTTTCATGATGAAGCTCAGGACCTTGAACACCACTGCGGTGAGGCGTTCGACGGCGTCCCGGATCGGCGCGGCGATCTGTCCCACCGCGTTGATCGCGACACCGAAGATGACGGCGAGGAAGATGACCTGCAGGATGTCGCCCTCGACGAACGGGCCGAACACGCTGTCCGGGACCAGGTGGGTGATGAACTCCCACCACTCCTTCTCCTCGCCGGCCTTGATGAGTTTGCTCGCGGATTCGGTGGTTTCGAGGGAGGATGCGTCGGCGTTCACCCCGTCCCCGAGGCGGAAGAGGTTGATCGCGACGAGCCCGGTCAGCAGCGCGAGGATCGTTCCGACCTGGAAGTAGGTCAGCGCCTTGATTCCGGTCAGCCCGACCTTCTTCAGGTCCGCGACACTCGCGATGCCGCCGACGATCGTCAGGAACACGATCGGGCAGATCAGCATCTTCATCGCCGTGATGAAGGTGGTGCCGATCGGCTCCATCGCCTCGCCGGTGTCGGGCCAGAGCCACCCGACGAGGATGCCGAGCACGATCGCGATCAGGACCCAGAAGTACAGTTGCCTGTACCAGGGTTTCTTCACCGTCGCCGGCGGGTAACTCGCTGCGCTGCTGAGTGTTTCCATGACATTCACCTCGGGTGAGAGTGTTCAGGTATGAAGACGGGGTGGCCGAGAGTTACCGACCGTTCGAGCAGTGACGGCCCGACCCGGCAGATCATGCCGAGTCGGGCCGGCGGTGTGTGGGTCGGTCAGGCCGGGGTCAGTGCGGTCTGCAGGGCGTGCACGATCGCTTCGGTGACGGCCGCGGTGTCCGACGAGCCGCCGATGTCGCGGGTCAGTGCGCCGCTCGCGGTGGCGGCCTCGATGGCGGCTTCGACGCGGCGGGCCTCGTCGTGCAGGCCGAAGTGGTCGAGCA
>NZ_JARJBD010000348.1:0-646 GCF_029269925.1 Rhodococcus sp. T2V
CCGCTGCTCGAGCGCGCCAAATTCCTCGCCATCTTCGCCTCCAACCTGGACGAGTTCTTCATGGTCCGGGTCGCCGGACTCAAACGCCGCGACGAGACCGGCCTGTCCGTGCGATCCGCCGACGGCCTCTCCCCTCGCGAGCAACTCTCGCTGATCGCGACCCGCACCCAGGAGATCTCGGAGAAGGCCGCGCGGGTGTTCCTCGACTCGGTGCGTCCCGCGCTTGCCGCCGAAGGGATCTCCATCATCGGATGGGACGAACTCACCGACGACGACCGCTACCGCCTGTCGGTGCACTTCCAGGACCAGATCTTCCCCGTCCTCACCCCGCTCGCCGTCGACCATGCCCACCCGTTCCCCTACATCAGCGGCCTGAGCCTCAACCTCGCCGTGACGGTGAAGGACGCGCTCACCGGTGGCGAACACTTTGCGAGGGTCAAGGTTCCGGACAACGTGGGCAGATTCGTCCGCGTCCGCCGCGACGAGACACCCTCCTCCATCGACGCATTCCTGCCCCTGGAAGATCTCATCTCCGCCCACCTCGACATGCTGTTCCCGGGCATGGAGATCGTCGAGCACCACGCCTTCCGCATCACCCGCAACGCCGACTTCGAGGTCGAGGAAGACCGCGACGAAGACCTCCTGC
>NZ_JARJBD010000349.1:0-638 GCF_029269925.1 Rhodococcus sp. T2V
GTCAGGTCCGCGTCCCGCCGGCGGTCGAAACGGCGGTAGTCGCGGCGAATATCGAGCGGGAGATGGAGTTGAACCCCGGCCCCTGTGGGATCTCGGCGCTCGGGACCCAGGGGTCTGGGGCGCCGTCCTCGCGTGCCGCCCTTGCTCAGTCGTGCTCGTCCGGGGATGCGGTGGTGGTCGCGGTGCATGCGGACGAAGAACAGCTGCTGGCTGCGCACCCGACGCAGAAACGGTTCGGAGACTGCGGTTTTCCCGGCGGCTTTGGCGTCGGCGAGCGACCGTTCCTGCCCGTGGGGCCACCGCGGGCCCGCCGGATGAGGCGGCAGCGGGCGGACCCTCGGGCTCGTGGCCGACCGGGCGAGTGACCTTATCGGGCTCGGGGAAGTAGTTCGCCGACCTCGCAGCCGAGCACGGTGCAGATGGCGTCAAGGTCGGCGAGTTTGATGCTGGCCAACGAGTCGGTCGACCACATGCCCGACATCTTCCCGGCGCTGATGGTCAGCCCGTGGATCCTCGACGGGCGAGTCGTGAGATATTTCATCCTCTCGAGAGACTTTCTCGCAGTGCTGTTTTCGGCACCACCATCACAAACGCGGCAACCCCAATGGGGGTCGGTACTTCGATGGCACCGTTTCGAC
>NZ_JARJBD010000350.1:0-635 GCF_029269925.1 Rhodococcus sp. T2V
GCAAGCGACGCGAAGGTCTCGGCCTGATCGCCGTGCACCCGGCGACCGCGGTCGCCGAGAAGAATTCCCGGTAACGGGGCTCTCGATGATCGACGGCGGGTGTTCGCCGACGCTGAGGACCTCATCGTCGATCCGTCAGCCACCTGACGCCCGAGGATTGAACAGAGTGGGCCGTCGAGTCGCTGGCCGGGGCATCGGCGGCCTCGGGGGTGTGCCGGGGTGCGACCGGTCGGGCCGTACGGCCTGGGCCTCGCGGGGGGAGGGGCGATGGGTCTCGGCCCGCGGGCGGCGAAGGCGACCCTACAGCGACCGACAGAGACGGCGGTTGGCAAGAGGCCTGGCTGCGGTGCCGGGAGTAGGAACCGGGCCTGCAACGTAGGACGCGAGTACCCCACGCGCAAGCAGCGTCAGCAGTCCGTCCTCGACCTCGGGGATGGCATGAGCGTGGGGTCAGGTCAGGTCCTCGGTCGGGGCTGACGCGGCATTGGCCTTGATCGATGCAATCCCGTTCTGCGCCGCGGCCTTCGAGGTGTACCCCTGACTGGCCGCGATGATCTCGCCGTTCGCTGCCTTGAGGTGAAACCGGAACTGGCCGGCGGTGTCCTTGAACAGCTCGAACTTCGCAGTCATCGCCC
>NZ_JARJBD010000351.1:0-633 GCF_029269925.1 Rhodococcus sp. T2V
CCAGTTCGGGTTCCACTTCGACCACATCGACTCCGTCCACATCGACTGGATCTGATCGCAGGACGAACCCAACAGCCGGCGGAGAAGTCGTTTCCGAAGTTCAGATTACGGAAAGCGCTGCCAATCCGGTCGAATGTCGGGGTACAGCTGGTGCGGGCGATGATCACCGGTTCGCTCGCCGGCACCGACGAACTGCTCGCCGCCGACACCGTGGGAGCTGTGGGACGCGTTGGCGGAGCTGATGACCGCCCGCCGGTTGGTGGCGATCACGCCTGTGTGCAGGTTCGGCGACGACAGCACCCAGACACCGGCGTCCAGGTAGTACGCGAGTGCGAACGGGGTGCGGACCTCGGAGCGGTCTCCGGGCTCGTTGCCACGTGCCGACGCTGGCGGCTACCACGGTCCCGCCGAGGATCTAGACCCCCGACAACTGGGCCGCGGTGGCAGCATGAGAGCTGGTAGGGCTGGACGTGGGTCGCGCCGATTCGAATCTTCGCCGTCGAAGGCAAGGCCGACGCTCTGCACACGCAAGCCGCGTGAGATCTGGATCCGATCGAAGGAGCGCCAGGAAGATGACCACCATGCAGTCTGTCGTCGCCGACACGTTAGGCGAACCGTCCGAGGTCCTGCACC
>NZ_JARJBD010000352.1:0-632 GCF_029269925.1 Rhodococcus sp. T2V
TTCATGCTCACCGCGCCGATCCCGGCGACGAAGAAGATCCTCGCCAAGTCGGGGCTGAGCATCGACGACATCGACGCCTACGAGGTCAACGAGGCGTTCGCGCCGGTGCCGCTGGCGTGGGCTCACGAGTTCGGGGCCGACCCGGCCAAGCTCAACCCGTGGGGCGGCGCCATCGCGCTCGGGCACGCGCTCGGATCGTCGGGCACCCGCCTGCTGAGCACCCTGGTCAACAACCTCGAGGCCACCGGCGGACGCTACGGCCTGCAGACCATGTGCGAGGGCGCGGGCATGGCCAACGCCACCATCATCGAACGCATCTGACCCACACCCCCGAAAACCCTGCTTCCGAAAGGTAAGACATGATCGTCAACGACAGCGTCGCACTCGTCACCGGCGGTGCCTCCGGCCTCGGCCTCGCCACCACCAAGGCACTGCTCGCCGACGGCGCCAGCGTCGTCATCATCGACCTGCCCTCCTCCGACGGTGAGACCGTCGCCAAGGAACTCGGCGACCGCGTGCGGTTCGCCGCAGGCGACGTCACCAGCGAGGCCGACGTGTCCGCCGCACTCGACGTCGCGGAGTCGCTCGGACCGCTGCGGGTCGCCGTGAACTGCGCCGGCATCGGCAACGCC
>NZ_JARJBD010000353.1:0-632 GCF_029269925.1 Rhodococcus sp. T2V
GTGAAGACTCCGGTGCGATATACCAAGAATTGGTACCATGGGGTCATGGGTAAGAACACGTCCTTCAGTCTCGATGAGCACTACAGCACGTTCATCGAGAACGAGGTTGCGTCGGGTCGCTACCGGTCCGCCAGTGACGTCGTCCGCTCAGCCCTGCGGCTGCTGGAAGACCGCGAAACCCACCTGAGCGCGCTGCGACAAGCGCTGGCGGACAGCGAACGGAGCGGCCCCTCGACGCCGTTCGACTTCGACGCCTTCCTTGCCCGCAAACGCGCACAGGAGCCGCGCCGCCGGTGAGCCGATTTCTGCTCTCCCCGCCGCTCAGGCCGACCTCGAACACATCTGGGACTACACCGCCGACCGCTGGGACGTCGACCAGGCCGAGGAGTACCTACGGCAACTCCAGCGCGGCATCGAACGCGCCGCCGCGAATCCGCTGGTCGGTCTGCCCTGTGACGAGATCCGAACCGGCTATCGCAAACTCGCCGTCGGGTCACACATATTGTTCTACCGGGTCACCTCCGAGGGCGTCGTCGATGTCGTGCGTGTCCTGCATCAGCGCATGGACGTCGACCGACACCTCTGAGGCGCCTACCGATAAGGGAATCAAGATCAGCGACAAACAGTTTCGC
>NZ_JARJBD010000354.1:0-627 GCF_029269925.1 Rhodococcus sp. T2V
AACCCGTCATCGACATCGACACCCATACAGACGAGGCACACCGGATTCGGACGCACTTGCTCGGCATCGAGAAACAGAAATTTCTGGCCGATCGCACTGAATCGCATCGAGGGCCTGGTCGGCGATTGCGTCCGCTTGAGGCCACGTTCGTCCGTACCTGAAAGGACGTTCTTGGGGTCGCCCCCGCGCCGGCGAGCGGGGATGCTGGAGACGGAAAGGAACCACCGATCATGAGCGAGGACACGGCCACCACCACGACGACACCAGCTGATCTCGATCAGCTCTGGCGCCGCTTCTCGAGCGATGTGCGGGCCTTCATCGCCCGCCGGGTCTCCCGGCCCGAGGACGCCGACGACATCTTGTCGATCGTGTTCCTGCGAATGGCCAAGAGCCTGGACAATCTGCGCGATCAGGACCGGCTCCTCGGGTGGATGTATGCCATCACCCGGAACGCGATCACCGACTACTACCGGTCCGCGCCCCATCGGCGTGAGCTGGCCGTCGACGCCGTCCCCGAAAACCCTGCCGAACCGGATGCCGACGAGGTGGCGGAGAAGGAACTCGCCTCCTGCCTGGTGCCGATGCTCTCGGGGCTGCCCGCCGAGCAGGCCGCGGCGGTGAAGATGG
>NZ_JARJBD010000355.1:0-625 GCF_029269925.1 Rhodococcus sp. T2V
CGAGATTCACGACGATTTCGATGGCACCTACGGGGCCCCGCGCATCACGGCCGAGACCACCGATGCGCCCGTGTTCCCGGCGTCGGCGAACACGTCCGACCCCGCCGGCAGCATCGCCGCGATCGCCTCCACCGCCTCGCGGTAGCGCAGCCCCGGCCCCGGCCCCGGCCCCGGCCCCGGCCCCGGCCCCGGCCCCGACGAGTCGAGCACCCCCAGCGTCGTCAGGGCCTGCGGGCCTGCCGGTTCCTGTTCGCCGCCGGCCTCGAACAGCGCCGCGAGCTCGGCCAGTGTGGCCCCGAGGTCCATGCTCACCGCGTGCACCGTGGGTGGATAGGGCGGTTCGGCACCGATGCTGGCCACCGGCACCCCGGCCAGCGCACCGTCGAGGCCGGCCCGCGCGGTCACCGGCATCCGGGTGCCCACCAACAGGCACAACGCCGAATGCCGCACGGCGTCGACGAGTTCGGCGTGGCCCATCGCGCCCGCCACACCGCAGAATCCGTGCTCAGCGGCGGTGTAGCAATCCTTCGCATCCGGTGCTACCCCGACCGCCGCGTCCAACGCGACGGCCGGGGATTCCCCCCGAGATGTGGACACCAATTCCTATGCGGCGGTAGCCAGCGTA
>NZ_JARJBD010000356.1:0-619 GCF_029269925.1 Rhodococcus sp. T2V
CGATCGCGATCCTGCTCGTCCTCAACATCGTGGGCGTCTTCGATTGAGTTCCCCGCGGCCGTGGGTAGACCCCTCACGATGCGCGAACCATCGCGTCGGGATCCTAATCGAGGACCGCGTCCACCGCCTTCTTCAGAGCGGACGGTTGCACCGGCGAGGTCGGCGCCTTCTCCTTCAGCTCGAGCAACCCGGCGCCGATCTCCTGCAGCTTCTTGCGCCCGAGGTGCTCACGCACCTGAGGGAACCACTCGTCTTCCTCCTCCTGGATGTGGTGCTCGACGTTCTCGATCAGCACCGTGGTTTTGGCATCGAATCGCTCGTCAGACGGGGACATCGCGGCCAACTCGGTCACGAGGACATCCGCGACATGATGCTCCTCATAGGACTCGAGCACATCGTCCTCCAACTCGGGAACGAGGTCGCGCACCCGCGGGTACATGCCCTCGTTCTCGATGTAGGTGTGCACCGTCAACGCCTCGATGATCCTGCCGACGATCTCTCCCTTCTCCTTCTCCGCGTTCTCTCCGGCACCACGGAAGGCGCGGAACAACTTTCGGATTTCCTTGTGGTCATTTCTCAAGATCACGATGGCATCGGACGACATGGCACACCTCACCTA
>NZ_JARJBD010000357.1:0-617 GCF_029269925.1 Rhodococcus sp. T2V
GAGCTGCGGACCGTGGTGCCGATGATGAACAAGGCGGCGTAGGGCGCAAGGAAAGACTCCGGACTCTGCAACACCCGATCGGCCAGCAACCAAGCGATCAGTACCGCCACCGTGCATTTGACGGCGGACACCAAGCCCGGGTGCTGCAGCACTCTGTGCAGCCAGGTACACCAGCCACCCGCACGAGGTCTCTGCGTCGGTGAGCCTGTCCGTCCGGGACGAAACCATCTCATGTCCAACACTCGTACCCATTCGACCGTCTGATGTCGCGGGTGCTGTTCTACCGGGACCCCCTCGGTATCGCCCCGGACCGACCGAGCACACAGGCCGTGAAACTCGGCACGCTCGGTCACGTGCCGTTCCATTCCGCGCCGACTACAAGAGACCGTGCGACCCAACGCTGGAGCAGCTATTTCTTGTCCTCGGCCTTGTCGACGCCTGCCTGATGGGCGGGGCCCACTCCGGGGACGCTGCCCTCGGATTCGGTGGTGTGTGCGGCGGGCTTCTCCTCGGCCGGCGACGCCACCGCGCCGCGCGGGGTGTCCTGCGGTTTCGGCGATTACATTCCGCTGGCATCGACATGCTCGTCGTGCTCCGGACGTCCTTCCGTCGTGCTG
>NZ_JARJBD010000036.1:0-90837 GCF_029269925.1 Rhodococcus sp. T2V
CCACTCCGTGGTCTCATCCGGATCGATATCCGGCAGATACGACGCAACACCCTCACGGATGACGCGCACGCGTCCGTCGGAACCCGGGGTCGCACTGGGGTTGGAAGGTTGGGCCGCTCCGGCGCCGGGTGCGGCGGAATCCGGTTTAGACGCGGGTCCCTGGATCAGGTCTGACAACGTTGCTCCTCATTGTGGTGGGACGCGCGGTGTGGCGTCCTCTCCATGCGATCGCGGCCTTGTTAGGCCCGATCCATCTCCTTTATGAATATGGCGCACCCTCATCTTTCCCCATTGCGGCGCGGTCGGCACACCGTGCTCGGGTTACTCTTCGGTAGCGTTTGCGCAGATCCGGGGGCGAATGTTGAATTTATCGATGTCGTCGAAAACATGGGGGAGACGAATGCGCACGTCGTCGCGCCGCTGGGGGCTGCTGAGTGCTGCCGCCGCGGCGATCGTCGGCGCCGGCGTCATCGCCGGATGTGCCGGCGATATCGAGGGAACCGCGCAGCAGAACGATTCCCAGGCCGCCGAGTACGCCGCCGAAGCGACGTCCTCATCGGTGGCCGCGTCGTCCTCGCAGAAGGCTGCGGCCGAGCGGGAGGCGCTCGTGGAGCAGTGCACGATGTTCGTGACCCGGGCCGGCGACACGATCGACACCTACAACACGTTCATCGATGCCGCCAACGCCGAAGCCGCGGACACCGGCGCGAAAGCGAGTGCCGCGGCGGCGGCACTCCGGTCGGCCGCGGACGGCGCGAACGCCGCCACACCCGCACTTCCCCCGGACCTGACCGGACTCCTCACCGATTACGCGAACAACTATCGCGAACTCGCGGCGGCCGTCGACAGCGGGCAACGCGGAGACATTCTGAACACTCTCGCGAGCCGTGGAGACGAGCTCAGCGACTCGATTCGGGCAGCCTGCCCCACATCGTGACTCCGGCACCGTAGGCTCGGTCGATGACCACGCATCACTACATTCTCAGAAAAATTCGCGTGGTCGGCTTGCGCGAAAGCGTTCGAGCATGTTCGCTTTCACCTAATTGATCTTCATCCGGCAGGTGTTCGGGTATCCGAGCACCGTCAACAAAAGGAGGACCCCACCGTGGTCGCCGCGGCGGACGCCCAAAACTACGCTCAGAAACTCGGGATCACTGCCGACATGGCGGTACAGGAACTGGGCTGGGACGAGGACACCGACGACGACCTGCGTGCCGCGGTCGAGGACACCATCGGTGGAGAACTGCTGGACGAGGATTCCGACGAGGTCATCGACGTCGTGCTGCTGTGGTGGCGCGACGAAGACGGAGACCTCGTCGACGCCCTCATGGATGCCATCGGGCCCCTGGCCGACGATGGATTCGTGTGGGTCCTCACCCCCAAGACCGGTCAGCCCGGTCACGTGGAGCCCAGCGAGATCGCCGAGTCCGCACCCACAGCCGGTCTCACCCAGACGTCGGCGGCAAATCTCGGAGACTGGTCGGGAAGCCGTCTGGTTCAGCCGAAGTCGCGCCCCGCGAACAAGCGCTGAACAGTCTCACCTTTCCCGTTCACTCACCGAAGGAATCACGTCATGCCGCTCGAGGTGGGCACCACTGCCCCCGATTTCACCCTCAAGGACCAGAACAACCAGGAGGTGACGCTTTCCGATTACCGCGGAAAGAAGAACGTCCTGCTCGTGTTCTACCCGCTCGCGTTCACCGGAACGTGCCAGGGTGAGCTCTGCAAGGTTCGCGACGAACTGCCGAAGTTCGAGAACGACGAGACGGCGATCCTCGCCCTCTCCGTCGGTGCGTCGCCGACCCACAAGATCTGGTCCGCCGAGCAGGGATACACGTTCCCGCTGCTCGCCGACTTCTGGCCGCACGGCGCGGTCGCGCAGCAGTACGGCGTCTTCAACGACAAGCTGGGCTTCGCGAACCGCGGCACCTTCGTCATCGACAAGGACGGCATCATCCGGTTCGCCGAGATGAACGGGCCCGGAGAGGCCCGTGACCAGGGAGCTTGGGAGAAAGCGCTCGCCACGCTAGAGTCCTGATGCGCATCCGGCGAGGTTCTCGCCGGATGTTCGGGCGTGTAGCTCAGTGGTAGAGCTCTGGTTTTACACACCAGCGGTCGGGGGTTCGAAACCCTCCGCGCCCACCGTCAGGCAAGGCCCCGATCTGCGTTCGTGCGCGGTCGGGGCTTTCTCGTTTCGCCGGCGTCACTCCGCGGTGAGTTCCGCGAGCTGCTCGGCGGCGGTGATGTTTCCGCTGTCGGCGAGGCGCCGGAGTTCGTCCAGGTCGCCCAGTTCGGTGGCGACTTCGATGAGCTGGTCGGCCGCGTCGGAGCTGCCACCTTCGGCGAGGCGCCGGAGTTCGGCCATGTCACCCCGCTCGCCGGCGAGTTCGATCAGGATGTCGACGGCCGTCGGGTCGCCGTTCGCGGCCCGCTCGCGCAGAGCGGACAGGTCGGATTCAGTCATGATGCACGTCCCCTTCTCGATCGAGTGTGCTGGTTCGCCGGGCTCGGAGCGCATCGCGGCGTGTGTGCCGTTCGTTCCGTAACTCAGGCAGTCGCTCGCTGAGTTGCTGACTCGCCGGGTCCAGGTCAGGGCTTCGCCCAGCTCGTCGATCGTCTGCCGCGGCGGGTCGCACACGAACAGGTACCCCAGCAGACGTCCTGCCATCGGAGGGAAGCCGTAGTTCGGCTGCGGTGCTCCGACTGGTTTCGTGGAGTTAACCTGTTCATCGCCCGGAGCTTCGCCTGCGGTGGCATATTCCTGATATGTCCAGGTACAAGGTAACGCTGCGCAACGGCACGTCGAGCGACAGAACCTTCGAATCAGACTTCCAGGCCGTCAACGAGACGCACCGGCCCACCGAGCCCGGGGCGGGCATCGTCAAGATCGACCGTTACGAGGACGGCGGGGGAGTGGCCGGCGTCTGGGCTGCGCCGGCCACGAGCCGCCCCTCCCGGTAGCCGGTCAGGTGCCGTGTCGCGAGGCCGTCGATCCGCGGCGATCGAGTTCGGCCTCGAATTCGGCGATCCGGCTGGTGACGGTGCGCACCGTTCCGCAGCCGTAATCGTTCGCGATCGACTCGCCGAGCAGCGCTCGGTGCTCGGCGAGAAGCGCGAGCAGTTCGTCGTCGCCGAGCTTCGTCACATCGCTGGACACCCTTCGATCGTCTCAGGCCCAGTCGCCGATTCCAATGGCTCACTGAAATTCCCCACGGACGCGCGGAACCCCGCCGGGCCACGTGGGTGTGTTGAGTCAGCACCGAAGATGTGAGCGGGGCGGGGCCGTGCGCCGCCCCTGAATGGGGGGAACGAGGCGGCAAATACCATGGTAGGCGCACGAAAGGGCGCTTGGCGAGTTCCTCAGGAGAGTTTCACGGAATCGGACATTCCGGCCGGAACGTTTCCGTCCGGCCCGGCCGGCCTCTACCGGTTGCGCGTGCCCGGACCCACCGTGTCGTAGGCCTCCGCGAGGAGCGCGGCCAGGGTGTCGTCGAGCTGATCGTCGGAGGTGATCGTCAACCGGTGCGTGATCACCGTCTTCGTGGTGGGAAACGCCTCCCGCAACTGCGGGTGATGGACGCGGCGGCGCAGGTCGAGGGCGATCTCGAGCCGCGACGAATAGATGAACGCGGCAGCGAAGACGCGGGCTCGAGCCCACGCGATCTCGGTCCGGTGGACGCGCTCGTCCACCTCGCCGCACGCCAGAACGAGGTCACGGAACTGCAGTAGGCGCTCGGTGGCGTCCGGGTCCTTGCCTGCCAGGTACTCGTCGATCGCGGCACTCATGGGACGCTCCTTTACATCGCCTGCAACGTTAGTTGATACAAATAGCGGCGTGCATCGAACCTCCCGCCCCGCCACCGCGCGCGCCGCAGGCCTGCTCCTCGGCTTCGCCGCCGACCGCGCGTTCGCCGACCCGGTCCGATGGCATCCCGTGGCCGGATTCGGCCGCACGGCAATGGCATTGGAGAAGGCGACGTACCGCGACTCCCGGTCGTCGGGGATCGTGCACGTCGGCGTTCTGGTCGGTGGAGCGGCCGGTCTGGGGGTCGCCGCGGCCCGGGCGGCGCGGCGCGGGGGGTGGGCCGGCGAGGCGGCCGCGACCGCCGTCGCGGCGTGGGCGGTGCTCGGCGGAACGTCCCTGGGGCGGACCGGGTCGAGGATGGCCGCGCACCTCGAGGCGGACGACCTCGCCTCCGCCCGCGCCCTGCTGCCGTCGCTGTGCGGTCGCGACCCCAGCGTGCTCGGCGTCGACGGGCTCACCCGGGCGACGCTGGAGTCGGTGGCCGAGAACACGTCCGATTCCGCGGTCGGGGCGTTCCTGTGGGGCGCGGTGGCCGGCATCCCCGGACTGTTCGTCTACCGGGCGTCCAACACCCTGGACGCGATGGTCGGCTACCGCTCGCCGAAGTACGGCAACTTCGGCTGGGCCGCGGCGCGGTGGGACGACGTTCTCAATCTGCTGCCCGCCCGCCTCACGGGTGCGCTGTCGGTCGTCGCCGCGCCGGCGGTCGGCGGGTCGCCGAAGGAGGCGTGGGAGGCGTGGCGGCGCGACGCGTCCCAGCACCCCAGCCCCAACGCCGGTGTCGCGGAGGCCAGCGCAGCGGGCGCTCTCGGGATCTCGCTGGGCGGGCGCACCGAATACGCGCACGGCGTCGAGATGCGACCCGTGCTCGGATCCGGGCCGTCGCCCCGGCCCGTCGACCTCGACCGTGCGGTGCGGCTGTCGACCGCGGTGCAGGGTGGTGCGGCGCTGGTGTCAGCGGCCCTTGCCGTAGCGGTCGGCCAGTTTCGCTTCTGCCGCCGTCCTCGGCGCTGATTCCACCGGCTTGCTCCGGGTGAACGGCTTCTTCCGGGCCACGGGCGCGGGAGCAGGGGTGGCGTCGTCGGCGGCCTTCGCGGACTTCTCCTTGCGGCGTTCGCGCCACTCCGCGCGGATGAAGTAGGCCAGGCCGAGCGGGGCCATGATGCCGAACGCCAGCCACTGCAAGCCGTACGACAGGTACGGGCCCGCGTCGAGTTGCGGGAGCGGAATGGTGCCGAGGCCACCCGGCTGATCGGGTTCGAGTTGCACGTACGCGTCGACGAGGTCGGCGCCGATGAAATCGCCGATCTGGCCCGCGTCGATATAGTACACCTGCCGGAGCCCGTTCTCGTCGATCGGTTCCTTGCCCGCGATGGTGCCCTCGGACTTGCGGACGCGACCGTCGAGCGTCACCGGCCCGGCCGGCGGCGGATCCACCGGCGGCGCCTCGGTGCCCTGGATCGGGCGCACGTAGCCGCGGTTGACCAGGATGGTGCGGCCGTCGGTCAGCTGCAGCGGGGTCAGGACCTCGTACGCGGGTTGCGACTCGATGGACCGCAGCCGGACCAGCAGATCACTGTTCTGCACGTACGACCCGGTCGCGGTGACGCGGCGCCACTCGTCGTCCGGATTCGCCGCACCGCCGGACAGCAGGGTCTCCAGCGGGACGGGCTCGGCGTCGACCGAGTCGGCGATCAGCTGGTTCCGGTGCTCCGTGGACGTGTTCTTGCCGAGCTGCCACGGCGCGAGCACGTAGAAACACATGAAGGCGAATCCGGCGACCACCAAGGCCAACACCAACCAGCCGGGTCGCAACAGAAATCTCAGCCTTCGCACGCCTCCACGGTAGCCGCTCGCAGGTCGGGACCCTGATCGTGGGTTACCGGCTGCGCACCCAGTCGAGCAGCCCGGGCACCGCGGCCTCGATCTGGAGGCGGACCCGTTCGAAGTCCTCGAGGTCCCCGTAGAACGGGTCGGGCACGGACGACGTGTCGGCGTCCGGGTCGAAACTGCGCAGCAACCGGCGGCGCTCGTCGGGCACGCCCATGTGGGCAAGCTCACGGTCGTGGTTGGCCGCGAGAGCGACCACCAGATCGGCGCCGAGGTGGAACGGGCCGACCTCCGCGGCCGTGTGGCCCGTCGGATAGCCGTTCAGCTTCAGGGTCTCGTTGGTGCGGATGTCGGCCTCACGGCCGACGTGCCAGCCGTGGGTCCCGGCGCTGCTCACCATCACCCGATCGTCGAGGGATTCCCGCCGGAGGTGTTCGGCGAAGATCTTCTCGGCCATGGGGGAGCGGCAGATGTTGCCGGTGCACACGAACGTGACGTGCAGCGGGGTGTCAGGCCGCGTCATCGAGCAGCTTCCCGAGGTCGGCGACGGTCTGCGCCGTCGTGTGCGCGCGCTCGGCCTCGGTGGGGAACCCGTAACCCCACTCGACGAACACCGCGGGGATGCCCCAGTGCGCGGCGCCGAGGACGTCGTGGTCGCGGTCGCCGATCATCAGGACGTCGGCGGTGGCGCCCTCGGTGGCGGTGACTCCGAGGTTCCGCAGCGAATGGGCGATCACGTCGGACTTGGCGCGGCGACTGCCGTCGTCGCTGGCTCCGCCGATGAACTCGAAGTAGTGCGCGAGTTCGAAGTGTTCGAGGATGCGGATCGCGAACCGCTCGGACTTCGACGTGGCGACGGCGAGCCTCCTGCCGCTGTCGCGGGCGGCGACGAGCACCTTCTCGATGCCGTCGAAGACGGCGTTCTCCGACCACCCCACGCGGTCGTAGCGTTCGAAGTAGGCGGCGATCGCCTGCTGCACGAGGTCTTCGCCCAGTCCCATCGACCGGAACGTGTCGATCATCGGCGGGCCGATGACGGCGTCGATCATCTCGCCGGTCGGTTCCGGCTGACCGATCGTCGCGAGCGCATGGCGGAAGCCGGCGTGAATGCCGGGCGCGGAATCGGTCAGCGTGCCGTCGAGGTCGAACAGCACGATCGGTGCCGACAGGGCAGAAGAGGCAGACGGGGCGGTGGACGCGGAGGTGGAGAGAGATGTCACCGGACCATTGTCCCTTAGGCTCGACAATCGTGGACATTCGTGCCGGGAGCCGGGAGAGCCTGCGTCACCACGGAGACGTGGATGCGGGGCCCGGACTCCTCGATTTCGCAGTCAACGTGCAAGGTGACGGGCCACCGGACTGGCTGCGCCTCCGCCTCGCCGACGCGCTGGCGCACCTGGGCAGGTACCCGACGGTCGCGGCCGATCTCGCGGCCCGGACCGCGGTGGCGTCCCGGCACGGCCGGACACCCGGGGAGGTGCTGCTGCTCGCCGGGGGCGCCGAGGGGTTCTCGTTGCTGCCACGGCTCGGAGTGCGGGAGGCGGCGCTGATCCACCCGTCGTTCACCGAACCGGAGTGGGCGCTGCGGGAGGCGCAGGTGCCGGTCACGCAGGTGCTGCTCGACGACCCGTACGTCCTCGACTCGGCGACGGTCCCGGAATCGGCCGATCTCGTCGTGATCGGCAACCCGACCAACCCGACGTCGGTACTGCACCCCGCCGAGGCGATCCTGCGGTTGCGCCAACCGGGCCGGATCGTCGTCGTCGACGAGGCGTTCATGGACGCGGTCCCGGACGAGGACGAGTCGCTGGCCGGTCGCGCGCTGCCCGACGTGCTGGTGCTCCGCAGTCTCACCAAGACGTGGGCGCTGGCGGGACTGCGCTGCGGGTACGCGCTCGGGCCCCCCGAGATCCTCGAACGACTGCAGGTGGGACGGGCGCACTGGCCGGTGGGCAGCCTGCAGGTGGAGGCGATCGCCGCGTGCAGCGAACCGCAGGCCGTCGCCGCCGCCCGCGACCATGCCGTGGTGCTGGGGGAGTGGCGCGAAGACATGGTCCGGCGGCTGAGCGGGATCGGCGTCGCCGTGCACCGGCCCGCCGCCGCGCCGTTCCTGCTGCTCCGCCTGCCGGACGGCGAACTGATGCGCAAGCACCTGCGCGAACGGGGCATCGCCGTGCGCCGCTGCGACACGTTCCCCGGACTCGGACCGGACTTCCTCCGTGTCGCGGTGCGCCCCGCGGAGCAGACCGCCGTGCTCGTCGACGCGATGAAGGAGATCCTGTGAACCCGGTGCGTCTCGCCGACGTGATGGCGACCCTGGATGCGGCCTACCCGCCCGCCCTCGCCGAGTCGTGGGACTCCGTTGGCCTCGTGTGCGGCGACCCGGACGACACGGTGGCGACGGTGACGGTCGCGGTCGATCCGACCGCCGCGGTGGTCGACGAGGCGATCGCCGCCGGCGCGGACCTGCTCCTCGTCCACCACCCGCTGCTGCTCCGCGGAGTCGACACCGTCGGCGCCCACACCCCGAAGGGTGCGCTCGTCCACAAGCTGATCAAGGCCGGCTGCGCCCTGTTCACCGCGCACACCAACGCCGACTCCGCGGACCCCGGCGTCTCCGACGCCCTCGCGGCGGCGCTCGGGCTCACCGTCACCGGGCCGATCGAGCCGCAACCCACCGAGAACCTCGACAAATGGGTGATCCTCGTCCCCGCCGGTGACGCCGACACGGTCCGCCGCGCCCTGTTCGACGCCGGCGCCGGACGCATCGGCAACTACCGCGACTGCAGCTGGTCCGTGACCGGTCAGGGCCAGTTCCTCCCGACCGACGGCGCGAGTCCGGCACTCGGCGCGGTCGGCGCGCTCGAACGGGTGGAGGAGAGCAGGGTGGAGGTGATCGCACCGCGGGGGCTCCGGCCGAAGATGCTCGCCGCCATGCGCGCCGCCCACCCGTACGAGGAGGTCGCGTTCGACGTGTTCGAGACGGCGACGTTCCCCGGCCCCCGCGGACTCGGACGCGTCGGCGAGCTACCCGAACCGCTGACACTGCGCGACTTCACCGACCGGGTGGCGGGCGCGCTGCCCGCAACCACGTGGGGTGTGCGGGCCGCGGGCGACCCCGAAGCCACGATCCGCACCGTCGCCGTGTGCGGTGGCTCGGGCGACTCGTTCCTCGACGACGTCGCACGTCTCGGCGTGGACGCCTACGTGACCGCCGATCTGCGACACCACCCGGCCGACGAGCACCTGCGCGCCGGCGGTCCGGCCCTGGTCGACGTCGCGCACTGGGCGAGCGAGCAACCGTGGTGCGAACAGGCGAAGGGTGTGCTCGACACCGCGTTCGCGCACACACCGGGGTGGCAGGTGCAGGTGTCCGCGGTCCGCACCGATCCGTGGTCGGTCAGCGCGCCGTCGTCGTAGCGCCGTCCGGCCGAAACCCGTGATGCGCCGGGGTACGGTTGACACCCAGCAATCTGCCGCAGAAGAACCCTTCACAGAAGACAGCAGGAGTTACCACGCGTGAACGTCGAACCACAGGTGCAGTCCAAGCTTCTCGACCTCGCCGGCGTCGATGCGGAGCTGTCGAGGATCGCCCACCGACGCACCGCGCTCCCGGAGCGTCAGGAAGTCGAGCGGCTCGAGGCGGAGCGCGTCACCCGTAAGGATGCGGCCGTGGCCGTGGAGATCATCCTCGACGACCTCGACCGCGACATCCGTAAGCTCGAAGGCGAGGTCGACGCCGTCCGTCAGCGTGAGGACCGCGACCGCAAGCTCCTCGAGAGCGGAACGGTCGGATCGAAGCAGCTCACCGAACTCGAACACGAACTCGGCAGCCTCGTCCGCCGTCAGGGACTGCTCGAGGACGAACTGCTCGAGGTGATGGAACGGCGCGAGGCGTCGCAGTCCGACCACGACCACGCCGGTGCGCAGCTGTCGCAGGTCGAGGAAGACCTCATCGACGCGTCCCGCCGCCGCGACGACGCCGTCGCCGACCTGGACGCCGCGGAGCAGCGCTGCACCCGGGACCGGGCGGCACTCGCCGACCAGTTCCCCGCCGACCTGATCACCGTCTACGAGAAGCAGCGCAGCCAGCACGGCGTCGGCGCGGCACTGCTGCAGGCCCGCCGCTGCGGAGCGTGCCGCATCGAACTCGACCGCGGCGAGATCTCCCGCATCACCGGCACCGCACCCGACGTCGTGGTGCGCTGCTCCGAGTGCGGCGCGATCCTGGTGCGCACCAAGGAGTCGGGTCTGTGAGTGTCGGTCGCGTCGTCGTCGAGGCCGACGGTGGGTCGCGCGGCAATCCCGGACCCGCAGGCTACGGCACCGTGGTGTTCGCCGCCGCCGACGGCGCCGTCCTCGCCGAACGCAAGGAAAGCCTCGGCACCGTCACGAACAACGTCGCCGAATACCGGGGGCTGATCGCCGGGCTCGAGGCCGCCGCGGAACTCGGCGCGTCCGGGGTGGACGTGCGGATGGACTCCAAGCTGGTGGTCGAGCAGATGTCCGGGCGCTGGAAGGTCAAACACCCGGACATGATTCCGCTGCAGCGCCGGGCGTCGGAACTCGCCCGGAAGTTCGATTCCGTGACGTACACCTGGATTCCGCGGGCCGAGAACGCGCACGCCGACCGCCTCGCCAACGAGGCCATGGACGGTGCCGCCGGTTACGGCGCCGAACCGGAACCGGCCGCCGCGGCGTCGGACAAGCCCACCCCGGCGGCGCCGGGCTGGATGGACACGACCGGCGCCCCGACCCGGATGCTGCTGCTCCGGCACGGGCAGACCGTCCTGTCCGTCGACCGGCGGTACTCGGGTCGCGGGAACCCGGCGCTCACCGAGATCGGGCTGGCCCAGGCGAACGGCGCGGCTTCGCGCTTCGCGGGCAACGACGGCATCGCGGCCGTGGTGTCGTCCCCGCTGGGGCGCGCGCAGCAGACCGCGGCGGCGGCGGCGAAGGTGCTCGGGCTCCCGGTCACCGTGCACGAGGGCCTCACCGAAACCGACTTCGGCGAGTGGGAGGGCCTCACGTTCAGGGAGGCCGCCGACCGCGACCCCGAATTGCACCGCAAGTGGTTGTCGGACACGTCGGTGCGACCGCCGGCGGGGGAGAGCTTCGACGAGGTCCGGGAGCGGATAGTGAAGGTCCGCGACGACCTCACCGCCACCTACGGCGGCTCCACGATCCTCGTCGTCACGCACGTGACCCCGATCAAGACCCTGCTGCAACTGGCGCTCGACGCGGGACCGTCGCTGCTGTACCGGCTGCACCTGGATCTGGCGTCGCTGAGCATCGCCGAGTTCTACCCCGACGGTGGCTCGTCCGTCCGCCTGGTCAACGACACCTCCCACCTGTGAGTACTTGTTAACCGCCGGCGGTTAACAAGTACTCACAGGCCCAGAGGGCAACGACGGCCGCGAGCAGGGTCAGCGGCGTGGTCACCAGCGCGAGAATCGTGAAGGTCCGCAGATCCGCGGGTGACCCGGCTCGCGCTGAGACCCGCCGCCACAGCATGATCGCCAGCGACCCCACGTAGGTGAGGTTGGGGCCGAGGTTCACCCCGAGCAGCATCGCCAGGACGAGGGCGGTCGGGGGGTGGGGTCCGAGCGCCGCCAGCAGGAGCAGTGTGGCGGGGAGGTTGTTCACCAGATTCGCGGCGACAGCCGCGACGACGGCCATCGTGAGCAGGGCCGCGAACGACGTGTCGGTCGGCAGCCGGGAGCCGATCCAGTCGCCGATCGGGCCGTTCGCGACGCCGGCGACGACGACGCCGAGGACCAGGACGAACGCGCAGAACCACACGTCGACCGAATACAGGATGCGGCCGAAGTCGGTGCGGCCGTCGCGCAGTGCGACGACGCCGAGCACGATCGCCCCCGCCGCCGCCACCCATGCCGGCGCGATTCCCACGAAGCCGGACACCGCGAAACCGGCGAGCGTCGCGGCGATGATCGACAGTGCGACGGTCGGTGCGGGTGGATCGCGGGCCGGTTCCGGTTCGGTGTCGGGCCGAACCAGGTCGCGGCGGAAGAACATCCGGAACAGGATCAGTTCGACGACGATCGCCACCGCCCAGGGCAGCGCCATGACGGCGGTGAAATGGAGAAAGGTCAACCCCGTCGCGGAAAAGGCGATCAGGTTCGTCAGGTTGGAGACGGGCAGCAGCGTCGACGCCGTGTTCGAGAGGTGAGCCGTGGCATACGAATGGGGGCGCGGATCCATCCGCAGCGAGCGGGCCGTCGCGATCACCGCCGGCGTCAGCAGCACCACCGTCGCATCGAGACTCAGCACGGCCGTGGTGAGTGCCGCGGCCCCGAACACGAGCGTCAGCAACCGCTTCGGATCTCCGCGGGCCCCGCGCCGCAGCCGGGCCGCGATCCAGGTGAACACACCCATCGCGTCCGCGAGGTGCGCGAGGACGAGGATCGCCGCGAGGAACCCGACGGTCGGGGCCATCTCGGTCACTTCGTCCCGGGCCTGCGCCGGCGTCACCAGACCGGTGGCCAGCACGATGACGGCGGCCGGTGCGGCCGCGACGATCTCGGGTAACCGACGAGGACGGACGACCGCGAAGACGAGGACCGCGGCGACGAGCGCCACTGCCAGAACAGTCACCGGCGGGTCACTTCAGGAGCTTGAGGAGGGTGCGCAGGTTCCGCGTGGTGGTGAAGGCCTTGAGTTTGGGAGTGCCGGTGCTCTTGCCGAACGTGCTCTTCAGCGTCATGCCCCGTTCCACCTCCCAGTACAGGACGCCGTCTCCGGCCTGCACGCGTTCGACCTCCGGGTCCAGGTCGTCCCGGATCCGCAGCAGCGTGTCCAGGACCTCGGGGTCGGGAGTCACCAGCACGTACGGGTGCCAGCCTTCTCGCTCGGGGTCGAACGGGTAGTCGTCGACGATCTTCCGGATCGTGTCGACGTCGAGGACGAAAACCCAGGCTTCGTAGTGGAAGTCGGCGCGCAGTGCCGATTCGATGTCGCTCTTCAGCACGGGGACGTCGTCGCGGTCGGAATCGAACAGCACGTTGCCCGACGCGAGGACGGTCTTCACGTTCTCGAATCCCAGCTCGGCGAAGGTGCTGCGAAGGTCGGCCATCTTGATGTTGATGCCGCCCACGTTGATACCGCGCAGGAGGGCGGCGTATCGGGTCATGCTCAGACCATAGTGCGGCGGCATGACACGTTCGCGCGAACTGTAGGCTGATCGGGCGGACGAGTTGGCCGGGCGACCGCGGCACGGGGAACCAGCACATCAGTGCGCAGGCCCCGAGTCGAGGAAAGTCCGGACTCCACAGAGCAGGGTGGTTGTTAACGGCAACCCGAGGTGACTCGCGGGACAGTGCCACAGAAAACAGACCGCCGACGCCACATCCTCCGGGGTGCGGTGTCGGTCAGGGTGAAACGGTGCGGTAAGAGCGCACCAGCACCCCGGGTGACCGGGGTGGCTAGGTAAACCCCGCCCGGAGCAAGGTTGAAGGCCGCATCGGGTCCTCCGGGAACGCGGTGCGGCTGCGCAGGTGTTCGAGGGCTGCTCGCCCGAGCCTGCGGGTGAACCGCTCGAGGTACCCGGCGACGGTGTGCCCAGATGGATGGTCGCCACCCGGCGCTTCGGCGCCGGGGACAGGATCCGGCTTACACGCCAACTCGTCCGCCCACATTCTCGCGCAGATCCTGGTCGTGTCGTTTTCGCAGATCAGGATCGCTTTTTCCACGGCTAGTTGTTTGCGCTTGAGGCGCACCAAACGCGGTGAATTATCTCGAGTGACGGGACCAGACGGGACCGGCTCAATACCCATACCCCCATCCCGTACGCCTGGCGTGCGGGGGAGCGAAGGCGGCATCGCTGTCACGGCGCACGCGTGTGGCCACTCGTGGTTGGCGTCGTTCGCTGGCCGTGCCTCCGCCCCGCCTGCGCTTCGTGTAGGGCACATCACACCGAAGGGTTATAGACCGGTGAAGAATCAGATCGACTCCCATCTCGCCTACGGCATTGCGATCGTTGCGTTCATCCTCAGCTACTCGAAGCTCGTCGACCTCGCGCTACGTGCGGGATATGGGTATGGCGCGTATCTCTGGCCGCTGATCGTCGACGGCCTCGCGATCATGGCGGCACGCGGCGTGCTGAGACTCGAGTCGTCGCGCTGGTACCCATGGGCGATGCTCGTCGCAGGCACCGCGGTATCAATCCTCGCGGCTGTCATGAACGCACTAGTCCCGCCCGGGCCCCTGCCGAGCGCTGCGACCGCGGCCGTGACGATCGTCCCCGCGGCGTGCCTTCCGTTCGCTCTGGAGCTGGCGCGCAGAATGCGCCCTGAGTCGCAGGGCGTCGCACTTACGGTGACGGACGAGGTCCCGGCGCAGGCAGTCGACGTCGCGGCCGTCGAAGATGGACCGCCGCCTGCTGGGATGGCGCCCGAAGAACGGCGCGACGTCGCGCTCCGCCTGCTCGCGACTACCGACCACTCCCAGCGGGCAGTCGCACGCATCGTCGGCGTCACTGAGACCACAGTGCGACGCTGGGTGAAGAAGCACGCTACGCACCCGCCCACCGATCGGCCTGAGGTGCAGGCTCGACGCACGGTGGCGTCCGGATTGTGACGCTGCACCTCCGGCAGTAGTGCGTCCTATGGCCACCATTGCTGGCGCAATCGCAGGCACACACCTCCCAGCCGACGATGCACGCGTTCGGCCCGAGAGGATGCCCGTTCGGGCATTGTGGCGTCCCAGGTTCGACGGACTTCACTCCCAGATTTTCGCACATTTGTTCGACACTGGGCAGGCTGTAGCTGTATCGTCCAACTCGCGCGGATCGGCTGGGGAGGGAAGCCCCAGTCGTTTCGCGCGTCGCACGCGCTGAAGCTCATTCGTTCGACCTATACCCCACGTCCGCTTCGTCTGGTTTGATGCGCGGGTGAAGAAGATGATCTTGGCGAGTGCAGTCATTGCCAGCGTGGCCCTCAGTGCTGCAGGATGCGGCGACGGCGACAAGGCATCGACACCAGCCCCGGAAACGGTGACTGTTTACCGCACTGTCACGGTGGTAGCCACCCCGTCTGCTGCGCCAACAACGACCTCTCGGCAGCCTGTGGCTGCGCCGGTGACCACGACAGCTCCGCCCGTGAAGACCCCGAAGACCACGATCGGCGACGGAATATTCGCGGTGGGTAGCGATGTCGCCGCCGGTACCTACTCCACGCAGGGGCCCCGATCGGACATGGGAATGTGCGCGTGGACATTCCTGCCGTACAAAGGTGCAGGACTGGACGAGGCTCAAGGCGGCAGCTCCACAATGGGGCCCGGATACATGCAGCTCGACGAAGGGCAGATCGTTCAGACGATCGGTTGCACATGGACACTGGAGAACTGACGGTGGGTCCAGAATTGCTCTGCCGAAGGCACACCGTACCCGGGAGTAATTGCCCATTGGGTATCGCCGTCGTGCATACTTGCGGAATCATGGGGTTGGAGGGTAGTGAATGAATTCGGTATCTGGAGGTGGGAATGTCTGATTCCTCAATTCCTCTGAGTGCTGGTCGCAGCGAGACCCTACGCGCGGAATTGGTCGACGCTCTCGTTCGCAAGGGAATCCCGTCACGTGATGCGGATCGTATTGCCCGTGTGGTTATGACCAAGCTGGAAGAGGAGCGCCGTGAGCGCCCTGTCAAGATCACGATTACCCGTGTCCGGAAAGCTGCGAACAGGTTCCAGGGCCTCCTGACCGCTCTGGTTGCCGCCGCAAGCATTGTGGGGTTTTTACCCTTGGCGGACCAGTTGGCAAGCAACGGCTTCTCCCTGGCAGCTGTGGTGATCGGTGGCGCCATCGGAATTCCGCTTGCTCTGGCAGGCATCCGCGTCCTCCCTTTCTCCTCCCGGAAACAACGGCGTGATGAATTCCGCATCGTCCTTCAGGAGCAGCCGGAAGACGATGTCCTACTGAAGAGGGACGCAGACCACTTCGCCGACGCTGTTGGCTACCTCGCGAAGAGACAGGGACCTCACCTCGTTGGCTGACTCGGAAAGCACCCCCACCATGATGAAGCTGGAGATACTTCCGAATGGGGATGGCTCCACCGACGCGGAGACGAAGTTCAGCGAAGAGGCCGTTGCCGAGTATGCGCTTGCCGTTACGCGTTACCAGGAGACACTGAAGTCCATCGCTGTCACGAAGTGCACTGTTGAGATGGTGCTCGTCGAACACGTAAGGGCGGCCGTATCCGCCTTAAAGGAAACTCCTGCCGAAAATAACGGACTCAAGACGTTCCTGGATTGGGTTAAGCGACTCGCGTTCTTGTTCATCGGGTTCAGCGTCGTACAGGGTTCCAATGTGCTACGCCAGCAGGACGTCGATCGTGGCAGTGTCATGTGGCTTGTGATGGACGCGGTCTTTGCGGCACTGTTAGTGGGTTTGGCGCTCGCAGTTGACATCCCGCCAATTAGAAGACTCATCATTCGCGACGCGAAACGGAGCTGACAGCTTCGTGTGAGGCGCGGCGCGCTACGCCGTTCGCGCAGGGAGACGATCGACTCGATTCACCAGGCGAAAGGCGGGGCGCAGCGAACCCTGCCGCCCTCATGGCCGGCCGGGTTCGTCTGTCCGGGCTCGCGGAAACTGGTACGTCCGTCTAATATTCCATGTCGCGGCGGGTGGCTGATGTAAGCCTCGACAGCCCGGCGCAGGCCCCGCCGACCAAGCACCCCCGAATGCAATCGGCGGGGTCTCACCTACTTCGCCCCCACCGACTATCAGGTGGAGGCGTTTCTCGCAATCGAAACGGCAGCATTACTGGGTGTGAGGTTCTCGTGGTCAAGTTCTCGCGCGAAACTATTGCTCACCCAAACTCTGCATGGTGTTGTTTCTTCTGTCGTCGGCTCGCGTACCACCGTTGGAGCCGACGCATCGCGTCCCGCCAGTACAACTGGGAGCTGGCGGGACGCGTCAGGGTTCAGCTCCAGGCTTTCGTGTGGCGCGCCACGGAGGTTGTGGACAACGAAGGAACGCCCTCACCCTCAGAGACTGAGGGTGAGGGCTTCGTCGTGCTCCGTGCCTTACTCCTGGATCGTGAAGAGGCGAGCGTGATTCCGATCGCTGCTTGACTGCGCCCGGCCGGGCCTCCTCTAACATTCGTCCATGACCATCGACAACATCGAAGCAGAGTCCACGCGGGACGACCTCACACCGTTCCGCGACCCGCTGCTGACAAACCTCGTCGCAGAGACCAACGCAACCGGCAATTCGCTTCCGGTACTCCTGACTATGGATGGCTCGGTCATCTCGGGAGACCTGATCTCGGGCGCCGACTACTTCCGCCAGCTCGGAGAGAAGACAGGTATGTCGAACTTCTTCGAACCCATCCTGAACCAGTACACAGAGCGTCAGGGCGAGGAGGTCACTGACGTTGACATAGATGACACCCTCTGGATTCACTTGCGCGACACCAAATTGATCGCTGGCTCAGCGAACGTCAACATCGGGCTGTGGCGGGGAAGCCTCACACATGTCAACGGATGGACATTCGGCAAAGTCAGCTAGCCCGACATTGCATCGCGCCCCAGGCCCTTCCTCGAGATCGGGGGCGCGAACGATCGTGATGACATCGGCGAGAGTGCACTCTGATAGGGCGGTCTGTGCTGCGGACCCGCCGACCAACCCCCGTGGCCGGCGGGGTTCGTTCATCTCGACTCCGAGACGTAGCCCGCGGCGTATGGTCGGCTCTGGGCGCGTCCGGGCGGATCTTTTGAGGGGTTCGCCCGGGACGCGCGTTGTGAGTCGTCATGCGTCCCTCCCGATGACGTGACGGCAAGACCCCGGCCCCAGGGTGTGCGGCCGGGGTCGATCTGACGCTGGCCCATGTCTCGCGGTGGTGCAGAAACCAGTGCTCGCGGAAACTGGTACTCCCGTCTAATATTTCCCTCGCGCCGGGTAGCTGATGCAAGCCTCGACAGCCCGGCGCAGGCCCCGCCGACCAAGCATTCCCGACTGCGATCGGCGGGGTCATCCTCACGCCACACGAAAACGCCCCCACTCTCGCGATGAGAGTGGGGGCGTTTTCGTTGAACGTGCAGATCATATTTTCGTGATCTCGGTCGGAATGGTCATTTTATTACCGCCGATGCAACACCTACCGCACTGACATAGCGGGCATATCAATCGCGGGATCGTGCGACTTACCTCGGGTACAGCGCCGGGAGCAGGAGATCCGAGTAGGACCGGGCGCCCGAGAGTGTGAGATGGACCCCGTCGGTCAGGAACAGCCCGTCCGCTCCAGGGGGAGTCGTCCACTGCGTGGTGAGTACCAGCGAGTCAGCAGCATCAGCGGCTTCGGCGATCGCCGTCTCGAAGTATTCCCACGGGTCGAGGCCGATCTGGTCGTTGTATCGAGGGACGATGAACAAGAACTCGCTGTCAGGTGAGCGGCCTTGCACGTTCGCCACGATCGCCGCGAGGTCGGCCTTCAGTTCGGCGGTGGTGCGGCCGTCGTTCCAGTCGTTGCCGCCGAGGGCGATGATGACCAGATCCGGCTGAACATCCGCCAGGAGTTCCGGCAGGCCCTCGGCGATACCCGTCCAGCCGGCATAGTCCTGCGCGGTCTTGCCGGCGAAGGCGAGGTTGTACATGTGCAGGCCGTTGGCGACGGCGTCGTCATTCTTGTGTTCAACGATGCCCATGATCTGGCAGCCGTCGACCGAGTTGTCCACGCGGATCTCGGCGCCGAGTGGGGCGACGCCGAAGCTCCCGCCGAGGTGGTACCGCTCGAGCTGGCCGCCGGGCGTGACCGTGGTGGTCACCGCGTCGCTGGTGATGTCAATGTCCGTGGTGCCGTAGTTCGGGTAGCCGCGGACAACGACTTCGGCCCAGAACATCGACCCGTCGGTGTCGCCGCCGACATCCCACGTGAGGGACTGGGTCTGCCCGGAGGGGCCACTGTTGCTCAGCCAGACCGAGCCGGGTACACCATTGGTGTCGCCGGTCCGATCAGCGGTGTCGAGGGGGGTGTCGAACTCGGTCGGCCGGTATTCGTAGTTGGGATGGTCGGCGTTAGGGGTGTCGCATGGAATCCACTTGCTGACAGGGATGCCCAGGCGCTTGCCGAGTTCGTCGGCGAGCAGGTAGGGCCAGGTGCGGCGGAAGTCCTTGACACCATTGGAGTCGCCGGCACTGAAGCCGTCTGCCTCGGAGTCGGACAGGACGACGATCTTGACGGGTCGTTCGTCGCGGCGGACGAGGCGGTTGATCCAGTGTGCGGTGACGAGCTCTGACATGTTCTGCCTTTCAGTTGTCGTGGGGTGGCGGGCTGGCTAGCCCGCGACCTTCATGTACGCGGCGGCGGCCTGGGCCATGGCTGTGTTGCCGGCGTCCGTGAAATGCACGCCGTCGGCGATGTAGAGGCCCGTGCCGGCGAGGTCGCGGGTGTCGAGAACGTGCGCGGCGAGGCTGGCCGCGGTGGTGCTGATCGTCTCGACATACTCCGTCCAGGTGGTGGTCTGTTCGGGGTCGTCGGCGAGGGGGCGGATGAGGTACACGACCTCGGTGTCAGCGCTGGCGGCGGTGATGTCGGTGTGAATTGCGGTGAGGGCTGTCGCCAGCTGCGAGGGGGTGCGTCCGCCTTGGTAGTCGTTGGCGCCGAGGCAGACTAGGGCGACGTGCGGTGCGTAGGCGGCGATCAGCGGCTTCAGGGATTTGTCGCCGGCGGCCAGCCACGCCGCGTACTCGTGGGCGGCCATCGCACCCCGGGAGAGATTCCATTGCGTCACGCCGGCCGTGGAATCGGCGACGTACTCGATGACGCCCAGGAGGGCGAAGCCGACACCGGACGCGGCGTGGATGTTGACCGTCGATCCGGGGTTGGTGATGCGGGTGACGACCCGGTCTCCGGTGGAGTCGAGGGTGACCGGGGATCCGGTGGCGGGCGTGAAGGTCATGTTGCCGCCGTAGCCGGTGGTGACGATGTCGACCGCGGTCGTCCCGGCCGACAGGGTGTAGGTGACCTCGTCGACGTTGGAGACGTGCCCGCGCTGCAGCCACAGCGATCCGGGGATGCCGACCTGTGTCGTGAGGTCGTCGAGGGCGTACCCGTTCGGCAGCAGCGTGGCCGGCCGCCATATGTAGTTGCCGGGTGCCAGCGGTGTCGACGGCGGGATCCAGCCGCGGCCGCCGGCCGCGAGACCGAAGTCTTCTCGCAGGAGCGATGCAAGCTTGAGCGGCCACGTCTTCGCCCACTGGTCCGGGCCACCCGGGTTGCCGTAGCCGTCGTTGGTGGAGTCACCGATCGTGAGGATCTTTAGCCGTGTGGTGCCCGCCGCTAGTGCCGCTGTCCGGTATGCCAACGAGGCCTGCGCGAGCGGGCCGTCGACATCGGCCGCACCGCTGTTGACCCAGGCGAGCTGACCGCCGACGAGGCCGAGGACTTGGCCGTCGACACCGCCGGGGGGAAGCAGCGCTGGGGAAAGGGCCACGCGACCCACCTCGGTGGACTCCTGGTCGTCGAGTCGGAAGACGAGGTCGCCTCCGTCGCTGATGACTTCGCCCACGGCGAACCCACGGGGACCGCGCGAGAGCTGCACCGCGGTGGAACTCGGAGCGACGTTGACGTGCTCAGCGAGATTGATCTCGGTGTCCGGGACGGCGTAGAAGTAGATCGGGTTGATCCGCGTCGACTTCGACCCGTACTTCAGGTCACTGAACGTGGCACGCCACTGCAACTCCGCCATGTTCGTGGTCGCCGGTGTGGGGGCAACGACCTTGACGTAGTCACGGTTGCGGTGATTGATGTTTCCCTGGCTGTCGATCGACACCTCGAGCGTGGTCAGCGCCTTCATCTTCAATGTGCCGGCGTCGTCGTACAGGATCGTGCTGCCTTCGGCGACCATCGGTGTGAGGGTCAGCGTCCCTGTCAGTGGGGTGTCGTCGGGAAGGTCGTCGGAGTCGACTCCATCGACGACGAGTGCGGTCACGTTCACGCGGACCGTGGAGTATCCGAGAGCCATCAGGCCTCCTCATTTGCATGGTGGATCACAGGAAGTCCTTTCCGGACCACGAGTTCACTCGTGCGGAGTTGGTGAAGGCGGCGCGTTCGAGCCCGAACCCGACGTATCGGCATTGACTTCCCTTGGGGACGATGCCGGTCGAGTCGTCCCAGGAGATCTCCCCTCCTGGGTAGGTGAGGGTGTAGACATCGTCGTCGTCGACGGTGAAGACCACCTCTGCCCCCGCGGTCAGGACCGGGGTCGAGGTGTCGGATCGCCGGACGGTCGCACTCGACAGCGACGTGCCGCTCCCGATGTACTTCCCAGTTGATTTGATCTGCGCGACCGCATAGCTGGAGAAGTCGTTCCGCGACCGGACATACAGGGAGGTGCCACGGGAGTTCGGGTTGTCGCCCAGGATCATCCGCGCTTCTTGCTGGTCGGTGTTGAGGGGGTTGATGAACAACGCCCCACGAGCGCCATCGGAGTGCAACCCGGAGACGATGCCAGCCATCCCGCCGACGACGCCCTGGTTCGCGCCGACAGTGATCCACGACGCCCCATACCCGGCACCGTCGGATCGATTGAAGGAGTCCGAGTACGCGAACTGGGCGCCGGGGTCGTACGCCTCGGTCGGCTGTCCGAGGCATCCCCACACCTGGAAACCCAAATCGGTTTGAATGCTGGCGTTGCTGATCGTGGACGGCAGGGACGACAGCCCGTCGACGTACCCCGTCAGCACCGGGGGGAACACCCCGGCCGGGGGGATCACCTTCATCGCGAGGGTTGCCGCAAGTTTCGCCATCGTTCCCCCACCGGTGGCGAGCAGACCGAGGTACATGTTCTCCTGCGCCTGGGCGATGATGTCGGAGGGCGCCTGCAGCCGCTGGTGCACCGGCGTCGACCCGGTGATCAGCGAGCCCTTGATGTTGCCCGCGTCGTAGACCTTCGTCGCGAGACCGGTGCTGGCGTCGACACGGTAGACCCCTTGGAACATGAACCCCATGCCCGCGGTGCCGTCGGTGACGAACCCTTGGGTGGAGTAGGGACGGTTCTGCAACGCCCGGATCGGGATGAGGTAGAGCCGTTGGTTGACCATCGTCATCATCGGCTGTTGGGTGGTGACCGTGACGGCATGCGAATGGTTGCCGGACGACGGGATGCTGCCGTCACCGTCACCACCGTTCGCGACCCCGGTCGGGGTCGCGGGGACGCGGTCCGGGATCAGATAGCACACCGGGAAAGACACGTCTTCAAACGGGTTCGGGGAAATCCAGTACGGCACACCGATGGTCGCGTTCACCTGATCGGCGACGGTGACGACCGACTGTCCGATGTTGCTGACCTCGGTCTGCGCCTGCTCGGCGGCCGTCAGTGCAGTCGTGACGTTCGTTGTCGTGGTGGATCGGAATCCGAGGAGATCCGCAAACCAGTCCTTCACGCCCTGCACGGCTTCGTTAATCGGGGTGACGACCAGGCCTCGCAGGATGTCGACGATCTGCTGCAGGATCCGGTCAAGGTTCGCGAGGAAGTCGCGGGCGTCGCCGAGGATATCGGGTATCTCGATGTCTCCGTCGCCGGTGATGACCTTCTTCACCACGGCCCAGATGTCGCCGAGGATGGGGATGGACAGGATCCATTCTTCGAGGTCCTCGAGGCTGCCGTCGATGACGCCAGTGAGGGTTTCGATGATCCCGGTCGCTGGGCGTTGTATCCCCGCGCCCAGGGTCTGGCCCGCCTTCTTCACTGCGGTCAGCTTTGAGAAGTCCAGTCCGGATGTTGGGGGGCCGAACTCCGACCCGGTGAACCCGATGTGCGGGTTCGCCGGGTCGAAGAACTCCGGGGTGGGGCGGTCGGTCATGCGATCACCGGCATCGGGCGGACGCGCAGGAACGCCCGTTCCTTGCGGGTCTGGAACCGGATCTGCGCCAAGGAGTCGACACGTCGACCGATCAGGTAGATGGTTGCCGCGGTCCCGGCCGGGACGATCGTCGACCCGGCGCCGGCGGGCGCCGTCTCGTCGGCAGCCGGAACCAGGGTGCGGGCTGTCCACTCCGATTCGAAGATCCCCACCGCGTCACCGGCGCCGCGGCCGAGCAGCGGACCGGACACGGCGCCGAGGCGGGCTTCGAGATCCATCCGCACGTTGTTGATCGCCGCGACGCTGAACTCGACGAGACCGTACACGTCCGGCTCGTAAGCCCATGGCTGGGCGGGGATCGTGAGGGTGGTGATCGTCTGGAAGTCGCCGGACCAGTTGTTGCCGGTATCGATCGCCAGCCAGGACGTCTCGGACCCGACCTTCTTGTACACACCAGGGGACATTGCGACGGTGCCCGGGCCCCACTTGCCGTTGGCCAGTTTCACCAGGACGTCGCCGGTCTTGGGTTCGGTGGTGTCGTCGAAGTCCGAGGCGGTTTCGATCGTTGCGGTCGGGCCCGGGACGGTGGAGTCGGCGCCGGCGGGGCCAGGCTTGGCGACGATGTTCAGCTTGTAGGCGTTGGAACCGACCTCTTCGAGGGAGAAGTTCCAGTCCGTGCCCTGGGTGATCGTGCCCTTGGTCAGGGTGATCGCAGGACCGGCGACACCCTGGGCGCCGATGTAGTTCTGGCGGCGCTCCAATGTCGGGGTGCCGTTGTAGAACCAGGCGTCGTTGGTTCCGGTGATGCCCCACCACTGGCCGAGGTCGTAGTCCGGGTCCAGATCGTTCGGGTCCGGCAGATCCCCGGTGGTGGCGACGTCGCCCATGAACCTCGGCGGCACACCGTCGCGGCCGGGATCACCCTGGTCGCCCTTGTATGCGAGGACATCGACGTCCATCTCGCCGGCCTCGATCTCGGCGACACCGCGGCCGGTGGTGCGGATGTCCCACTGATCCTTCAGCCGCAGCTTCAGCGTCATCGGCAGGGTGAAGTTGAAACCGGTCATGACTGGATCTCACTTTCCAGATCCGCAGGGATCGTCGGTGGATGGTGGTCGGGGACATGGCGGGCGATCCACGACAGCAGCTCCCGGATGAACCGGATCGCCGAGTCGAGCAGCTTCGTCTTGTGGGTGTTCTCGACCTCGAGGATTTCGATGCGTTGCTCCATCCGACCTACCCGCTCGCTGAGCGGGCCGACGAGGGCTGCGGCGGCGTCGGCGATGATCTGCGCCGCTTCGGCGTCGAGCTTCCCGGACTCGGCGCGGTCCTTGCGCAGGTTGCGGATCCACAGCAGCAGGGCCAGGATTATGGCGCCGAGCCCGAAGGTATCGAGCCAATCGAGTAGCCCGGCCACGCTCAGTCCCCGCGGAGTTCGGTGACGCCCCCGGTCGGGTTGATCACGGGCGGGACCGTGACACGGTCGACCGGCGCGAGGCTGGGCAGGCCCTTCGCGGATCCACGGTTCTCAGCCAGCAGCGATGTCACTACGGACAACAGCACCGCGGTACCGGCGATCGTGAGCGATGCCGGCCAATCGATATCGAGGATGCTGCCGGTCACCGGGAACGCGGCGGCCAGCGATCCGGCCCCAGTGCGCACGGCCCGGTCGGCGAGGTCGACGAGGAAGTTCCCTGATGTGACAGCGGTCGCCGTCGACACCGCGAGGATCAACGACACCACTGCGGCGAGGGCCGCGGCACCGAGGAGGCTGGTCCACGACACCGACACGATGGTGACACCGGCGCCGAAGAACACCAGCACGTTCTGCAGGAACGAGCGTCCCGCGCGGTCGAGGGCGTCCAACCAGAACGCCTTGGTGTCGAGGCTGCCAAGTTCGATACTCGGCTCGATGTATTCGTGATCACCCATGACTACTTGCCTGCTTTCTTGTCGAGTGCGCCGGGGATCCCGGCAGTGGCGGCGAGGGCGGAGGTGAGGTCGTAGAGGGTTCGGCCTCCGCCCTGTTCGAATCCCTGGAACGGCCCGCCGGGGATGTCCTTGCCGAGCAGTGCGTCGGCGGTGCCGAGCCCGCCGAGCTGGTCGAGGATGGCGGCGAGCAGCAGCTGGTTCTGCCGGTGCAGTTCAATCGACGCGTTGACGGTGATCTCGGTGCGGACGAGGCGGCCGTCGATCCACGACAGCAGCTCCCACGCGGGCATCTGCGTTCCGAACTGGGTAGGGATGGGAATGTCCCAGATGTTTGTCACGGGTACCTCCGGAGTCGGGGTCGGTGCGGGGATGATGGGGCCGGGCTGTGGGATGCCGTAGATCCCGAGGTGGCCGTTGTTGAGCTTGTCCGCGAACGCCTTCAGTCGGGCGGCGTCGACACCGATCTGGTAGTGCATCTCGTCGACGCGGGCCCAGTCGCGGCCCCAGAAGATGCAGCCCTCGAACAGCTTCAGACCGGCCCGGACCTTTGCGACGCGGTCGGCCGGCATCGTCAGCCGGGTCCACGGGTACTGGGTGGCGTTGATGTCGACGGCGGTGCCGGACAGGTGGTTGCTGTTGGGGACGTCGTTGTCCCAGGAGAAGCCCCAGTCGTCGCGGGGTTTGAACCGGTCGATTGGTTCGACGTTGCGGTGGTACCAGATCATCCATCCGACGAGGACGGTCGCGACGTCACCGCGGCACAGTTCGATCTGCTGGGTGGTGCCGGGCACGGTGACGGTGACGATCTCCGCGGTGTCGACGATGGGCCACCCGTTTTCGGAGTGGGTGTAGCCCTGGTATGAGCGTGTGCCCATGGATATCTCCTCTGTCGAGTTATATTGAGCGCCAGCGATTTCTGTTGCTCAGTTCATGGCCATGGCGGCGGCGTTGACGAACGAGAACAGGCGGGCGATCTTCTCGCCCATCAGTTGGCCGGGCATCTTGTCCGGTTCGTCGTCGCCGATGACGGAGGTGACCTTGACCCGGTCTTCGCGGGTGTCTTCGACCTCGATGGAGTGCACGCGGTCGAAGAGGGTGTCGTCCTCGTCGGAGTCCTCCCAGCCGACGAGGTGGCCGGTGTCGAAGTCCTCGAACGCACCGAACGGTGCCCAGTCGACGACCTCGACCTTGGCGCGGCGCTTGCCGGCGTTCTCGAACAACGTCTTCTCGGCGACCGCCTTACCAGACCACGTGTAGGCGCCGGACCCGCCGTTGCCGAACACCTCGGGGAGGGCGAACTTCCCGAGCTTCTTCTTCAGCTGGTAGTCGGTGGCCTTCATGAACGCCAGGAACATGTCGTTCAGGACTCCGGACAGGGCGGTCGCCAGACCGGGGATGATCAGCCCGGCCCACGCCAGGAGGGCGGTGATCCCGGCCTCCACACCCATCTGCAGGAGTTTGTTCACCCACGTCGGGCTGGTCCCGCCGACCACCGCCGAGTAGCCATTGGGGTGGGTGGCTTCGACTGTGGCGTCGAGGATTCCATCGGAGTCCTCGGACCAGATGCACGACGGCAGCTCCTGCTGCTTGAGCTTGTCGGTGATGATGTCCGCCAGCCCGGGCATCCAACCACCGATCACTGCGTCGATTCCGTCGGCGATCGCCTCACCGATCGTGTTCACGAGCGAGTCGATGATGGTGCCGGTGTTGACCAGGCCGCCGGTCTTCGGTCGGTCGACGACGTCGACGATGACCTGGGACTCGAGGAGGGTGATCTTGTCGGGCATCGGTTGCGGGTCGCGGTCCTTGATCCACATCCGTGCCCGCACCTGTACCGACTTGCCCTTGAGGTGCTCGGTGAACAGTTCATCCAACGGCACCATCCGGGCTTGCATGGTGACCATTTCGGAGGTGTCGTGCAGTGCGTCGTAGGGGAGGAGCGTGATCGGGCACTGGCCGGTGCGGAGCTGGAGCCGCCACACGTTGCGCTGCAGGTACCAGTAGATCCCGCCGCGCAGCGGACCGATGTATAGATCCTGCGGGGTGATCTGCGCTTCCTCGAAGCCGGGCAGCGGCATCGGGTACGCCATGATCGCGTGGAACCACGCCCACGTGTCGACCAACGTGACGGTGATGGTCTTCTGACCTTTGAGGCCGCGCTTGACGGCCTTGAGGACGCGGGAGTCGAAGTGCCGGCCGTTGTAGGTGACGCGGATCGGAACCACTGTTTCGTCGCAGGACATGATCAGCTTGCCGAACTCGTTGTCACCCGCGAGGACGAGTTCACCGACTCCAACCGCGTTGTGGGTGAACTTCACCTTGCACGTCGCGTAGTCGCCGATCATCCCGAGCGGGCCGTACGCGGAGTCGAAGATCTCGATGTCGAACTCGGCGGCGTCCCCGCGGGCGGGGGTGCCATCGATGAGTTCGGCGTGCATCTGCGCCGACCACCAGTCCAGTGCTGACGGCTGATCCAGCGAGGGGTCGAGTACCGGGGTGGTCACCATGGCCTCCTGGACTTGGGATTGATCGTGCACACCGCCGACGAATACTCATTGCCGCCGATGACCCGCAGCTTCGACATGTCCAGCGACTTACGGCCGGGAACCGGATATCGGAACCGCTGAGCACCCATGTCCCGGTACAGGTTCGGGCGCATGTTGGACTTCGCGATGTACTTCGATCGGTCGGTGTGGATACGCGCGATCTCACCCGGATACAGGTTCGGGGTCGTCACCACGGTGTCGCCCTGCCCATCCGGGATCTGGAATGCGCCCGGGCCTTGGATCGTCCACTCCGGCGACGCCTTCTGGTCGCCGGAGTTGCGGAGCTTGCGGCCCTCGACAGGTTTCCCGTTGACCCACTCGAACACGTCCTCGGGTCCGAACCACCACGGCCGGCCGCAGATCACCGGCACCAGGTAGGGCTGGAAACTGTCGAAGATGGGGTCGTACTCGGTGGCTACCTTCGGTTGATCCGCCAACCGGAAGTCGACGAACTTCGTGCCCCGTGTCGAGTTGACGTGCAGCCTGGACTCGAAGTGGTAGTCGATGTCCGACCAGAACCCGTCGTTGATGTCGTGGAACGGGCGCCCCTGTGTTCGGTGCACATACACGGGAAGGAAGAACTCCCGAGGTTCAGTGACTGCGCCGAGCCAGAACGCACCCTCGCCGCGCGCGGTCTTGAACCACAGGTGGTTCGCCTTCGGTTCGGTGTAGTCCGCCCATCCGGGTGCGAGCACCACCCCGCAGGACTCACGCCCCACGAGGTGGTGCTCGGACAGGTACCAGGCACGTTCCGGCAGATCCGACGACTCACCCGGACCGGCGAGAACAACGTTCGCGGTGCCGTCAGGAAAGAATGTCAATTTCCCAGTCCTCGATTCTGCGCGTAGCGCCACCGTTCTTCCTGGTCGGCCTTGCGGATCCCGGCAGCGACCTCGTTGCGGTCGGCGCCGTTGGCGTTGACCACGGTTTGCCGCAGTGAGTCGAACGGATTCCGTGGCCCGGCCTGTTGCTGCGGCGCCGCAAGCGCGTTCTGTCCGGTGGCCCGGAGCACCTGGAACATGCGCTTGGTCTCGTCCATGTCCGCGGTCTCCCGCGGGTTGAGGACGAACTCGTCCCGGCCGGACAGGTTGAGGCCGAGTTCTCCGTGACGCCACCGCCCGCCGGTGTCGAACACCTTCACATCACCAAGGGACTTGAGCATGTTCTGCATCCAGTCCGGTGTGCTGAACGGTGTCACCGGCAGCTGGGTCTTGGCTTCCTCGTCGGTGATCGGGACGTCGGCCAACGGCAGCTTGCGCTCGGACGTCTTGTCCTGCTCTTCCTTGAAGCCGTTCGCCGCTGCCTTACCCACAGCCATACCCGCTTGGGCGAGTGGACCGATGTTGTCGGCGCCGTAGTAGCCGAGGATGTCGCTGACGTTGCTGCTGATGAACTCTTTCCCGATCTCGCCGAAGAAGTCGGACCAGGTGCTGGGAAGCGAGGAGTCCCCCGACTTGCTGTCACCCTTCTTCTTTTCTTCGAGGGAGTTGATCGCTTGCTGCAGCTGGTCATCAGCCTCGTCCTTGTCGTCCTGGGTGGACTCGGCATCGTCGTACACTTCGTTGCGGTCCAGGCGCGCCTTCTCCACCGCGCGTTCAGCGCTGCGGAGGCTGAGCTCGTCGTCGGTGTACGCGGTGGTGAGGTCGGGTGCATCCGGGGCCGGTGGTGCGTCTTTGCCTGCCTTCGCTGCGTCCCGCTTTTCCTCGTAGCCCTTGACCTTCAGCTCAGCCTTCTCGACCTTCAGTTGCGCCTGACGGCGGTCCGCGTCGGTCTTCTTCGGATTGGCATTGACGCGCTCCCGGGCTTCCTTCGCCTGCTCTACAGCGACGACCGCGGACTTGAGGTCCGTCTCGTCCTTCGCAGTCCACGTCGCTTTCTTCTTGCCCGACGACGAATACGAGGACGACGAATCGCGGTCCGAGTAGTCACCGACTGATTCCGATGCCGAGGTGATAGCCGGGGAGAACTTCTCCCACGGCAGGTAGTACTGGTTGCCACCGAACTGGGCATCGAACGCGCCCACCGTTCCGCCGACCTTCGCGGCACCGTAAGACCCACCGGACTCGTAATTGGTGCCGAAGATCGTCGCGGCCATGTGCTCTTCGCTGGTTCCGACGACGAATGGCCCCTTGGTACCAGGGACAAGGTCAGGCCAGCTCCCCGCGAGCAAGTCATATGTAGTGCCCAACCGGCCCTGCGGATCCTCCTCGCCCCGAGCTGCACGCTGCAGCTGCGCCACGAATCCCGAGCAGTCGGCACCTGCTAGGGACGCACCACCGGTCACGTAGGGGACGCCGTCCATCGCCGCGCCGAGAGCTTCGATCCGTTCCCGTGCGGTTGTGCCGACCGCGCCGCCGACCTCGAACTTGCCGACCTCTCCGTTCGCCAGCGCGGCCCGGAATCGGTAGACACCTTCCTGGCCGCCGAGTCGATCGACGTCCTCCGTGGTGAGCATGTGCTCGCCCGGCATCGCGAGGATCGGAACCGAGTCCTTGCCGGGGGTGCCGCCGTTGATCTCGCCGCCCTTGGCCTTGGGCTCGACGAGGATCGGTGCGACCGGACCCTGCTGCCCGGTGGCGTTGAACGCTCGCTGCGCCGCCGCGGTGGCCTGCGCGTCGACCGTGATCATCAGCGTCTTGCCCGGGAGCTGTTTGTCGATCACCGCCTGGATGGCGGCGAGCGCCTCCTGGTTCGGCGCCGAGATGTGAAAGACACCGGGCTTGCCGGTGACCTCCTCGACCTTGATGCCGGCGGCCTCGATCTCCTTCTTGGCGTCGTCGGTGAGCGCCGAGATCGGGATGTCGATCCCGTTGGCGTTCTGGTCGAGCAGCGCCTTGATCGCGAACAGCTGCTGCTCGACGCTGTCGGCACCAGCGAGGCTGGCGAGGATCTCGAAGTTCTTCGGGGCGTACCCGACCGACGCAGCGAGCCGCTCGATCTCTTCCTTCGACATCCCAGCCGCGGTGCCGAGTTCGGCGAACTGCTGGGCGTTCTTCTCCCAGATCGGACCCATGTCGTTGCCGGACGAGGCAGCGGTCAGGGTCGCCTCGGTGATGTCCCGAAGCATTGTGCGGAGCTTGTCGCCGTTGGCGCTCGCTGTGTTGACGGTGCCGTCTGCGTTGACCAGTTCCTGGCCCCAGCCCTGCGTGCGGTCCCACGCCTCGGAAGTGGCCGCCGCTGTCTCGCGAACCTGCTGATTGTACTTCTGCAAGGCGTCGGAGGCGGCGATCGGCTTTCCCGACATGATGTCGAGCACGGTGCGCATGGCGTCGAGTCGGTCTGCGGCGCTAGATGATTCGTCGGCAAGGACCTTCACGGCCTCCGTCATCGTGAAGAACCCAGGTGTGGTGCGCCGGGCGATGTCGTTGAGGGTCTGGATCTCGCTGCGGGTCCTGTTCAGATCATCGGCTGCCTTCGCCCCGCCGTCGCCGGAGGCGCGGAGAGTCTTCTCGAATTCCCGCCAGGTGGTGTCGTCCGAGGCGAGCTTCTCGGCGATCTGTTCGCTGGACAGTTTGGTCTTCCCAAGGGCATCCTGCGCTTGACGATTCGCCAGGCCGATGCGGTCCATCTCAAAGGAGATGTCGTCGCCCGCCCCGCGCCATGGCATGACGATGTCACCGATGACGTCGGACGCGACGTTGTTCCATTTGGCGTCGTTGGCGCTGGCTTCCTTGTACGCGGTCGAGAGGTCGTTGACCTGGCTGGTGATGTTCGCCATCGCCTGGTCGTCGTACTTGCCCTCGTTCAGGGAGAAGATGTCACCGAGGGCTGACTGCGTGGTCTTGATGTTCTTGAGGGCGTCATCGTAGGCCTTGGTGTGAGCCTCGGCCTCTTTGATGTTCTGGTACCAGGCACCGACCACAGTGGTGGCGGCGGTGATACCCACCATCAACCCGCCACCCATGGCCGAGACCAGGCCGCCGACTGCAGACTTCAGCCCGCTCGCACCGGCGGCGGCGATTCCTCCGAGCTGACCACCGAACTGCACTGCCGATGCACCGGCGGACCGGAGGCGGCTGGACAACCCCGAGGTCTGGGCGGCGGCATCACGATGACGGTCGGCCATATCCCGGGCGCGGGTGGACACGTCTCTGTACGCATCACCCATGCGGGCGACCGCCGGGACGCGCGCCTCCAAGGTGGACCACGAGGCAACCAGGTCAGAGATCGACTCTTCCTGCCCCTCCAGCAGGGACTGAATCTCCTCGAACTGACCTTCGAAGGTATTCGACTGCAGCTCAGGTGGGTTGGCTTCCAGCTGTTCTTCGGCGAGGGTGAGGCGAACCTCTTCCATCTCGTCGCGGAATCCGGACAGGCTGGTCTTGGCCTTCTCGATCCAGTCGCCCACGGTGTCGTCGAGGTTGAACGCCTTGATCCCGGCGAAGGCGCCGGCCGCCACCTGAACGGAGGCTGGTAGTTCGAGGAACTTCGATCCGACCTCGCCGACAGCTTCACCAGCAGACTTGAGCCCATCGACGATTGCCGGGGTGGCCTGTCCGATTTTGTCGGCAGCAGCCCGGGCGAAGGACTCCATCGGGCCGTCGACCAGGTCGTAGATCTCCAGGGCGAGATTCTCGGCAGCGTTCTGCGCCGAACCCATAGCACCCGGCAGCCCCTGCGTCTTCGCCGCGGCGACCTCCGCTGCAGCGCCCTGCCGGTTCACGGCGGCTAGCATGGTGTCGAACCCGCCAGCGCCTTGCTCGGCTGCGATACCAGCCAGACGCATCGCGTCGGACCCGAACAGGGTGGCCGTCGCCGCCTGATACTGCTCGTCAGTCATGCGTTCCGCGGCCGCGTCGAGCTGGCCGAACAACGACGACATCCCGACAAACTTGCCTTGCGCGTCGTAGACCGTCAGGCCGAGCTCTTTGATCGCCGCCTGCGCAGGCTTTCCCTGATCCGTCAGGGCCAGGAGCGTGGACTTGATCAGGGTGCCTGCATCCGACCCTTGGATGCCGGCATTGGAGAGGACACCCAGCGATGCTGCCGTGTCTTCGATCGTGAGACCGAACTGATTCGCCACGCTGCCGGCCTGCTGCAGACCTTGTGCAACGTCCGTCATCTCGGCGGATGATGCGTTTGCGGTGTTCGCCAGAACGTCTGCTGCCTTGCCTGCATAGTTGGCGTCGAGCCCGAACGCCTGGAGCGCCTGCGACTGGATTGTGGCCGCCGACGCTGCATCGATCTGCGCGGCAGCGGCCAGCTGCAGGGTGCCCTTCGCTGCCGCCATGGATTGCTCGACTGTGAATCCGCCCTTGGCGAGTTCGGTCATCGCCGCAGCGGCGTCAGAGGCGGACGTTCCCGGAAGCTGGACATCGTTGCCGAGTTGCTTCGCCCGCTCCGATACCGCTGCCATCTGCGAGTCGGTCGCCTTCGACACCGCCTGCATCGTGTTCATCGTGTTCGTGTAGTCGTTGCCGATCGTGATGATCTGCTTGACCGTCGCCCCGGCGGCAGCCGCACCGAGCGAGATGCCGATGGCACCGGCGATCTTGTTCGCCATGTTGAGAGCGGGTTGTGCCCCTGCCTGCATCTGCGCAGGCAGGGACTTCATGTCGAGCCCAACCTCGATGTCGATGCGGCCACCGGCCATTGAGCACCTCCAGCTATCTGCGTGTTAATCGCCGACCGGAGACGACGAGGGTGAACCACGCTGTAAGCTCCCGAAAACCACTGGTCCAGGGAGAAGAAATGAAACTCAGCAAGATCTCGGCAACCGCGATCGGGAGCATCGGAGCTGTACTGCTATTGGCCGGAATCGCTCTCGGCTTCTGGCCTTTGAAAGCGTCCGACCACTGGAGCTGGGACACGATCAGTTGCGGGAGCGCATTGATCCCCGATACTTCCGAAGCCGAGAAAGTGGACTTCGACCACCAGCTCAAGCAAGACCTGAACGGTGTTCGCAGAAGCCTCGGCCTTGATCCTGAGATCGCACCCCTCACTCAGTTCGAAAGCACCTGCAATGAGCTAATCGGCGACCGACGCATCTTGGTCGGGTTCACCGTTGCCATCGGTCTGGCAGTAGGCGCTGTTGGGGTGTTCGGAAAGCGACGCGACACTGCCACTGATTCGAGAACGGGCAGCAGCACTGTTTCGACGGCTTAGGAACGAACCCCACCCGAAGTCCATCCCTCGGCCGCCTATTGCAGGGCGTCGATCCGGTCTGCGAGACGTTTGAATTCGTCAGCGCTGACTCGGTCGTCGGGGGCCGCTGCCCTCGGCTGGGTGAACTGCGCCATCAGCGCGTCATGCTGCTCTGTTCGAAGCTCGGTCAGATCCGCGCGACGAAGCGCAATAGGACGGAGCACCGGGACAGGCGGCGGCTTGATCCCTGCCCGCTTGCGGCGCTCTCGGGCTGCTTTGACCTCGGGGTCATCAGGGTCGGTGATCTTGTCGACGTACTCGCCGGTGAGGTAGAAGTCCTCGCGGTCGACGAGCATCGCCAGATTCTCCGAGTCTCGGAACCGTTGCTGATCCTGCTCTTCGGCGTCCTCAAGCATGGCCACGACGTCGCGCCAGTACGTGTTCGCCATCTCGTACCGCAGGTCCGTGTGAAAGATCCGCCGGAACCGGGAATAGGCTGCGTACCAACCATCCTCAGTGGTGAGGGAGATCAGTACGCGAGGAATTCCCCCTGGGCGTTCATCAGGCCCGCGATCTTGTAGATCCGCGGCAGGTACACGTGCATCAACTCGGGCATCGATCTCTTCTCGAAGGCGGCCCACAGCTCAGCCGGATCCCCCTCGCAGATCAGCATCTCCAGGATCTTGTCGTACAGACGCTTTCGCGAGAGGTTAAAGAACTCGAGTACCTCCTCCGGGGCGTAGCCACGACGCACCGAGTAGGGCTTCCCGAGGAATGCGATAGGAACCGGATCGGCGGATGGGATGGCGAGGTCGCTGGTGAGCTCGAACGCCTCGGAGCCGGAGACCGGGACGGCCTCGGTGGTCTCGTCCCGGTCCTCGGTGTTCTTGCTTTTGCCTGGCATGGGTTATCTCCGTATCGGGTGGTCGGGTTACCTACGCCAGATCAGGCGAGGTCGTCCTTGGTGCGCAGTCGGCGCACGGGTGCGAGGTTGATGATTTCGAAGTCGAAGCCGTCGATGGACTTGCCGTCGGCGACCGTCGACGGCACCGGAGCGCCGAGCGTGACCCGTTCGCAGTAGAACGCGACACCATCCGATGCCTGCTTCGAGACCCACAGGAAAGCGAACTCCTCGGCCTCTTCGATAACCCATTCGTAGATGCCGGTTCCGGTTCCGACTTCCTCGATCGAGCCGCCCTGCAGGGCGGTCAGGACCGATGCCTTCGAGTAGTCGAGGGCCCGGAACTTGAAGGTGTCGTCGAGGGGTTCGCGGATCACCTTGTACGGGGCCTTGCGGTAGTTCGCCGCATGCAGCTTGGTGACGTTCTGTGAGGGTGTCTTCTGGATGCCCGCCTCAACACCGCCGAAGGCGGGCCAGGTGACGGCGGGGATCGCAGGCGGTCCGGTCACAGCGGGTGTCAGCGGAAGAGTGGTGCCGGTAAGCGTGAATACGTTGGTGGGGATACCGGCGCCCGCGGTGCCGCGGAAGGCGTCGCCGTCGAGCCACGCGTACGCGTCCTGGGGGTTGGCAAAGTTACTCACGGATATTCCTCCTGGATCGGCTCACAGTTGCCGTGAGCACAGTGGGGTGGTCCCGCCCCGGACGTGCCAGGCAAGCACCCGGGGCGGGACGTTGTGGAGCTGGTCAGCGGACCAGCATTTTGAGCTCGACCCGAACGGGCGAGCGGAACAGCGGAATGTCCTCGCCGCGTGTCTTCTCGGGAATGGACAGCGGACCCTCTTTCCATTCCGCAGCCCAAGTGCAGTTGCGGAAGGTCTGCTGTCGCGCGCGCCCCAGGAGTTCCCCGGCGAGCGCCGCGATGTTCCACGTCGACTCCTCCGGGTCCACGCCACCGAACAGCGCCACGACCTCTGGATCGGCGCTTGCGAGGATGACGTTGAGATCCGGGGAGTAGACGTCGACTTGCACCATCGGCCGGCGCAGCATCGGGTCCTTGCCTGGTGTGACCACTGGTCGAATGAGAGCGAACGGCCGCGTGATCACGTCCGGCGTATCCCGCGTGGTGATCAGCGATGCCGGAATCAGATCGGTGAACTCCTCGACGCCTATGAGATATTCACGCACCGCTCCAGGCGGATATGGGAGCACGATCCTCATCGCGGCCTCCATCCTTGATAGTCGCCGTACCTGGACGCCGCGTTTGTCAGGGCGGCGTGCGGCGGAGTGTCGACGGTGCCGTACTCCTTGAAGACCGCGTCCTCGTCGTCGTCGACGACGAAGACACGACTTCCGACAGCTTCGACGCTGATGCCGTCCCGGTAGTCACCTGTGAGAACGGGTGCGTCGGCCTGGGCCTCATCCGCGATCGTCTGGCCGATGTCGAGGCGTCCGTCGAAGGACGCCTCGAACGCCTCACCACGGAGCGGACCTGGGTAGACCCTCAGTCGGGCGGCCATCAGCTGCCGCCGGTGTCTCCGGCAACCTTGCTGCCGCGGGCGCGTCGACCGTTGGTTCCGGTCTCGGCCGCCGTGTCGGGGGCATCGGCCGCACCGAGTTCGTTGCTGGTCTCGGTCTCGGCGCCCGCGTTGGGCACGGTCTCGTCGGCAACAGCCTCGGCCTTCGCCTTCTGCTCGGCGAGATGTTCGAGGTGTCGCCGCGACCCGGCCGCGGTGGAGACCGTTCGGCCATCCTCCGTGGTGAAGGTGACGAAGTTCGGATTAGGTTCGGACTTGTTCTCGCCCATACTGATTCACTCCTTGATGTCGTTGGATCGACGCACGATGACGACGATGTATGCAACCCGGCGCGGACGCCGGCGCGGACGCCGTTCCCGCGCCTTACCGACCACCTGATAGACGTCGCCGTCTGCGTCGCGGAATTTGTCTCGCGCGGCAGGAAGGGGGTCGAGTCCCGGGTCGAGGAGAAGGACATAGGAACTCTTGACGTGTCCGTCCTCGAACTCGACATTTCCGGCGTCGACGGATGATGCCGACAGCTGCCGCTGCTGTAGCTCACCCGTCCACGGGACCTCGGTCGGTGGGACTGGTCTTCTGTTGCCCGTCGACGACTCGTCGTACTGGGGTTCGTTGTGTCGAAGTAGTACCCATGGATCCTGGAACTTCGGCATCAGAACACTCGAATCGTGAAGGCGCCGGCGTTTGTCTCACCCACATCGGGGTCGAGCTCGGCGAGTTCGTCGTCGGTGTAGTAGATGAGCCGCGGGTCGGCGTCAACGTACTGCTCGGTGTTCTCCGGATACTGGCTGCTCCGGACGCGCAGCCCGGTGCGGATCACGTCGAGGGCACGGGCGACCGCGGTGACAACGGTTCCCTTGACGAGATCCCGGTCGAGGGTTCCGTCGAGCATTCGCGCGTCGATGGCGAGGTAGCGGCGAGACCTCAGTTTCGACGACGCGTAGGTGATCAGCGACTCGACCTGGGTGACCTCGGGATCGGCCAGGGTTTCCCCTAGCCGATCCTCGACGTCAGTCCTGGTGATGAGCGGCTCAGGCGGTGCCGTCACCGTCGCCCTCGTCTCCGCTGTCGCCCTCACCGCTCGCGTCCGCGGTGCCGGCTTCAGGCGATTCCTCCGCAGCCTTGATAGCTGCGACGATGTCGGCCTTCTTCTTGGCATCACCGAGGTCGACCCTGTTCGCGATGGCGTATGCGAACAGCTCCGGGACTTTCCACTGTTCGGTCGGTTCGCCGGCGGGAAAGTCCTGCTCCTCGATCACCACTGCAGCAGGGGAGTCGGCCCACGCGGCGGGGTTGGTGATCTGCGCGGCAGCCCACTCCGGCACCGCGTCGGTCGGGCCGAACTGGTGATAGGTGCCCTGTTCGTCGGCCACGTGGACGAACGCGGACAGGCGGCCACCCATCACAGCACCTTCGCGATCATGGTCGCGTTGGCGTTGCCGAGGATCGGCAGGCCGACCCCGGACGCCTTGGTCCAGCGACCGACCGGGTCGTTGTCGATGTAGGAACCGACGACGATGCCGGGAGCCTCGGACGCGTCGATCTCGTAGTCAGGCTCGATCGATTCGGCCGTGGTACCCCACAGGGTCTCGCCGAGCTTGGCGGACCCGATGTACAGAACGGAGTCATCGGGGATGAGCCGCGTCGGATCCCCATCGAAGTCCTCGACCTGAGCGTCGAAGATCTCAAACCGGGGATGCCCGAACGACGTGAAGAGGGCGTTGACCTGTTCGAAGGTCACGATCCCCTGCGTCGAGCCGGGGGGCAGGCAGTACGCCCGAATCGCAGCGTTCTTCATCAGGTTCGACATCACCCGCTGCGACGTGACCGCCCGGGTCGGGTTACCCGAGTTCGAGATCCGGAACGTCGAGAACCAGCTCTCCTGGTCGGCAATCGGATCCGCAGCCCCGGACCACACCGTCGTGGCCACGATCGTGTGGCCTGCCTTGCGGGCGAAGTCCACCTCGATCTCGATGCCGTCCTCCGCGAGGCTGACCTTTCCAGTCGTCAGGGCTTGCGCCTTGGCCACGATCAGGCGGGTGCGAAGCGCGTCCGCCAGCTCAACGGCGTCGTCCTGGATCAGCTTGATGATCGAGGCATCCGCCTTCCGAAGCCGCAGCCGGTCGTATTCACCGAGTCGCCGCTTCTCCGAAATTGGGGGCAGCTCACCGGAAATCCGGGTCACACCCTTCCGCTTCGACTGCGGCGCCTCAACGTCCCAGCTGCGGAACTTCGCCATGCGCTTCAGTCCGCGCTCGGTGATGTTCGCCCGGAAGTCGACGTCATCGACGACGAGATCGGGCAGCAGATCGTCGATCAGCGCGAGGTCGTTGATGGGTCGGTCAGCGAGAGCTTCACGCACGTACCCGGTCAGTTCGACCGGAGTGATGTAGTCGCTGTTCAGCACAAGTGCCATTGCTCAGTCTCCTTAGAAGTATCGGATGGACTTGGCAGTGGCCTGGCCAGCTGCGTTGACGGAAGTGGGAAGCTTCGCCACGACGACGGCGCCGTGCCAGTGCAGGGCGCCGGCGACAACGGTGGCGCCGGCGGGGACCTTCGTGGCGGTGAAGAGGTGGCCCTCGATCGGGTCGGTGTCGCCGTTCGACCACAGTCCGTAGCGGCCACCGGCGACCTTCTTCAGCGGCAGGCCCGACTTCAGCCAGCCGTCGGGGTAGTGGGTGCCCGCGGTGAACGTCGCGACACTCAGGTTGATCGTGCGCGCAGTGTCCGTTCCGTGTGCGGACGCGAGCCAGGACTGGTCGTCCTGCCCGAAGCTTTCGGTTTTGATCTGCAGATCCATGGTGCATTCCCTCCTTCAGAGGTCAGTTCTTCTTGGGGTTTCGCGCCTGATAGGCGGCTCGACCGGCGGCCATCGTCCCTGTCGCTTCGCGCGACCCACCGCCCTGACGGCGGTCGGGTTTCGGGGCCTTCCGGGTGCCGCCTTGCGCGGCCAAGTACGGCTTCTTCTTCAGCAGGTCGTCGATCGCATCGGCGATCTCGTCCGGATCCACTTCGCCGTCCTCGCTGACCTCGAACTGATCGAGGTCGAGAAATCTGTGTGCATCCGCGGGGTCGGACAGCTTCCCTGCGGCCGCTGCCCTCACCTCCGCGGCGATGATGCGGGAGTTGGCGCGGGCGGTCAGGCGCTCCTCGATGACACGCTCACGCTCGTCGTCGTCGGGTTCCTTGACCTTCGGCTTGGCCTTCGAGGCGAGCTGCGCCTTGAGCTGACGGTTCTCCCGCTCGGCGGTGATTCGGCGGCTGCGCTCTGCCCTCCGCTTGTCCTTCTCCGCGGCGAGGGCCTTCTCGCCCTTCGGGCCGAGGGGCTTGTCCTCGTCGTCGGGGTTGTCGTCGGGATCGGCGTCAGGATCTTCGTCGGGGTCCTCGTCCGGGTCCTCGTCGTCGGGGTCCTTGTCGCCGGTGTCGCCGTCGTCCTCACCGTTTCCGCCGATGACCGGCCAGATCGGACGCCCCTTCTTGGTCAGTCCCAGTGCGGTGAGACCAGTGATGGGGTGGATGGGCAGGATGGTGCTCGACATGCGGATATCTCCTTCGGTCGCCCATTGCGGGCATGGAGTCACCCCGTGCGGGTGGCTATGAGAATCCCTGCGCTGAGCAGGGCGAATGTGGGCATGACAAAGGCCCCGGAGCGATTGCTCACGGGGCCTTGTCTGTGGTGTGTGTTAAGCGGGGAGGTGCAGGAGGTGCTTGTAGCCGCTCTTGATCAGGCTTTTCTTCAGCCGCTCAGACGGTATGTGCCACTCAAGCCACTGTTCGATCCCCTTCGCCTTCTCCGCGTCGCTAGCTCGGGCAAGCCCGAGGCGTGTGATCAGCGAGATGGTGAACTGCGGGGGTGGAAGCGGTGTCCCAGGTGGTGCGAAGACGCTGTCATCCCACAGGCGATTGTTGCTCATCGGCATTGTCAGATCACCTCCACATCGACGATCGGCAGATCACCAGTGTATGACACTTCCCGAACTCGCATCCGCTGTCCGTCCGCGAGCAACAGTTCCCGTTGATACGCCATGTCCGGATCACCGACAAGTTTCACCCACGCCGCCGGCGTGCCTGAGCCGATCGACATACGCAACAGTGCAGGTCCGCCGCCGAACGACGGGTCCGTGAATTCGCGAACGGCAAGGCTTCGGGATGTCGTGACCGCCAGCATCCCAGGGGCGGGCACCTCGGTACCGACCAGCTCGTCGAGGCGATTGTTTGCGACTCCGAACAGGCCGTTCGTATTGCGGATGCCACGCCACGTCACCACCTCGCGCAGCAGCACCCCGGACTCGATTGTCTCGAATACCTGCTCCAGAACATCCGCCGCTTCGGGGTCGTCCACGCCGTCGCGAAGTACTTTCTGCATACGCTGGTAGAAGCGATCATCGGCACGCTGCCATTGGGCGATCGCCTTCCGCTGCTCCTCTGTGATCCCGCGAGCCCACTCGGCGAAATCGTCATCGAGCAGGCGGGCAAGGGTCTCACCGTCATCGTCTCCGGGCACCAGAACATCCTTCCCGGCCGACGGTGGGGGTGAGCTGCCACCCCCGGCTGACTTGGGAGCGCGTGCGCCGGGCTGACCCGGGTTCACTTTCGACGACCGGCCGGGCGGTCGCGGACTCTTGTCGGCGAGGTAGCCATACAGCTTGAGAAGACGCAGTGCATCGTCGCGGTCGTCGGCGATCTCGAAGATGGTCTCGGGCATCAGCCGCGGCGCCCGCGCTTGGAAGTACTTACCGTTGCGGATGTCGGTCTGCCGTTGTGCGTACCCGGCGCGGCTCATCGCTTTGTACGCCAGGCCTCGACGGGTAACTCCCTCGTCGGATGTGAACACCTGCTGTCCGTAGACAGTGCGGGGCTCGAGCTGTCCTTTCGGGATCCAGCCGCCGATGTTGGTTTGTGCGGTCGACATGCCTCGGCGGACGTTGACGACCTGACTGATGTCGGCGCCCGCGCGGATCGCCTCCGCGCCCGCCCTGGTGAAGATCTTGTCCTGATCAGCTTTCGTCAGGCTGTCGAAGTACTCCTTCGGGTCGGTTCGCAGATCCCCCGAAGTGTCCTCGCGCGTGGGGATGTGTCTGCAGTCGCAACCGGGGTGCCTGCGGAACCCGCGGTTCCACCGGTAGAAACGGCCAGCCAGGACCGCGCACCGCGAGCATGACGGCGGATTGAGCATCCGCGTGTACCCGACATCACGCCGGGAGGCAATGCTCATCGCCGTCGATGCCCGGGCAGCGTCGGCGACCTGCACCTGCATGCGCAGCATCAGCGAGTTGAGCCCCGACTCCCACGCCGACGAGATGACCTGATCGGTCACCGTGTCAGCGCTGGCGATCTGGCCCTTCACGTGGATGACGGCGCCGTAAATCAGCGAATCGAGCGGTCGCCCATCGGAGGTGACACCGATCAGCGGCGCCGTGGACAGTGCCACATCCGGTTCCACCGGGGTGCCGAGTTCGTGGAGCACATCCGATACGTAGGAGTCCGCGGACTCGACCGCGCGGGCCTGCCCGGCGGTGACCAGTTCAAACAGTTCGCCGATGTGCGCGAGGAACCAGGTGTCGAAGTCCTTCGGCGGTCGGGTGCCCCAGATCTTCCGGGCGGCCAGCAGCACCGTGGTGGTGATTCGTCGCTGGTCCCGGTAGTAGTCAGCCGACGCTTGCGGGATCATCAGCGGCGGGGTCGTCGACGTTCAGGTCCCGGGTGAGGCGGTCGAGGACAGGATCGGATGCTTCCTGTTCGAAGTAGCCGCGTTCGCGGTCCTTGCGGGCCTCGTCCCAGCCCATCTCGTCCCACGAGCCTTCACGGGACAGCACTGGTGTGCCGCCGTTGAGTTTCTGAATGAAGTCGGCCTCCTCGGCTTTCGTTGGGGTGGCCGGGTTACGCCACTCGACCTTCATTGCCCGTCCGGCGGCCGGCCACTCACCTGTTCGGAAGCGCTCGTACAGTGCCATCAACCAGCCGATGCCGACGCCCTGGGCCTCGTTCTTGTCCTCGGTGTTCGAGATCAGACGCGACTCGTCGGCGCGGATCGCACCCTCGGCGGCCGGATTCGCGGTGTTCTGGCCGAAGAACCGGAACGGCAGACCGGTCACCGACGACGCCATCGCCGCATAGTGATTCGTGGTGTCGTGGAAGTTCTTCAGGTCCGACGGCGAGAACTGACCGACCTGCACGTCCTTCGGGGACTTCTGGTTCGCCCAGATCGACGTGTAGTACGCCTGCCACACCGGGATCGGTTGGCCGTTCTTGTCGACGAAGTCACCCTTCGACATACCGAGAACCCACTTCTGCGGAACCGAGTGCGTCTCGACAGCCACCTGCAGGTTAGTGAGGGCGCGCGCCGCGGCGTCGACAAGCGGGATCAGGTCCGCCATCTCCGACGTGCCGTCCCAACCACCGAGGCGCCTGCGGTTGAGGAAGAGGATTCCAGGAACTCGACCGAGTTTGTGCTCGTCGATGCCGTTGTCGTCCCCGACCTCGTCGATCTCCCAGCCACCCCGGCCTGCGACGACCTGGATGGTTTTGTCAGGCAGCAACAGTGTGCCGACACGCTGCCCATCTTCCGTGCGGTACTGCCGGAAGAGTGCATCCATCCGGCGTCTCGATCGGTCGATCAGGCAGGACATGTGCCGGGGCGACTCGATCGAGATGAGGGGATGCTCCTCGTCCTCGGCGTTCGTTCCCACGGTTCCGAAGCAACGGCCGAAGATCATCGTCTCGGTGTTGAGGAGGCTGATCTCGGAGGAGAGGTTGTTCGCGTCGAACCCCTCTTGCAGTGCCTTGCTCCGCTTCTTCTTCCCACCCGGGACCATGATCGACTTGATCTTCTGCCGGCGCGCGATCTCACCGACATACATGCGGTTCCAGTTGATGACCAGCTCGAACACCCGAAGCTCCGGTGGGACAGCGATACCGATCTGCTTGAGTCGCTGCTCACCTTCGAAGTACGCCTCGTTCAGCTTGTCCTTCGGCTGCAGCTTGTGCAGCTTCGCGTTGAGCTTGCCGATCATGTCCCGCTCATCGGAGCTGAGGGTCGTTCGCAGAGCGACGGTCACGTGGCCCTCCATTTCATGAGAAGCAGAACATTCGGTTATCGGGTTCCTCGGCAGTCCATCCGGCTGCGATCGCATCCGCTCGTGCCTCGTAGGCGAGGGATGCGCCGACGACGGAGTCGATCTTTCGATCGGACTTCGGGTGCTCTTTCCGGACGAGCCGGTAGATGCCCTTGTTGCGGACGTAGGCGTTGGAGAAGTGCTCCACGAAAAGCTTGTCGCCCGAATGGAACACCGACTTGTTGACCAGATCGGTGCGAAGTCGGTCGAGCGCCGAGTGCATCGGCATGTCGCGGGTCGTCGCCCACGGCAGGGCCCGCTCCGGGAAGTCCTCGGCGAGTTTGTCGATGTCCGAGCGCCACTCGTGCGGGTCGGCGTAGAGGCGACTCACCTTGTATCGGTCGAACGCCTCCCGGATCTTCGCGAGGACATCCGACCTCGGGACCTCCCACCAGTTGCCGGCGTTGCCCTGCGGCTTCTCCCAGATCCCGATCGGGAACAGGAACCCGTCCGACATACGGCAACCGATCAGCACCGTCGAGTCGTCGTTGAGCGAACCATCGAAACCCAGTGCAACAGCTGTTCCAGGCTCCAACTCCTGAAAGCCCTTGGTGCCTGTCACCTGGCCAAGCTGGCGCTGCCGCTTGACGATGTCATCGGCAATCCACGCGTCCTTCGACGACATCGGCCGATTCAGGAAATACCGGGCCGCGGTTTCGCCGTCGGGGCAGATCCGCACGTCCCGCATGTCGCGGTACTTGCGTTCAAGGTCGATCCACTCGGCCGCGGCGCCGTACGCCTCGGCGAGTTGCCGCAGCGTCCGTTCCTTGTCCTCGAGGTCGATCTTCCCCTTGGCCTCGCGGTGGTTGACGAACACCGAGGGCGGCAGTTCACCCTTGCGCCACAACGTCAGCGTGGTCTCGAACACCGAGTTCTCGCCGGGCCGGTACGCAGTGGACGTCTGATGGATCCAGGCGTCGGCGTCCTTGCGCTTACCCATGTTTCGGGCAGTCGTCGCGTACATCTCCCGCAGCTCGGGGAGCACATACAGGTGCGTCTCATCCGGAACGATGTGAGTCTCGAGGCCGCCGTCCTTCGAGGCCGCACCCGAGGTGCACGCCCGGATCTCCCCACCCTGCGGAAGGTAGATCGCCGAAGCCGACTGATACCGGCGCACACCACCAACGCCGCCGTAGATCTCCGGAAAGTTGTCCTGGCCCCACTCGCCGGCAATGAACGCCACATTCGAGAAGGTGTTTCCCGCCTGCCCTTCCTCGGTGGCCAGGCACTTGATCAGAGGCGACCGGACCGGCCGCGCCACCGGCTGACCGTCAGCATTCCAACCGTCGAATCGAACCGGTGCGAACGCCTCAGCTACCACGACGAGCGCCGCGATCTCAGACTTCGCGCGCCCCTTCGCCCGGGACAGCACAGCCTCGTTGTACACACGCCGACCGGTGGTCGGATCGATCCGGTAGCACTCGATGATGTGCTCGCGCATCTCGTCGTCGAGGTCGAGCGGATCGCCTTGGATGTCGCCGATGCCATGGCACTCGTACTCGTGGATCCAGTCCAGGACCTCGTAGCCGACCGAGCACACGTGCCCGTCGAAGAGCGGTCCCGCCCACGGCATCAGGCACCGGACTTCGCGGCCCGGGCACGATCGAGGGACGACACCTTCCCGCTCGACGCCGCCGTCTTCCCGCTGGGCGCCGCTGTCGGCTTGTAGCTACCGCGAGCCCCACCCCGCTGCTGCGGCTTCTTGCCCTCTTCATCCGGCAGGCGGAGTGCGGCTAGCAGTTGCTTGAGCAGGTTGCCGGTGGCGTTCGCCTTGGCGAGTGCGTCGTCGATCCGGATCTCGTAGTCCTCGGTCTGCGTCCGGTGCACGAGGTCGACCCAGGTGTCGGCGTCGCCGCGGAGGATCAGGTCGAGCTTGTCGAGTCGGTCCTTCGCGCGGCATGCCTCGACCAATTGGACTTGCTGCACCGCATTGAGTTCGTAGTCCTTGGTGATCGCCCGCCAGAGCGCCTTGCCTCCCGGTCCCAGCTCCTGAGGAGCTCGCGGTGATGTCGCGGCCACAGCCCTCCCTTCCCGGAACATTTCAGGTTCTGCGAACCGCGAGGGACCTCCCCCGCGGCGAGGGCGTTTTCGGCCCTCGGGGGTACCCCCTGGGGGGTGAGTTTCCGCAGGTCAGAGCGTTGGTTGCATGTGCAACCAGTTGCGTTTCCGCAGGTCAGCGGCGATTACGCCCGGCCTTCGAGCTGTTGCACGACCGGCAATACACCTGGAGCTGGCCGCCGGGTGCGCCGCCGAGGCTGATCTCGTCGATGTGGTCGGCGGTCAGGTCGGTGGCCGTGTGAGGCGGTCGCGCATAGCCGGGGCACCAGTCGCCGTACTTGGCCCTGTGTGTGTCGACTGCGGCCTTACGGCGCTTCTGCTCGGCGTACGTGCGAGTGACCTTCGTCGGTGTGGTCCGTCGTTGGTGTCGGTCACGCTCAGCTCGATGCGTGGGGCACTGCGGCTCGGTCTGGATGCTCGGGCACCCGGGCATGGAGCAGACGCGGCTACGTGGCCGCGGCATGTGAGGCCGCCTCGTAGGCGAGCATCGTTGCGACGACCAGGTCGAGCGGATCGCGGCGGTACAGAGGGAGGGCGCCGGCGATGTCGAGTCGCTGCAGATAGTCATCGGATCCGTAGACGAGTCCGCACGCGCACGTGGGCGGGTTGCCTACGTACGCGTGGTGGCCACCGGGTTCGGGGTGGTTGTCTATCTGTTTTGATTTCAGTTTGTCCCATGCCTGCTGATCGCAGGCGCACATGGCGTCGAAGGGGACGGTCTCACCGCATTGACCGCAGTGGCGATGTGTGTCATCCATGGTCGATCCTCCGCCATGCCTTGGCCTTCGGGTCGATGTGCCACCCGGCCTGGTAGTTCAGGATCGACTGGGCCAGCGGCTGGTAGTACTCGGTGATCGTGTTGAAGTTCAGCGGTGCTGCGGTGTCACCGAACGCGAGACCGGCGAGGCCACGGGCAAGGGCCCGCACCTCGGTGGTGTCGTCGGTGGGATGCGGCGGCAGCTCTTCCTCATCGCCGGTGAGTGCGTCGACCAGGCGGTCACGCAGATCGTTGTCAGATGCTGGCATCGTCGTCTCCTCCGTGTATGGCGCTCAGGCTGTCGAGCAGCGTGTTCATCTGGGACTCGAGCTGCATGACGCCGATGAGGTCGCTCTGCGCTTGTGCGTGGGCGAGCTTGGCGCCGGCGTCGTACAACTGGTCGAGGAGTGACTGCACCGCCGCCCTCCTTCGCTGCAGGTCAGGCAGGTTCTCTCACCGGCGGGTGAAAGCTCCGCTACTCGTGCAGCTCCCGTCCGTCGAGGCTGTGATGTGTGACCAGCCAGGCGATGCTGCCGTCAGGGCCAGGTATCGGCTCAGTGGTGACGCCGCACGGACAGTCCTCGGTGAGGTGGTCGACGAGATCGTCGTCGGGTGTCACATGGACGTCGTTGGTGCCGTCTGCGAAGGCTGCAGTCCAGGGCACATCCTCACCTCGTGGCTATCCAGACGAGCACACGCTGAATCGCGTCGAAGACCCGGTCGAGCAGGACGCCGGCCATCACAGCACGTACATCCGGAGGAGAGCGATGAACATTCGGACGAACTCGATTGCGTCGCGCATGGCGTCCTCCTGTGAAGTTGAGCGCGTTGTTTCCCGTCGCACCGCGCTCGGGAAGTGAGCTGCGATCTGCGCCAGCCCCAGACGCGCACCCTGGGGGATTTGTGACCCCTCCGAACAGACACCATGCCAATGGAAGACCGGGATCGAACCGGCACCGAAGTCGAGCGGAGGGGAGTCTCACCATCTGCGCTGAAACAGGATTTTCCGGTGAGACGACAAATGGTCGACCCGGATGAAGAGACAGGTCGACCGCTGGCACAGACGCTACCAGAGCGCTCCGACGCGATGGGGGAGGAGCGCTCTGGTAGAGAGGTCAGCGTTTGCGGTGCCGCGTTTCGGCGATCAGTTCACGCACCTCCTCTACCAGATACACAGGTGAACCGTCGGCGCTGGTGCGTTTCGTCAACCGGCCCTTCGCCGCCCACGCCCGAACACTGGATGCAGGGACACCGACCATCACTTCGAGGTCCCGTGCGGACAGCAGCTCCCACGCCTCCGGCGCCATATCGAGTTCCGGTTTGATCCATTCCTGCCCGAACTCGGTGACCTTCCGATCGATGTTCTCGCACACACCCGGATTCAGGGATTCGAGGGCCTCCCGGTACGAGCGGGCGACGCGGCGGGCCCGCTCCAGCTGGGTGTCAGTCGGCCATGGCCATGGGTCTCCCGTCATCCGGCCAGCTCCTTGTAATCGTCAGCCAAGATCATGGTCATGCGTTTGTAGTCGTCGTTGGTCCATGTCGATCCGCAGGCGTTGCAATTGACGACCTCGGAACCGTGCCAGCGGCCCAGCTCGCTGTACTCGCACCGCGGGCAGGGGACAGGCATCCTGTCCCTACCTTGCAGTTCGCCCACGCAGGCCCTCGCGCGCCGGCGGAGATCCAGTAGCTTCATGCAGAGGATCGGCCCGTCCAATTCGACGGTGTCGTACTCCTCGCCGCCCTTCTTCCACTCCAGGGCGTCGAACCTCCCGACCTGGGCGAGGACCCGAATGTTCGGCTCGATGATCGCCAACCCAGCCGCTAGCAGCGCGGTTGGTCGCTCATGCTCAGGATTCGACATGTGCAGCACGTCCGCGACCTGCTCGGCACAGCGGTCGACGGTGCGGACGATCTCGACCATCAGGGCGTCGTGGTGCACGTTGATGGGGACTGTTGGTGACGGTGACGGGTGCTTCCCCGCGGAATGCTGCACCGTTCCCATCTCGCCGAGGATGTGATGCAACCGCATGTAGTGACCCCACAGAGTGGCGACTGCCTGCTCGACGGAGCTGATGCAGCTGTCGCACAACGTGTTTGCCACCGTTGTCGCCGCAGGAACCCACACGTTGCGGTCCTTGGAGTCACGTTGCCGTCCCTGGCATTTGTCGCCGGCACGGCAGATGTGGTCGGTCACCGGCGCATCCAGTCCTGTCATTGGGTTCCTCCGTTCGCGAGTTCGAGTAGGACGTCGGCATGGCACGGCTCGTCGAGCGGGCACCAGCAGACGAGGTCCTTACCTCGCAGGTGGTGTCGGATGGACTCGTACACTGTTCGCCCGGTGTCGCCAACAGGTGCCCTGCGGAGCATGTCCTCGAACAGCGCAACAGCGTCTGCTCGGCTTGTTCCGACGTATGGGTTTCCCCACCTACTCGGCCGCCCGACGTACACGGCGCCCTCAGGCATGCGCCAGTCCTTCGTGCGCTTCCGCTGGATCCGTTTCGGCGTCACCACAGTGTTGGCTCCGGTTCGGTGACGCCGGGCGCGAGGATCTGCGTGACGACGCGGGCCTGCTCGGCGTCGAGATGTTCCTTGCGGCAGCGCCGCGCGTCGGCGCGGAGCTCGGCGGGCAGCGATTCGAACCACCGCGTGATCTCGGCCCACGTGAGCGTCACGGTGTGCGCCGCGTCGTCCCGCTTCCGCTCCTGCATGTAGTCGCCGAGCGCGGTGATCGCGAGGCCCCACGAGTACGTGGAACGCCACAGGCCGGCGGCGTGCCAGTCGGGATCGTGGACGCTGCCGCCGCCCTTGCTGTCGCGGATCCACTTGCACCAGTACTCCGGCGCATCGGCCAGGGCGAGGATCTGCCACGGTGCCAGCTCGCCGAGGAGCAAGCGCTGACCGTTAGTGAGGTCGACCATCACATACCGCCTTCGAGTGCAGCGGAGAGATGGCGCTCCAGCACAACTCTGCCGTGCCAGTCGTCGCCGGGGCGGAACGCCTCCGACCTGACCTTCTCCACGCGGGCGACCGTGGCTTCCGCCTCCTCGGCTCGGTTGCGCCACCGAGCCTTTGTCGCAGCCTCCGATTGCCTCTCCTGCTCGCGCTGCTCGGACAGGCGGGTCTGCTGCGCGATGTTCACGAGTTCCCAGCCCTCGGCCTCGGCCCACCTCACGACCTCGTGGAAGTCGAATTTGGTAGCGCGCTGCTCGGCGGCCGCCAGGAGCTTGGCGTTTTCCGCGCGCAGCTCGTCGATCTCACGGACGATGCTCGCGATCGACCGGCCGCAGTCGTGTGTCGCGGTCATGGTCGGGCCTCGCGATCCAGCTTCTCGACCCATGCCACAGCGACGGCTGCGACCTGGATCAATTCCGCCCGGAGCTTGGCCGGATCGGATTCGGCGAACGCTTCGTAAACCTTCTCCTCGAGGATGTCCTTGAATGACACCAGCCCGAACTCGGCAGCCGCCTTGCACCGCCGACGGGCGGCGTGTGCGTGCTTCTGGTAGCCAGGGCCGGTGCCGTCGGCGTGGTTCTGCTCGCCCCACTTGTCGTCCTGGCGGATGCGCTCGTCGCGGATGTCGGCGTAAATGGCGCTCATGCCTGCTCACCCGCCTCGAGGTAGTCGAAAACCGCCTTCACATGGCGCGCGTCGTCGAGCGCGTGGTGCAGCCCGGTGTCCTGCACGGGCACTCGCGGGTGGCCGAGTTCGCTCAATCGCTGCTGCAGGTCCCGTGTGAACATCGGGATCCCCTCGGGAAGCCTGATCATCGGGCCGAAGAGCTGGGCCAGCACGACGTGGTCGTAGTCGCCGAAGTCGGCCCACAGTTCGATCGCAGGCAGCTCCTCCGATTTGGGGTCGCCGAGGATGAAGTCCCGGACCTCGTTGCGGATCACCCACCTCGGCCGCACAAGAGTCGAAGTGGTATCGAGGCTGCCCGGCACAGTGGTCTTGCGCTGAATACTGCCGCCGACGCTGACGAGCTCGGACCTGTACCCCCGCAGGGGTAGCTGGGGCCACACGTTGTTGAGGATCCAGTCGTTCTTTTTGATGCGGTCAACAGGCATGTCGGCGTTCACGGCGTAGTACTCGCGGCCATCGTTGGAGACGATGCCGATGCTGATCAGCTCGATCGTCGAGCCGTCCTCGAGGAACTCGGTGTCATAGAAGTAGCGGACTGGCATGGTCACTCCTGGATTTCGTTGATGCGGTCGGCAAGCCACTCGGTGTAAGTGCGAGTACTGCCGGGGTAGCGGCGCAGGTGGTAGCTGGTGTGGTCGCCGGTCAGGTAGCCCTCGGCGTCGTTGATCGCCTGGCCGTAGGTGCGCAGGACGTCGTGCACGTTGCGCCAGTCTCGGATCGTGGCCTGCCAGCGTCCGGTGCGTAGACGCCAGATCAGGTCCGCACCCCAGGCGCGCGGGTCGGCGAGTGAGAATGCGGCGGATTGGTCGGCGAACGTGCGTAACGGGCTGTCCGCCGGGCAGTTGGTGATGGCGTCAGCGGGATCGGCGCAGTGCCAGACAGGGAACCAGACCCGGGAGATGGGCCGTGATCCTGCGATGCCCCAACGTTCCTGCGGATCCCACGGATCCTGGGGACGGAGCGGGTCTGAGATCAGTCCGACGCCACGGACGTCCAGTTCGGGGTGCTCACCGCGTGCGATTTCGGCGGCGACATTCCCGACGAGCGCGGCACCACCGCTGTAGCCCTTCAGGATCACCGGGTATGGGTCGGCGGCGATCATGTCGATCAGGATCTTTCGGCCCTCGCGCAGTGATGTGTCGAACGCAGTGCCGAGCGGCGCCGGCACGGGGCCGTACTGGGCTGACCACGGGACCTCGATCGACCGGAATCGCTTCGGGTCAAGCAGTTTGGTGACGTTGGCCAGCATCGGCGACGGGATCGTCTCGCCGATGCCGCGGCACTCCAGGACGGTGATCATCTCTCACCGCCTTCGAGGGCGGCACTAGCTGCAGCGACGAGCGCAAGTCCGAACTCGCGGACACGGTCGGCCGGGTACTCGCCGCGCACCGTGTCGTCGATCAAAACCTGGCCGTCGTTCACGCCCGCGATGACCGTCGACATCTTCGGCAGCCAGAGGAGCTGGCCGTCCTCCTCGATCGGCTCGGGGAGATCGTTCGGTTCGGTTATCATGCTGTGGCTACCTTCCAGTCGCGGCAGGACAGGGTCCAGGTGGTTTCACGCTCTTCAGTGACGGGTTTGCCCTTGTGCGAGACACGCTTCGCGAGGATCTTCGACTCCCCGAGCGCTGTGATCTCGATAACGGTGACGCCGTATCCCTCATCGCCAGCGAGCCGCGTTCCGGGGAGCCAGCCGAGGCGACGGCACACATCCGCCTCGTTCTCGTACCCGGTTGTGGTGGTGAGTCGACTTGCCGAGCTCATCGTCCACCGTCCTCGGGGACGTACAGAACGGTGATCTCCTCGTTGAAGCGGAGAATTTCCTCTGCGTGCCAGGTGTCTTCGCCGTCGGCCTTGTCGCCCGGGTCGAGTGCCAGCCATCTGTGACGGCCGACCTTTTCGTAGTAGGTAGCGAAGTCGTGACCTTTGCGTTTGACGACCCGGATCGCAGACCACTCCGGCAGCGCGTTGAGCCCTTCGACGTCGGTCAGCTTGCGAGGCTTGAGCTTGGCTTCCGCCGCGATCGCCCTGCTCCACCAATAGGTGACACGGTCCTGATCCGACATCGTCGGCACGGTCTCGCTCATGCTGCGACCTCCACAGGTTGGTGCCGCTGCGCCAGTTCGAGCACCTCGCCCGGTGTGTCGGGGTGCAGCTGGGGTTCGACGGTGTCGTTGCCGCGGAGCACGTACTGGACGGCGAGGGTGCTGCCGGCCTCCCCTGTCTTGAGCACCCGGTGCCCGATGACACGGGCGGAGGTGAGATTCCAGATGCTGCCGTCGACGCTCGTGTACTCGAGCGAGAGGCTCGCGGGGTACACGCTGTACATGGACTTGGTGTCTGGCATAGGCGGCCGGCCGTCGACACGCACCTGCACGGTGCGCATCCATCGCTGATCGATGATGTGATTGCTCATCGGTTGGCCTCTTCTCGTTTCCTGACGTTGGCGGCACGGTTGCGGGCGTCGGCGACGCGTTCGCCGTCCTCGTGGCCGCGCGTGTAGATCTCGGCGGCGAGGCGGTGCAGGGTCCAGATGCCGTCCTCGTCGAGCAGGTCCTTGTTGTCGTACTCGGCGGCAGCGTTGCGTTCGCGGTCCACCCAGCGGTCGACGAGTTCGGCGACAGGTTGCGGCTCAACCTGATGCGCATCTCTAGCCACGGCCGGCCTCCTCGGGCGTGTACAGCACGGTGGCTGGGAGCTTGGGGTGCATGTCCTCCGCGCCGTCGCTCGTCCACTGCAGCGCTGGGCCGTAGTCCCATTCGAGACGTTCATGCACAGACCCATCGCTGTCGCGGATCACCGTTAGGAGCGGGAGTGCGTCGAGTTCTTCGATGGTGGTGACGGTGCGGGGCTTGCGGTAGCCGGTGGCGAGGATGGCGTCGGCGAGATGCTCGTCTCGGTCATCCCCGGAGTAGCCGCATTTGAGTCGGCAACCCTGCTCGTAGTCCCGCTCTGAAAGATGATCGTTGAGCAGGGCGGCGAGTTCGTCGCGGTCGCTCACTTCGCTGATCGGCAGGTCGATGGCCTGAAGAACAGCAGTCGTGATGCCGTCTACCGCGCTCGTTACAGCGCCCTCTTTGACGCCGACGAGGTTGCAGAGGGCGGTCACGGCGGCTTCCACTGCGGTGCGGACTTCTTGCCCGATGGTGCTCATGCTGCCTCCTGGGCGTGTTCGTTGATGTAGGTGTCGAACTGTTCGTCGGGTTCGGTGTCGAGCTCTGCGGTTGTGCCGCAACGTGCTTCGTGTTCCCAGTGCGTTGTGGCGCAATGGCATCCGGTCACCGCTTCCTCCATTCGCCGGCGTTCGGGCAGTCGACGAAGTGCGGCAGGAACAGTGGGCGGTCGGTGCGCCGAACTGCGGCGAGCTGGTTGCCGCGCATCACACCCGCGTGCAGCACCCCGCCGATGTGGTCGAGCAGGACGTTGCCGCTCGTGGAGGGTTCGGCGTTGACGGGGATGTGTTTGCCGTGTTGTGTGCGAGCCCACCGGATCGGGGCCTTGCAGGAGCGGCATTGCTCGGTTGGTGGGAGTTGCTCAGACATGGACCATCTCCGCGCGGAGCCGCAACCCTGCCCGGGCAACGTCGTAGGCGGACCGTTGATGGCACAGCTTGCCTTTCCCGGCGGTCTTCAGCTGCCAGCCTGGCGCCCGCCGCTCCGCCGGGGTGATCAGGCTGGGCGGGTAGGTGCCGAAGGGCTGCGACCCGTTCTTCCCCGGCTGCACCTGGACGATCGGGACGGGCCACGCGAACCCGAGAACACCGCCGAGCACCTCAGCTGTCGCGAGCAGGGCTGTCGGGTCAGCGGCGGCCCGGCCCTTCATGTGCCACGACGGTCGGGTGATCGCCTCCACTGCCACCGTCTGCACCTGGAGGGAGTCGAGGAGGCGGTACGCCTGGTTGACCACCTCCTGGATGTAGCCCCGGTGTGCGGGGAACAGGTCGTGTGCCGTGGCGACGTCGACGGAGGCGACCACTTCGCGGCCGTCGATGACGCACACGCCGGTGACCTTGGCGCCGGGGTCGATACCGAGGACTCTCATTCGCTGCTCGATTCGTTGGGGTGGAGCGGTTCGGTGATGTCCCTTTGTGGCGGCTGTGCGGGCCGTGGAGCCTCTTCGGGTCCAGGGGTGGAGTGACTGGGCGGGGCGGCCTTGACGCGGGCGATGCAGGGGCATCTGCGTCGGACCGTCCGACCGTCGAAGAGAGTGAGGGTGCACCGCTCGCCTTCCGGACCCCCGCAGTCGGGGCAGGCGATGAGGAGGGCGGTGGCGTATGCGGCCGTCATTTCGCACCGACTTGTGCACAACTCGGAAACTGGCCGCGCGCAAAAGATTGGTTTCTTTTGGTTTCGGAAGGACTGGGTGGGACTGTGGTCCCACCTTCACGGGACTGTGGTCCCACCTTTCCGGACCACAGTCCCACCTTTCTCCACCCGAATGGTGGGACTGTGGTCCCACCTGTGGATGAATTGCTAACAGGCTGTGGAAGATCGGAAAGGTGGGACTGCGCTCCCACCTTTCGGAGGTGGTTCCACAGCACTTGTGAGGTACGGGATCCGGAACGTCGTCGCCCGACCCCGGTACGCGAAGACAGGTGACCCGTCGTCCTTGAACGCGATCGGCACCCGAGGATCAACCCCATACGTGGCGAGCTTCCGGATCGACTTCCGCAACCCTTCCTCGGAGATCCCGATACGCCCGGATAGTTCGGCAGCGGTGCGCCAGCAAGTTCGATCGTCGGCGTCCGCCCACTCAGCGAGCGCGACGAGCACGAGACGCTCAGTCGGGCCCATCCACTTCGGGGCGGTGTCGAAGACTTCCTTGACGAGCTGCCAGGCCACATCACTCGGCCTCGCTCTCTGGTGGCTCCTCGCCGAGCGCCGGCTGAATCGCGGTCACGGTCGCGGTGGGCGTGTCCTCATCGGCCTCGCGCCCGGCGAACACACCGCCCCCATACCGGAGCAGCCACGCCCCATCCACTGGCGCCGACTGGTCGAGGTATACGTCGGTGTTCGGCTTGTCCGGGTCGTCGTGATCCCAGGCCACCGCCGGGGCTGCCGCACCGACCCACTGGTTACCGATCTGCGCCCGGTGGATCTGGTTGGAGTGCGTACGGAAGAGGTGCAGCTGTTCCTTCCGCCGGTTCGCGATCTTCAGCAGCGGTTCGATGCTGGCTGGATTCCAGGTGGTGCGTTGAGTGTTCTCTCGCTCAACGCCGTCCCCATCGCGTGGTGTCGGGAGCGGATCGCCGTCGATGATGCGACGCAGCCGCGACATCGGGAAGTCCTTGGCGTCGTGCACCTCGAACTGGAACTCGGCGCCATGGTCGAAGAGGGTGGCGGCCTCGACGACGATTAGCGTGTTCCCATCGATGCGAACATCGACTGCATGTCTCTTGTCGCCCTTCGCGAGCTTCTTCAACGCGTCGGCGAGGATCCGGCAGTTCGCCGCCGGCCACAGTGAGACCTGTAGGTCACCGGCGCACACGGTCCATGTGTGTCCCATGACGGCACCGGTGGTGGATGTGCCGGCGAGGAGAGTCGTCTCGTCGGGGTCCTCGCCCCAGTTCCCTCGGGTGGTTCGGAGGTGGATGCCCCGCCAGCTGTCGGCGGTATCGAGGAGGTCGGTGAGGAGTTCGACGAGGGCCTTGGTGGAAATCGTGATGCTCAAGCGACTGTCCCTTCGGGGCGAGTGACGTGCAGCGAGTGGGTGTCGATGGATCCGTCGTCGGCGAACAACACCCAGCCGTGCCAGGTGTAGACCGGCGCCTTCGAGGGCTCCTGGTGCGGCGACAGGATCCAGCCGAACTCGCGGGCCTTCACCGGGTTCGCATGCACCGAGTCGTCACCGCCGGTATGGCAGTGAAGGCACAGCATCAGGTAGTTCGACGGGCGCTCGCGGTCCGCTGCGCTGCGACGCAACCGGTGGTGAAGCTGCAGATCAGTGGCGACCTGGCAGCGCTCACACCGGCCGCCCGCACGGGCGACAGCAATTGGAGCCGCGGACTTCAAGGCGGCGGCCGCCGCCTCCTTACGAGGCGAGCGGCCGCTGCGCTTCATCCAGGAACGGCGCATCGGTTTGCGTTTCAACGATGTGCGACGAAGCGTCATGCGGCGCCCCCCGCAGCCTCAGCCGCTGCCTGGAGTGCGCGCCCACGGTTGGCGACGAGATCACCGAGAACGGTCGGGTTCCCGTCGCCGTCGAGTGTCGGCGCGCCGAGCATCAACTCGCGGTCGAGCTCGACATACAGCTCACGGAGCGTGGCGGGGGTCTGATCGTCGGCGAGCGCGCGGTCCCGGTACTCGGCAACAGTCGGCCGGCGTTCCCCATCAGCGAGCCACTCGCCGACCAACTCGGCGAGTTCCGCCCCTGGCCGGTCGATCACCTCGCGGGCGAGGAGCGGAAACCTGGTCTTGCTCACGGTGAGTGCGTTCCGCTCGTCGAGGTCGCCGACGATGTCGAAGTCGTGCTCGACACCGTCCCGCTGAATCGGCTTCAACGCGACGCGGCGTACCTCTTTCCGGCCGTGCTCGTTCACTTCGATGACATGCTCGACCTTCGAGCGAAGCGTGACGATCACGTGACCGGGGAACGTGAGGAGCGCCTCGATCATCCGGCGTTCCTCGGGACGAACCTCTTTCCAGCCGGAGTTGTACGGGCCGGACCGTCCGCGGCGGTCGACCTGCTCGAGCATCCCGTCAGCGCCCTCCCAGTAGCTCGACCAGGTGTCGAGAACAAGGGCGTCGTATTCGCGGCCGGAGGCGGTCCCGAGGATCTCGACGAGCGAGTTCGGGGAGAACGTCGACGCCTTCAGCGTGTCGAATTCCCACCCGTTCGTACCGGCATACCAAGACGCGGAACCATGCTGGGTGTCGACGACCGCGACACGTGAGCCGAGGCTGTGTGCAAGGGCAAGCGCTGTGTATGTCTTCCCGGATCCGGGGGGACCGCACAGCAATATCCGGGCGTGGCCTGCGGCGCGGGTGGCTGGGGTGAACTCGACGATCATGGTCGGGCCCCCGATCCGTGGATCCGGGTGCTCTCCGGCAGGTAGTCGGCCACAATCTCGTCGGTCAGCAAGATCCAGGTATCGATGACCGGGATCGGTGTCCACCAGTGCATTTCGCCGTCGTGTCCGGCGTAAACAACGTTGCAGTCGATGAACCGCGGCGGTCGCGAGTCGGTCCGGTGACGGACCAGTTGCACGCCGGAGGGGCGGATCGGAGGTTCGGCCTGTCCAGTGAGGGTGTCGGGCAGCGACCACGCCCCGCCCAGTGGTGAAGCTTTGGAGGAATCGTTCATGTCACAGCCCCTGTTCTGCGTAGAAATCGGAGAGCTTCACCGGCGACCAGTAGCGGTCGAACTTCTCCCGGTTGGTGTCGCTGATACGGTCGAGTGGGTCGCCCGGGCACTCGGCCTGTGCGACACCGCCAGTAACCGTGATGCGGGCGCACCCGGCCTTGTACGAACCGTCGCGGGTTTCGCTGCCGGCCACCTTGATCCACGTCGACAGGCCGGTCATTCGCTCGGTAATCGTTGCCTCCCCGACCACCCGCGGCAGTGTGCGAGCCAGTTCCTTGCCGAGGTCAGAGCGAGTATCCGGAACCCACGCGCCTGTTCTTCGGTGGAACTTCCAGCCCGGATGGATCGCGTCTGCCACGCGGCGTGCGTAGGTGGTGTCATCTCCGTCGAGTGGGAAGTAGCCGCGCACCACGGCGCCCGCGCCGTAGAAGGCGGCCAGCTGGCGGTCCTGGTCGTCCATCGGATGCTCAGCCGCCCAGGCGTCGCATCGCGAGTTGAAGGACAACCAGTCGTCCCGCTGTTTCGCCAGCGCTGCGACGAGCTCAGGGTCGGTGCTGCGGTAGACGTGTGTCGGCCTCATTCGCCGCCACCGATCGCGACGAGCTCGCGGATGTCGAGGATCCCGAGTCGCCACAGCTCGGGGATCAACGTCGGTGCGGTCTTCGCGTCTGGTCGAACCTGGAGGACGGAGTCCTTCGTCACGAAGTCGACACCGTCCGGGATCGGGCCATCGCCACGGCCGGCGAGGGTGATCGCGTCGTTCGCCCAACCCGGGGCGGCGACCCGCACTTCCTGCACCAGGTGCGGGGCGTGCTTCCGCAGCACCTCGGCGACCTTCTCTTCGTCGCCGAAGCGGAACTCGGTGACGGTGTTGTCGCCCATGTGCTCGACAACCCACGTGTCGAACGCCTTCTGGTCGACGACCTTCAGTTCCGGATCCGGGTCGGTGCGGGTAACGGAACCGAGCTTGATGCTCTCGCCGTTGAGTTGCACTCGGGCGGTGACCCGGTCCCCGGGCTCCATCACATGGAACTGGGATGCCCGCCGAGTATCGGTTGCGTCCTTGATGTGCTTCTGCAGCACACCAAGTGCGATCAGTTCGACGGTGGTGTTGTGCTCGCTCATACAGTTTCGCTTTCTAGTGAGGTGACCAGCACGGATTCGGGATGAAGCCCGCCGTACACGTGCCGCCACTGGTTGTGGATGTCCTGTTGGAAGCAGTCGATGCGCACCCGGCTTCCCTCGCGGGTGACGCGGACCTTGTTGTGTCCGTCGATGTGTTCGCTCACGAGGCCACCGCCCGATCCCGCTCGACGGTTCGGGAGGTGACGCCGACGATGTCGGCTATCTCCTCGGCCGTAAGGCCGCGCGCTGTCAACTCGGCGACCCGCTCGACCCGCTCAGCCCGTGCAGACGCAGCTGTCCAGGCTGCCCGGACAGGCTCCGTGGCAGGGTCGTCGATCGTGTCCTCGTCCCACTCCAGAGGCAGAGCCCACCCCTTCGTCGCCGCATACTGACGGGCGTAGTCAGACGACCCGGGCTGAAGCTGCAGCGCCGAGAACAACTCCGCGATACGCCGAGCCCGCGCTGCGGTGATCAGCTTCTGGTCCTCACGGATCAGGCGGTACACGTCCGTTTCCCACCCGGTGAGTCGCGCGGCAAGGAACTGGACGGTGTACCCCGCAGCCACCAGCGCCCGCATACGACGGATGGAACCGACCGCGGGAATCTGCGCCCCATCCGCACAGACCGACCACGGAATCTGTGGCAACGGGATCGACATCAGCTTGTCGGCGGTCTCACGTGTCACGCGCTTCACTGGACGGTCTGGGCGACCACTGCACAGCCGTGCCACGACATTCCTACCGACACCGGACAGTTCGATCATCCGCCGCTTCCCGACGCCAGCCTCGCGCAGAGCGAGGACGTGCTCCCGCACAGGCTGCGCGTCGACATACGCTTCCCACCGCCCGTACGCGATCAGCTTGCGGCGATACGACTCGTAGTGGGTGATGCACAGACCCTTGCAACGAACGGGATTCGTGCACCCCTGGTGCGTGCACGTCATCGGTTCACCTCATGACCCTGACCCGGCTGCATCGGGTGGGCGATGAGGTGCGCGACCTCGACACCACCATCAGGCAGAGCAACCTCAAGCTTCGCTGTGGCGCAGCCACGCCGGGCACCAGCCTCATGCAGGACCGGCGCCACCTCGCACCACACACTGAAGCCGTCGAGTTGGCCGGCATCGTTGATCGCGTCGAGGAGGTCGGACAGGATCTCGTCGGGGGCGCTCACGACTTCGCCTCCTGGTCCAGCGCGGCGATGAGCGCTTTCCATTCGATCGGCTCAGCCAGGCGAATCACGTAGCCCTCAGCGTTCTCCCGGTCACGGTCCTTCTTCAGCGGCGTGAACTTCTTGTGCGCCTCCTCAGCTGTCGCGATGTCCGATGCGAGGCCGCGGATTCCCTCGAATCGGCCCTGTGGATCGAACATCACCCACGCCGGACGCGGCCCGCGCGGCTTCGCGGTCACCGGCCGATTCCGCATGCCGGCGTACTTCGCGTCGACCTGCGCCTTGTACTCGGCGAGCGTCATTTGGTTCCTCATGGCCACACCGCCCAGCCGATGAAGGTGATCATGAACGCGAGGACCGATCCCCACAGCCACGGGCTGGTGAGTGCGTCTTCCAGCCAATCCCAGAAGGTGTAGATCAGCGGCTCATCGAGGTCGTCGTGTGCCTGGTTGGCGGTGTCGATCGGGTCCGACTTCAACAGCCACTCCCGGACCGGGGCGTCGGCGGCGACAGCCTCGCGTGAGGCCATCATGTTCAGCAGCATCTGCTGCTCCGACAGTTCATGCTCGGCGAAAGAGGTCATCGCAGACCCTCCGCACCGGCTGCGACGTCATCGAACGGGTAGTGGAGACCTTCGCGCTCGCACCACTGCCTGAGCCCGTAGTCGTGCTTCGGTCGTTCGCCGCCGTTGAGTGCGTCGGTGTACTGCTGCTGCTGGTAGTCCCACGAGTCCTGTGCGGACTTGAGTTTCTTCGCCAGCTCTTCGTCGGTCCGATCATGCGTGATCTGGGTCCCGTTGATGGTGAAACCGGCAGCCTTCGCGGCGTTTACGAACTGCCCGTACGCGACGAGCATGTCGCCGTTCTCCTGGAACCGGTCGATGAATACGGTTGAGACCTCGTGCGGGGCGATCTCGTAGTCATGCAGGTCGCTGACCTGCTCTGGGCGACTCATGCCGACACCAGGTCGATGGCGTCGTTGGCGGCCTGGTCGAACTCGGCATCGGACACCGCGGCCCCGGGCTGCTGCAGCCAAGTTGCGCGGAGGTCTCGAAGAACCTGATCGTGGATCGGTGTCGACATGAAATGTGCGGTCAGGTCGTCGGCGCCGACGACGAACCTCTGAGTGGCGACGCCGCGGGCGGCCTGCGCCCGACTGATCTCCTCAGCGCGATCGGCACTGACCATGCCAACACCGACGACGAACACCTGATCAAATGAAACGGACATACGAATCCCCATTCGTGACAGAAGGTTTGAAGACTTGGACCGGTGGCGGCGGGGTAACACCCACTCGCCGCCACCGGAGAACACGGGACTACGAGGACCAGCGGGACTCGCCTGGTCGCCTCGTGTGCGACTTCTCGTAGGCGGCCACGGCCGAGGCCGGTATCCGCACGGTTCGGCCAACACGCATCGATGCGATCTCGCCGGACTTCGCGATCTGCTGGGCTTTGCGGATCGACACTTCCCACCGCTCCGCGAGCTGGCGCGGAGTGAAGTACCGCTTCTGCTTCTCGGTGTCGCTCATTCGGACTCACCGATACTCACCCGAGAGTCCGCGGCAACAAACTCGGCAAGGAACGCATCCTGGACTTCGGAGTAGCGGTCGACCAGGACCCGGGCCCGTTCTGTGTGCGGAACGTTGGCGAGCACGGCATCGGTGTCGTCCCAATTCAGGTCAGCCACGGGCGGCCTCCTCTCCGACGTAGAGAACTCGTGCGAGGCCGATCCGCGAAGACGGGACGAGACCACTCATGTAGTCGCTGTCGCCATGGACGAGCACCTGCCACAAGCGGTCAGCGCCGGCCACATACGACGGGACGGGACGCGCCCAGCAGCGGCTGAAGCCGCCGTCGCCCTTGAGGTAGCTCCCGGTCGCCTCGATCAGGCAGCTATAGGGCAGGGCGTCGAGTTCCGCTGCACCCTCCGGCGTCGCACCGGACAGCAACCGGTACGCCCGTGACTCGTTGCCGGCATTAGCCGCGGAGGATGCCTCAACACCCTCCGCGACTTGCCCGTCTCCTACTGTTGGGCTGCTACGTCCATCAACAGAAGGAGAAGTTTCATGGGACGCAACATCCCCGACAGCCTCCCCATCGCCAGCTACCTCGAGGAGTACCGCGGAACCACTGCGGAAGTCACCGCCATCTCGCGCCTTGAGGAGGCTCTCCAGCAAGTCACCAAGCGCATGATCGCCCTCGAAGCCGAGGTCGCTGAGCTTCGCCAGGCGAAGCAGGTCAACTAGCTCCGCCCGTACCAGAGACCTGGCGTCGTCGCGCGTCAGCAGACTCGCTTCCCACTCAGCGCGGCGACGCTCGGTCTCGGCGACCTTCTCCTCCAGACCCTCCGACCACCCGGGCTGCGTGGCAGCGGATGCGCCGAGAGGATTCCGGGAGAGGGGGCGGATCACCTTCCCCTGCTCCTCGAGTGATGCCAACACCTCATCGGTGTGAATGTCATCGTGGGTGAGGGGCGTCGCCTCGTCCCGCATCGGTACGTCGACGACGGGCGCAGTGTCGTCGGCAGCTTCATCGGCTGCGCGGTGCATCTCCTCATGTGCGTCGATGTCCTGACGCAACTCGTATTCGTCCTCGGCGGTCTCTGGGTTGGAACCGGCGATTCCGAAATCGCAACTCTCGCAGCTGTAGAGGATCATGCTGCACCGCCTTCGATCAACCGCAATGGACGCTTGAAGTTGCGCTCTTCGAACTTGATCGGCATAGATCGGAGCAGCCGGACCTTCGCTCCGTAGTGTTCGAGCAGGTTCGCCCGGTCCACAGCGCATGACCTCGACAGGTAGTACTTCCGGACGGCCGGCCACACGAAGCGCTCGGTCTTGAACCGATCGATGTACTCGTCGTCCGGCTCCCAGCCGCGCGGCGCCCAGTCGGAACGAAGGTTGCCAACGAGACCGAACGGGGAATCAAGGCCGTGCAATGCGTCCGCTGGGTACTCGACGTCGAGCTTCCAGATGTAGTCCTTGCTCACGCCGCATCACCGACGTTCCAACGCGGAACCATCCGCGAGATCGCGTTCGCGCCGACAGCTGTCACCTTCAACGTGTGCATGACCTCGCCGCGGAAACGGGGTGCATCGTGGTTCTCGACGCGCTGGAAGTACGCCTTCTTGTCGGAGTACTCCGAGTACCGGGTCTGCGGAACCTTGCACTGACGCTTCTGAGACCACCGCGTCGAGTGCTCTGCGTAGATCCATTTCCGAGCCACAAGTTCGGCGCGAAGCCAGGACTCCTGAACATCGAGAGTGGACGCAACAGTCCGGACCGACAGCAAATCATTCTCAGTAACGAACACGTCGACGTAGTTCGCCTTCGGCTCAAGCGCTGCTATCTGCGCGTCCTTCTCCTTGAGCGTGCTCGCCGCCTCGAGAAGGGCACGGGCCATCAGTTCGGGACCAGTGAGCGCAGGCGCTGCGGCCTCCGCTTCACGTGTACGGATGGCGAAGTACGCCTGTGCCGCTGCGATTGCGGGCTTCCGTGGGTCGCCGTTCATGACGGTGAGGTACGCGCCGAACCGGGACAGTTCGTAGTCCTCGCGGGACTGCGATCCAAGGTTGCCGGCGTCGACAACCTTGGCGACCTGCACAAATTCACGAGCAGGGTCTGCACCGGAGTTGGCCGCAGCGACCTTGGCCCTCTCGATTGCGGCAGCGAAATTGCGCCAGGTCTCGTACTCGGTCTGCTGCGCCAGCCTGCGGGCTGACCAGAACTCTGATCCGTCTGGTCGGATCCGGCGGCCGTCATCGAACGATGGCGATGCTGCCGTAGTCTGAATCTCAGACATTGGTTCTCCTATCTTTGTCGTGGCCCTCAGCTGGTGGAGCAGCTGGGGGCTTTCTTATGCCGGGACCTTGTTGCCATTGCTGTGCACCGCACTTGTAACCACAGTGCCGACTTCGATCTCGTGAGCCTCGAAGAGGTCCTCCCACGGAACGTCGAGGCGAGCTGCGATGGCGATCGCGAACTCCTCGCTGATGCTTCTCATCTCGCCGCGTTCGATCAGCGATATCGACTGCTGACTCCGGTGAACGAGATAAGCCAATTGGTCCTGGCTGTAGTGGCGCTGCTTGCGCCACCGGCGAATCTTCGCCGGGTCCTTGACCTTCATCCAGAATTCCTTCCGCCGTCGTGGTGGTCGGCTGCGCTTCATGTTGCCCTCCTCTGGTCGGAATTACAAGTGCAGTACACAGCGATTGATATCCACTTGTCAATCCCACAAGTGAGTTTTTGCAGGAGGTATCTGCAATGATGTGCTGACCACTTGTGACGAAATATGTGCGCTGAACTGGCACAAGAGACAACCATCAGGGGACTGTCATCGCCGTGAACGAGACCGAAACCCTACGAGGCCTGATCGGCCTGGCGCGGCGTGAACGCGGAACCTCAGTCCGCCAACTTGCCATCCAGGCCAAGAACGCCGGCTTCAAGATCGTGGGGACGACGCTCAACGCCATTGAGAACGGCACCTACAAATCGGAGCCGTCCGAAGACACCATCCGAGCGATCGGATGGCTCGCAGGCGTGGGTGAAGCGGTCGCGTTCGCAGCCGCAGGTCGTCGCGTCCCGGGTCCGCCGTTCGCAGAGGAGCTCCCGCCAGGCGTTGACGACCTCGGTCCCGCTGAACGAAAAGCGGCGATTGAGATGCTGAGGACTCTCGTCGCCCTACGCCAGGAGGTTGACAATGCACAAGTCCAGGAACCGCGGACGCAAGAGGGCAGCTCGAAACAGCGCAGCGCAGGCAGCGGCGAGGAAGGCCCAGGAGCCGCCATGAAGCCCGGGGCGAAACCCCGGCATTTGAATGCAGCACCTCCGGCGATGCCGACCGCGGAGCAGGAGGCGGAGTTGGCTCGTGTGCGCGAGGAATTTAAGGACACCGTCAATCCGTCTGAGTGGACTTTGAATGAGCAAGGTCGTGTGGTTGATCGGCATGGCATGCCGCCATTCGACGAAGCCGACCTGATCGCAGCGCATAGGACGACCGACGACTTGGCTGGCATGTACCCAGCGGCGGTGACGCCTGAAGACGAATCTCAGGGTGAAGCGCCGGATGGTGGGGCGTGATCAAGCGCGATTGAATTTGGGTGCAGGTGTTCGCGCTGTTGGCAAGCGTCAGACGTGTGAGATATTCGAGGATCCGATTTTGGCTGATTGCTGGTAATTAGCCACTACTACTGGCAGAGTGCCGTGGTGCCCCGCTACCACCCATGGCGACAACTGCGAAACATGTTCCCGCACGTCACAATTACGACGCGGCAACCGCTCGCAGGCGACCTCAAAGGGGCATGGACCCGCCACGGTATCCACCTCCACGAGGGCCTCAACCAGGCCGGGCGCCGCAGCACGCTCACACACGAGCTGATCCACCGCGAACGAGGCACCGTCTGCACAGGCGATGCGAGTGACCGAGAAGAACGAATCGTCGACGAGATCGCCGCACGCCGCCTGATCCCACTCGACGAACTACTAGACGTGCTGCTCTGGACTGAGTCGAGGGTCGGGATCGAAGCCGCGGAAGAGCTGTGGAGCAATGCCCACATGCTCGGCGTGCGGGTCCAGACACTCACCGATGACGAGCGCGCGTACATGGCAAAAGAGTTGCAGCGGAGACAACCATGGTGAGCGGCTCGATTCAGCGAATATCAGGCTGGACATGTCGAAGCGTCGGCATAACGGTCGGCCTTGTTGCTGGCCTTCTGATCGCCGCTGGCTGCTGGGTGATTCTCGGCGTCGTTGGCCTCAGGCTCGCCGTCGGTGGCGCCTGGGCGCCAGAGCTGGAGGTACAGGATCACGGGGTGCGACGAGATGGCTGACGGCGACCCCCAGTCAGAACAGTCTGGATCACTCGTTGGGATGGCCGGCACCGTCGTGGGGACGATGGCCGGGGCGGCAGTTGGCGCCGGGATCGCCCTCGCCTTCGTGGTTGGAGCTGTCCTTCGAAACTCACCCACATGGAGCGGTGGATCAACTCCTTCCGATAGGCGCTGATTCAAAAACCTGGGACTGCGGTGACGGCTCCGTCCCGTGATGAAACAATCCCTACCGAGATCCGATGTGACCTGAGAGACTAAATTACATCGGCTGGATTCAATAGAAAGGAGGTGTATGTGCAATGTCGTTCCCAGTCGAGTTGGTCTCAATTCTCACCGGCGCCACAACTCGGCAGCTTTCCAATTGGCGAAAGCCCCCGACCCCGTTGGTTGCCCCTGAGATCGCCGTACGGCCCCGCGTGCTGTATTCATTCCGGGACATTGTCGCCCTGCGCACGCTGGTCAAGTTGAGGTCTGAAGTGCCGCTTCAACGTATTCGCCGCGCGTTCCAATCGCTGCAGGAAATGGACCTGACAGACCACCCGTCTCGCTACACCCTCGTGACTGATGGCTCGTCAGTCTTCCTCGTTGAAGGCAATGAGGCAACCGACCTTGTTGTCGCGCCGGGGCAGCGAGTGATCGTGTCCCTGGACGACGTATTCAAGCCTTTTACGAACTGGAAAGGCGAAGACGTCGTCGACTTCCTCCATCCGAGGCCGCGGCTTGAGGTCCGCGAAACACGCATGGGCGGCTGGCCAACCATCCGCGGAACCCGCGTGCCGTATGACACCATCGCGAATCTCGTGCGTGGCGGCGACATCCCCGCAGAGGCGGTGGGCGAATACTTCCCAACGGTCGCACCGATTGACGTTGGTGACGCTGTCAGCTTTGACGAACAGGTCAGCCAGGTTGGCGGCGGGGAGGGGCGCACCGCGTGAAATTCTTCCTCGACGAAAACATGAATCAGGGAATGATGGGGCACCTCACGTCCATCTTCCGCGCTCACGAATTTGTTGGCGTGCGTGAGCTTGGTTCGAAGGGCATGGAAGACGTCGACCTCTTCAAGCACGTCGCCGATGAGGAGTGCGACGTCTTTGTTACCGGCGATCTAGCGCAGCTGAAACGCCCTCTCGAACGGCAGGCTTGCAAAGCCGCAGGCCTACACTGGATCGGGGTCCATCAGGTTCACGCGTCTGGCTACCACGTGGTCGCAGGACCTGCCTCAACGCTCGTGCACGCGCTGCCATTCATCATTGATCGTCTGACGAAAGATGAAGCACCGCAGTACTTCCAGCTCAAGAAATCAGAACGCAATAACACCCAGGTGTTCCACCACCACGGGGACCTTTAGGCCTTTAACAGAACCCCCGCGCTCATAGATGGTGAGCGCGGGGGCGAGGCGAAACCAGTGGCAGTTTCAACGAGGAGGGTACCAGTGTTGGATCGCCGACGACCTGCCAATACCTCGCGCATGACGGCGCGCTGATGGGGCATGTGCAGACCCGTGAGCGAGGCGGGAAGAAGCGGTACGTCGCTCGCTATGTAGGTCTCGACGGCAACGAGCACACGAAGACGTTCGACAAGAAGGGGGATGCTGCCGACTGGCTGAACGAGAAGGAAAGCCGGGTTCGCACGGGGGAGTGGATCGACCCGAAGCGGGCGAAGATCACCGTCCGCGAGTGGTGCGAGGAGTGGTATTCGGGTCGAACCGGCATCGCCCCAGCAACACTCCTGCAGTATCGGACCGTTCTCGATCTCGATGTGCTGCCGGCGTTCGGTGACATGCCACTGCGCGCCTTGACGCCATCCCAGCTTCGAACGTGGGTGGCGCAGCTGACTGGCACCCGTCCGTGGGCACCGGACCTGGGGCCGATGGCGTCGTCGACGGCGACGACCAGGCGGATGATCTTCGGATCGATCCTGAAATCGGCGTTCGAGGAAGGGCTGTTGCCACGGTCGCCGATGATCGGGGTGCGGCCACCGCAGCGTGACGTCGAGATCGAGCCTGTCGACCCGGATCTGCTGCCGACACCCGGTGAGATCTGGGCGCTGTATGAAGCCGCCCCGGCGGTGCTTAGCGAGGCGATCATTGTCGCCGCGGGTTCCGGTCTACGTCAGGGCGAGCTGCTCGGCCTACGCTCCCGCAATGCCCGCATCCTCCGCCGGGAACTCGAGGTGGTCGAGCAGGTCCGCACTGATGGGCCGGGGGAACCGGTGTACGTCCCGCCGAAGACACCGCGAGCGCGTCGACGGATTCCCGTTGGCGACGAGGTGTGCCTTGCGTTCGCGCGACACCTCGAGCAGTGGCCGGCCGAGTCCGATCAGGCGGTGTTCCGGACGAAGGCGGGACGGAGGTGGCGGCGAACCACCTTCGCCGCGGCGTGGGGAGGCGCGAAGGAGAAGGCGGGTATCCGTGACTCGCTCCGGTGGCACGAGCTGCGCCACTTCTACGCCTCGACGCTGATCTCTGGTGGCGCGTCAGTGCGTGAGGTGATGGACAGAATGGGGCACGCTAGTGCAGAGGAAACGATCCGTCGGTACTCCCGGCTTTGGCCGGACCGTGAGGAGACGACCCGCACGATCGTGGACGCCGCGTTGAGGTCCGGCATACCCGGTAGGGGTACTGCCCAGGGTGTAGGTTCCGTCGAGTGACGGGACCGCGACGGGACCGGCCCGAGTCGATAACTCTGTCACCAGGTAGGCTCCGGCGGATCGGTGTGTGTCCGGCTTACACGCCAACTCGTCCGCCTCGTCTTTGCGTCTGCGGGATCCGCCGCGTGCGGCTGGAGACCGGGTCACGGCCCTGACTGGCGAGTAACAAACAGACCGGTTAGTGTTTTTCCCGCAGCGGCCCGACTGACCCGAATCGGGGTCGATGCCGGGGCCCGTCGTCCACGTCCGTGGGCGATGGGGCCCCTCGCCGACGGTGCCGGGAACGGTAAATGTTACTCACGATAGCGGTAACATCTGCTCATGGACTTGCCTCACGACATCGCCGGTTCCGGCCCCACCCTGGTCCTCGTGCACGGGGTGGTGCATCGCAGGCAGGCCTGGAACGTCCTCCTCGACCAACTGACCCCCTATCGCCGGGTGGTCACCGTCGACCTTCCCGGGCACGGCGAATCGGCGGCACTCGAAGACGGCGCGGACACGATGGACCAACTGGTCGAGGAATTGAGCGGGTTCGTCCGCTCGGTGACGCCTGCCGGGGAGCGGCCGCACGTCGCCGGGAACTCGCTCGGCGGCTGGCTCTCGCTCGCCCTCGCCGCCCGCGGCGAGGTCGCCTCGGCCACGGCACTCTCACCGGCCGGCTTCTTCGTCAATCACACCGATCAGGCCCGCACCATCTACACGTTCCGCGCTCTGCGCGGAGTCACCCGGGCGCTGGGCCCGAACACTCCGAAGGCGTTGCGATACAAAGCCGTCCGCTATCCGACACTCGCCGCCTTCTTCGCGCGGCCCAGTCGGGTGCGTTACGAGGACGCCGTGATCGACGCGCAGTCGCTGGCCACGAACGCCCTGGTCGACAAGGGGTTGGCGGCCTCCTTCGATCTCCCGCCGGTCGTCGACGCGACGGTACCGGTCACCGTGGCGTGGGGGCGGCGGGACCTGATTCTGCCCGTCTACCAAGCGCGACGGGTGCGCAGAGTGTTCCCGCAGGCGCGGATTCTGATCCTGCCCGGCATCGGGCACGTCCCGATGACCGACGACCCGAACCTGATCAGCACGATCCTGCTCGGCGGCAGCGCCGCGAGTTCCAGCGACTCCCCGAACTGACCGCGCTACCGCGCCTCGGTGACAAATCGGCAGCTACCGCGCCTCGGTGTCAAATCGGCAGCTACCGCGCCTCGGTGTCAAATCGGCAGCTACCGCGCCTCGGCCACGACGACGGCGCCGAATCCGAAGAGGACGGTTCCCGTGATCCGGTCGAGGGCTTTTCGCACCGACGGCTTCTCCAGCGTGGTGCGTGCGCGGGTCAGCAGGATGCTGTACGCGCCGAGCCAGACGATCCCGAGCAGCCCGTGCACCAGCACCAGCAGGGCCAGGCTCGGGGCGGTCGGCCAGCCGGGCGGGACGAGCTGGGGGAGCAGACCGGTGTAGAACACCGCGATCTTGGGGTTCAGGAGGTTGGTCAGGAATCCGGCCCGCCAACTCGACCCCGAAGACGGAACCGGCGCCGGCGCGGACCGGGCGGCGTGGGGGCGCGTTCGGCTGCGCCAGAGGGTGGAGACCCCCAGATACACCAGGTACATCCCGCCGACGATCTTCACGACGGTGTACGCCTCCGCGGAGGCGGCGAACACGGCGCCGAGCCCGACGACGGTCAGCGCGCCCCACACCATCAACCCGGCGACGACGCCGAACGTCGCCCGCAGCGCGGCGCTGCGCCCGCCGGACAGTCCGGCGCGGGTCACCACCGCCATGTCCGGACCCGGAATCACGGTCAGAAGCCCGAGGACCGCGAACGCCGTCACCACCACACCGATCATCGGCCCAGTATGTCGGGTGTGGTCAGCGCAGTGAAATCCACACCTGGGACTTGCCGAGCACGGTGTGCCCGTCGAACGTGACTGTCAGGTCGATCCTCGCGGTGCCCGCGGATTCGTCGACCTCCGCCGCCTTCGCGACGACCTCGACCACCGCGCCCCGGTCCGGGTCCACGATCACCGGCTTGGTGAAGCGCGCGCGGTACCCGGTGACCAGTGCCGGATCGCCGAGCCAGTCGACGACGCACTGCGTCGCCAGTCCGAGCGTGAGCATGCCGTGGGCCAGCACACCGGGCAGGCCCACTGCGTCCGCGATGTCGTCCCGGTAATGAATGGAGTTGAAGTCACCGGAGGCTCCGGCGTAGCGGACCAGGGATTCCCGGGTCACGTGATACCGGGCCTTGGCGACGGTGTCGCCGAGCAGGATTCGTCGCGGGGAGGTCATTCCTCCCCCCTGACGAACAGTGTCGACGTCATCGTGCTCACGTGATCGCCTGTGGCGTCACGGATCTCGATGTCGGCGACAAGCAGGGTGTGCGGGCCGCGCGAGGTCACGTGCGTCACGGTGAGCACGGCGGAGAGTTCGTCGCCCGCGACGACGGGGCGGTGGGACGTGGCGTGCTCGGTGCTGTGCACCAGATTGACCGGCTCGATCCCCGACGTCGGATCGGCGACCAGTTGCGCGAGTGCGCGTTCCTGCACGATGACGGGAAACGTGGGCGGGGCAACGAGATCGGCGTGACCGGCGGCGCGGGCACTGTCGACGTCGAACGACGTCGGGTTGGTGGCGAAGACGGCGCGGGCGAATTCCCTGATCTTCTCGCGGCCGACGAGGTAGGGCTCGGTCGGTGGGTAGACACGACCCTCGATCTCCGGATTCACTCCCATCACGTCAGCCTAGAGACGTGAGGTCCGCTGGGCAGGGCGAAGCGTGACGAATGTGTTGCGGGCGTGCGTGCCCTGATGCGACGAAACCCCCGCCGGATGTGTCCGGCGAGGGTTTCGGGGTATCGACCGATCGACAACCGTCAGACGGGATCGACCATCAGCAGTTGGGCCCAGTAGGTGGCGCCTTCGGCACCGAGGTAGGGAAGTAGCTGATCAAAAATGATCGTCGACATGCTCGCTCCATTCTCTGTTCGGGCACTGCGCACGGGAAGAACGAGCCATCGGCACCGCACTGACCGGCGCCGGAGACCGTATCACCGGACAGGACTCCGAGGGTAACAGTCTGAGCGTGATCCACAACCCCACACGTCCCACCGGTGCCACACTGAGGGCATGACTGACGAAGATCACCTCTGGTACTACAACGTCGAGGACGGCACCGTCACGCAGGGGAAGGCGGCGTCGTCGATGACGCGGATGGGCCCGTATCCCGACCGCGCGTCGGCGGAGAAGGCGCTGCAGATCGCCGCGGAGCGGAACAAGGCGGCGGACCGGGCCGACGAGGAGTGGAACAACTAGCGTCACGGGAAGGATGTGCGCGAGGTGCCGATGAGTCGTTTCGTTGCGCGCGGAATCGATTTCGGCACCGTGCGCACCGAATTCCACCTGCCGGACGGGTATCCGCCCGCCGCGGTCGCGCAGGCGCGGACGGCGTCCGACCGGTTCGCGTCCGGACGGCAGGACCGCACCGATCTGGCGTTCGTCACCATCGATCCGCCCGATTCGATGGATCTCGATCAGGCGTTGCACCTCGAGCGGACAGCCGACGGGTTCGTCCTGCACTACGCGATCGCGGACGTCGGCGCCGTCGTGGAGCCGGGTGGGGTGCTCGACGTGGAGACCCGCAAACGCGGGCAGACGTTCTACCTCCCCGACGGCAAGGTGCCGCTGCATCCCCAGGAACTCTCGGAGGGATCGGCGAGCCTTCTGCCGGGAAAGGACCGCCCGGCGGTGGTGTGGCGGATCGAACTCGACGAGTCGGCCGAGCCGCTGTCGTGCACCGTGTCCCGGGCCATGGTGCGGTCCGTGGCCCGACTCGACTACGCCGGCGTGCAGGCCGATGCGGAGTCGGGGCGACTGCATCCGTCGATTGCGTCGCTGCCCGAGTTCGGCCGGCTCCGCACGGCGGCGGCGGTGGCGCGCGGAGCCATCGAACTCCGGCTCCCCGAGCAGGAGGTGGTGCCGGACGGCGACAGCTGGCGCGTCGACCTCGCGCCCCGCACCGAGGCCGACGACTGGAACGCCGAGGTCTCACTGCTGACCGGAATGTGTGCGGCAGCCATGATGCTCGACGCGAAGATAGGATTGCTCCGCACTCTGCCGACTGCCGGGCCGGACGCGGTCGGGGCGCTGCGGCGCACAGCGGCGGCACTGGGGGTCGACTGGCCCGAGAGCGTCGGTGTCGGCGCACTGCTGGCGCGGTTGGACCCGAATTCGGCGTCGACGCTGGTGCTGATGACCGAGGCGCCGTCGCTGCTGCGGGGCGCCGACTACGCGGCGTTCGACGGCACCCTGCCGGAACTGACGGCGCACGCCGCCATCGGCGCCCCCTACGCGCACGTGACCGCGCCGCTGCGCCGGCTCTCGGACCGGTACTCCACGGAGGTGTGCCTGGCCGTGTCCGCCGGAACGCCGGTGCCGTCCTGGGCGCGGGACGCCCTCGGATCGATGCCCGAGATCATGGGCGGCTCGGATTCCCTCGCGAGCAAGATCGACCGGGCCTGCATCGACCTCACGGAGGCGACCGTGCTCGCCGACCGGGTCGGGGAGACGTTCGACGCGACCGTGCTGCGGTCACGGAACGGCAAACGCACCGCGGACGTGTTCGTCCCGTCGGTATCCGTGATGGCCAAATGTGTCGGGGACCCCGCCGAGGGCGAGCAGGTGAAGATCAGACTCGTCTCCGCCGACGTCGCGAAGCGGACCGTCGAATTCGGTTATCCCGCATAGCGGGTCAGGTGCGGAACCGGTCCGTCGCCTCGACCAGGTGGTGGACGATGCCTGGTTCCATCGCGGAGTGCCCCGCGTCGTCGACGATCTCGAGCCGGGAACTTGGCCACGCCCGGTGCAGCGCCCACGCGCTGGCCGCCGGGCACACCACGTCGTAGCGGCCCTGCACGATCACGCCCGGAATGCCGTCCAGCGCGGCGGCGTCCCGCAGCAGCTGGCCCTCGTCCAGGAAACCGCGGTTCTGGAAGTAGTGGTTCTCGATGCGGGCGAAGGCCAGCGCGAACCTCGGCTGGGACGTCTCCACCACCCGTTCCGGTTTGGGGAGCAGTGAACTCGTCGCGCCCTCCCACGTGGACCACGCGACCGCAGCCCGCGTCGCGACGTCGGTGTCGGCGTCGTGCAGGAGCCGGTGATAGGCCGCGACGAGATCGCCACCCCGCTCCGGCTCCGGCACCGGCGCCAGGAACTCGTCCCACAATTCGGGGAACAGGTGTCCGGCACCGCCGTTGTAGTACCAGTCGATCTCGCTGCGGCGGAGCAGGAAGATGCCGCGCAGCACCAGTTCGGTGACCCGGCGGGGGTGCTGCTGGGCATAGGCGAGTGCCAGCGTGGAGCCCCACGACCCGCCGAAGACCTGCCACCGGTCGATGCCGAGACGCTCACGCAGCATCTCGATGTCGCCGAGGAGACGGCCGGTGGTGTTGACCGACAGATCGGCCCCGTCGGCGACGTGGGGTGTGGAACGCCCGCACCCGCGCTGGTCGAGCAGCACGATGCGGTACTCCCGCGGGTCGAAGAACTGGCGTTGCGCGGGGTCGGTGCCGCCGCCGGGTCCGCCGTGGAGGAACACGACCGGCTTCCCGTCGGGGTTGCCGCTCTGCTCCCAGTACATCTGCTGGCCGTCGCCGACGTCGAGGTGCCCGAACTGGTACGGCTCGAGCGGGGGGTACAGGGTGCGCAACTGGCTCACGTCGGCCTCAGAACCCGATCAGGCCGGACGCCAGATCGGGGATCTCCAGCGCGGTGATCGCCTGCTGCCGGATGTCGGGGCAGGCCGCCGTCGTGATGACGTCGATCCGGGCCCGGTCCTGCAGGAAGTCGAGCGCATTGAGGTTGTTCTTCGCGATCCACGTGCCGACCAGGCCGTTCAACCCGGTCTTGCCGATCGTCGGGGTGTAGGTGCGCCAGCTCTGCAACTGACCCTCGAGGTCGGTGCACAGCTGGGCGGCCTGCGCCTCGGTGACGCCACCCGGCGCCAGGGCGGTGTCCGGAACCGCGGTGGTGGCCGGTGGCGGGGGCGCGGTGGTGCCGGGTGCGGGGGCGGGGCCCTGTCCGGCGCACCCCGCGACCAGCGCCGCAGCCGCCACCGTCCCGGCCGCGGCTGCGGCCAGGCGGTGACGACGTCCGAAGCCGTGCACGCGTCGCTGTCCCATGAACATCCCCCTCGAGTGTGTGCCGGCCCGGTGAGTCGAGGACGACCTAGAAGCTGTGCTCTTCTGCCGGAAACGTTCCGGTGCGCACTTCGGCCGCGTAGGCGGCGGCCGCGGTGCGCAACTCGTCACCGACGTTACCGAAGCGCTTGACGAACTTCGCCGTCTTGCCACTGGTGTAGCCGGCCATGTCCTGCCACACGAGGACCTGGGCATCGCATTCGGCGCCCGCTCCGATGCCCACGGTGGGGATGGTGAGCTTGCGGGTGACCTGGCCTGCGATCTCGGCGGGCACCATCTCCATGACGACGGAGAACGCGCCGGCCTCCTGCACGGCGATCGCGTCGGCGACCAGTTGCTCGGAGGCGTCGCCGCGGCCCTGCACGCGGAATCCGCCGAGCGAGTTGACGCTCTGCGGGGTGAACCCGACGTGGGCCATGACGGGGATGCCCGCGGCGGTGATCGCGGCGATCTGCGGAGCGACGCGCTCGCCGCCCTCGAGCTTGACCGCGTGGGCCAGCCCCTCCTTCATGAACCGGGTCGCGGACGCGAGGGCCTGCTCCGGGGAGCTTTCGTAGCTGCCGAACGGCAGGTCCGCGACCACGAGGGCGTGCGGCGCTCCGCGGACGACGCCGCGAACGAGGGGCAGGAGTTCGTCGATCGTGACCGGGACGGTGGTCTCGTATCCGTACACGACGTTGGCGGCCGAGTCGCCGACGAGGAGGACCGGGATTCCGGCCTCTTCGAAGATGCGGGCGCTGGAGTAGTCGTAGGCGGTGAGCATCGACCAGCGTTCGCCCTCGGCCTTCATGGCCTGCAGGTGGTGGATCCGGGTCTTGCGCTTGGGAACGTCGTGCGATGGTGCTGATCCGTAGAGCCGATCTTCTGACGTGCTCGCGGACGACTTGCTATCGGACATCGTTGTCCCTTTCTGGCCTCGAGGCCCTTGACGGGTCCCCGGGTGCGGGTGATGACGCCTACAGTCTGCCACCGGCTCGCGGGGGAGCGAAGGGGTCGCGCGGGTGCAATGGGTCACACCTGCGGTCCGGTCTCTGACCTGCGGGAAGGCCGTTCGTCGCGGAACCCTGGCACGATCGTCCTATGTCGAAGAGTGCTCGGGTACCGGCCGCGTTCGCGGGGTGCGTCGCCGTCGTCCTTGTCGTCGCAGGCTGCGCGGGCGGTGGACAGGGCACCGGTGAGGCCGTCGCCGTACCGTCGGCGGCCGAGGCCGCTCCGGCCGGACCGATCCCCGCCGGGCTCGAGGAGTTCTACACGCAGCAGGTGCAGTGGGGCTCGTGCGACGGGTTCAGCACGGACGGGTCCCCGCTCGGGGACACGCTCGAGTGCGCCGAGGTGACGGTGCCCAACGACTACGCGAATCCCGGCGGGGCGACCGCGCAGATCGCCGTCTCCCGCTCGAAGGCGACCGGCGACAAGATCGGATCGCTGCTCGTGAACCCGGGCGGCCCCGGGGCGTCGGGTATCGGGCTGGCATCCGTGGCCGACGGCACCGCCATCGCCGAGCGGTTCGACGTCATCGGGTTCGATCCGCGCGGCGTCGGCGCGTCCACACCGCAGGTGACCTGCCTGACCCCGGCGGAAGTGGACGCGAGGCGCAAGGACGACGACGTCGACATGAGTCCCGCCGGAATCGCACGAACCGAGGCCGAGAACCGCGACTACGCGGACAAGTGTGCGCAGCGGACCGGTGTCGACGTCCTCGCCCACGTCGGCACGAACGACGTGGTGCGCGACATGGACGTCATCCGGGCGGTGCTCGGCGACGAGAAGCTGAACTACCTCGGCTACTCGTACGGCACCCGGCTCGGCTCCACGTACGCGGAGACGTTCCCCGGCAACGTGCGCGCGATGGTCCTCGACGGCGCCCTCGACCCGGAGCAGGACCCGACGCAGGAGGTGATCCTGCAGGCCGCCGGATTCCAGTCCGCATTCGACGCGTTCGCCGCGGAGTGCATGCAGCAGAAGGACTGCCCGCTCGGCACCGACCCGGCGCAGGCGAACGCGAGGTTCCGGGCGCTCGTCGACCCGCTGATCGGCAAGCCCGCCGCGACCACCGACCCGCGCGGACTCAGCTACACCGACGCGATCACCGGCGTCCAGCAGGCGCTGTATTCGCCGAACCTCTGGGGCCCGCTCCGCGGCGGGCTGGAGAGCCTGCAGTCGGGGACGGGTGATTCGCTGCTGATGCTGGCGGACCTGTACGAGGGGCGCGCCGACGACGGCACGTATTCCAACCTCAACGACGCGTTCAATTCCATCCGCTGCATGGACGATCCGCCCGTGACCGACCGCGCGGTCGTCGGGGAGGCGGACGTGCGGTACCGCCAGGCGGCGCCGTTCCTCGACGACGGTCGCGGTACCGGCAACGCTCCACTGGACGTGTGCGCGTTCTGGCCTGCGCCGAACACGGGCGCGCCGCATACCGTGTCCGCGCCGGGGATCCCGCCGGTCGTCGTCGTGTCGACGACGGAGGATCCGGCGACGCCGTACCAGGCGGGTGTGGATCTGGCGAAGCAGATGAACGGCACGCTCGTCTCGTACCGGGGCACCCAGCACACCGTCGTCCTCGACGGCGAGGCGTGCGTCGACGACGCCGTCACGGACTATCTCGTCGACCTCGCGGCGCCGCCCGCCGACCTGATGTGCTGACCGGTGCCTGTGACGGGATCGCCCGAGGTGCCCGCACGCTGGACCGATGCGGAATCCGGAACAGCCGAATCAACGAAGTAACACAGATTTAACGAACTTTGCTTACTCTCGCGGACATGGATCGCCAAAAGGAATTCGTGCTTCGCACCCTCGAAGAGCGCGACATTCGGTTCGTCCGATTGTGGTTCACGGACGTTCTCGGATACCTGAAATCGGTGGCGATCGCCCCCGCGGAACTGGAAGGTGCCTTCGAGGAAGGCATCGGCTTCGACGGATCCGCGATCGAGGGCTTCTCCCGGGTGTCCGAGGCGGACACGGTCGCGAAGCCGGACGCCTCCACCTTCCAGGTGCTGCCGTGGAGTTCGAGCAAGGGGCATCAGCACTCCGCCCGCATGTTCTGCGACATCGCCATGCCCGACGGTTCGCCGTCCTGGGCGGATTCGCGGCACGTGCTGCGCCGCCAGCTGAACAAGGCAAGCGATCTGGGCTTCAGCTGCTACGTGCACCCCGAGATCGAGTTCTTCCTCCTCGAGAACGGGCCGATCGACGGCACCCCGCCGAAGCCCGCCGACTCCGGCGGCTACTTCGACCAGGCCGTGCACGACTCCGCGCCCAACTTCCGCCGCCACGCGATCGACGCGCTCGAGTCGATGGGCATCTCCGTCGAGTTCAGTCACCACGAGGCGGCTCCCGGCCAGCAGGAGATCGACCTGCGGTACGCGGACGCCCTGTCGATGGCCGACAACGTGATGACATTCCGGTACGTCGTCAAGGAGGTCGCGATCGCCGAGGGCGTGCGCGCCACCTTCATGCCCAAGCCGTTCAGCGATCAGGCCGGCTCGGCGATGCACACCCACATGAGCCTGTTCGAGGGCGACACCAACGCCTTCCACAACCCGGACGACCCGATGCAGCTGTCGGAGACCGGTAAGGCGTTCATCGCCGGCATCCTCGAGCACGCCAACGAGATCAGCGCCGTCACCAACCAGTGGGTGAACTCCTACAAGCGCCTGATCCACGGCGGCGAGGCCCCGACCGCGGCGTCCTGGGGTCCGTCCAACCGGTCGGCGCTGGTCCGCGTCCCGATGTACACGCCGAACAAGGCGTCGTCGCGTCGCGTCGAGATCCGCAGCCCAGATTCGGCCTGCAACCCGTACCTGACGTTCGCGGTGCTCCTCGCCGCCGGTCTGCGCGGAATCGAGAAGGGCTACGAACTGCCTCCCGAGGCCGAGGACGACGTGTGGGCGCTGACGTCGGCCGAGCGCCGCGCCATGGGCTACCGGGAGCTGCCCGGCAACCTCGACGGCGCACTGCGCGAGATGGAGAAGTCGGAGCTGGTGGCCGAAGCCCTCGGCGAGCACGTGTTCGACTTCTTCCTGCGCAACAAGCGGCGTGAGTGGGAGGAGTACCGGAGCCACGTGACGCCGTTCGAACTCAAGACGTATCTGGGGTTGTGAGCAAGAGCATGGTGAAACCTCCGGCAGCGCGTTCTGCCGTTCCCGGTCCGGGTCGTCTGGGTCTCGTCGAGCCGACCGCTCCGTCCGAACTCCGCGAGCTGGGCTGGGTCGGTGAGAACAGCATCGAACTGCTGTGGTCGCTGTCGCGGGCCGCGAACGCCGACCTCGCCCTCCGCACCCTGGTGCGCCTGAAGGACGGGCTCGGCGAGGGCTGGGCCGAACTCGATACGGCCCTGCGTACCGACAAGGGCCTGCGCGGCCGGTTGTTCGGGTTGTTCGGTGCGTCCAGCGCGTTCGGCGACCACCTGGTCGCGGATCCCGCGTCCTGGAAGATCCTCGCCGGCGACGTCCGCCTGCCGTCGAAGGACGAGGCGACCGCCACGATGATGGCCGCGGTCGGCGCCGAACCCGAGGAGGGCGCCCACCCGGACGCCCGCCTGTACCGGGCGAAGGTCACCGGACCCGATGCCATCGCGGCGCTGCGCAAGACGTACCGCGACGAACTGATGCTGCTCGCCGCCGTCGACCTCGCGGCGACCGTCGAGAACGAACCGGTACTGCCGTACCAGACCGTCGGGCATCAGCTGTCCGATCTGGCCGATGCGGCGCTCGACGCCGCCCTCGCGGTGGCCGTCGCAGCCGTGTGCCCGGACGCCCCGTGCCCCGTGCGGCTGGCCGTCATCGCCATGGGCAAGTGCGGCGCCCGCGAACTCAATTACGTCAGCGACGTCGACGTGGTCTTCGTCGCCGAACCCGCCGACTCGATCGCCAGCCGGATCGCCGGCGAGATGATGCGCATCGGGTCCTCGGCGTTCTTCGACGTGGACGCCGCGTTGCGGCCGGAGGGCAAGCGCGGGGAACTCGTCCGCACCCTCGAATCCCACGTCGCGTACTACAAGCGCTGGGCCAAGACCTGGGAGTTCCAGGCCCTGCTCAAGGCCCGCCCGATGATCGGCGACGTCGCGCTCGGACAGCGGTATTTCGACGCCCTCAACCCGATGGTGTGGACCGCCTCGGAGCGCGAGGACTTCGTCCCCGAGGTGCAGGCGATGCGCCGCCGGGTGGAGGAGATGGTTCCCCCGGAACTGCGCGAGCGGGAACTGAAACTGGGCCGCGGCAGTCTGCGCGACGTCGAGTTCGCGGTCCAGCTCCTGCAGCTCGTGCACGGGCGCGCCGACGAGGCGCTGCACGTTCAGAGCACCATCGACGCGCTGACCGCACTCGCCGCCCGCGGCTACGTGGGCCGCGACGACGCCGCGAATCTGGCGGCGTCCTACGAGTTCCTGCGATTGCTCGAGCACCGACTGCAGTTGCAGAAGCTGCGCCGCACGCACACCCTGCCGCCCGCCGAGGACGAGGAAGCGCTGCGCTGGCTGGCGCGGGCCGCGCACATGCGACCCGACGGCAGCAAGGACGCGCTCGGCGTCCTCAACGCGGAGATCAAACGCAACGCGCACCGGGTGCGGCGCCTGCACGCCAAGCTGTTCTACCGGCCGCTGCTCGAATCGGTGGCGCGCATCGACAAGGAAGCGCTGCGGCTGAGCCCGGACGCGGCCATCCGCCAGCTGGCGGCGCTGGGCTACACGGCCCCCGAGAACGCGCTCGGCCACCTCACCGCACTCACCAGCGGTGCGTCCCGCAAGGGCCGCATCCAGGCGCTGCTGCTGCCGACCCTGCTCGAATCGCTCGCCGACACACCGGATCCCGATGCGGGCCTGCTCGCGTACCGGCGGCTGTCGGACGCGATGACCGATCAGACCTGGTTCCTCCGGTTGCTGCGCGACGAGGCCTCGGTCGCCGAGCGGCTGATGACGGTGCTCGGATCCTCGGCCTACGTTCCCGACCTGCTGATCAAAGCACCGGACGTGGTGCGGCTGTTCGCCGATTCACCGGCCGGACCGCGGCTGCTGGAGTCGAAGCCGGAGGACGTCGCCCGCGGGATCCTGACGGCGTCGGCACGACACGAGGACCCGGCCCGCGCGATCGCGGCGGCGCGCTCGCTGCGCCGCTACGAGCTGGCCCGGATCGCCTCCGCGGACATCCTCGGCATGCTCGACGTGCCGGGCGTGTGCAAGGCGTTGTCGTCCGTGTGGGCGGCCGTGCTCAACGCCGCCCTCGCCGCCGTCATCAAGGCGAGCGAGAAGGAGCTCGGCACGCCCGCTCCCGCGACGTTCACCGTGATCGGGATGGGCCGGCTCGGCGGCGGTGAACTCGGCTACGGTTCGGACGCGGACGTCCTGTTCGTGTGCGAGCCGCGCGAGGAGATCGACGAGACCGTCGCCGTCAAGTGGGCCAACAGCATCGGCGACAAGGTGCGGACCCTGCTCGGCGCGCCGAGCACGGATCCGCCGCTCGAGGTGGACACGGGCCTGCGGCCGGAGGGGCGCAGCGGCCCGATGGTGCGCACGCTGGCGTCCTACGAGGCCTACTACGCGCAGTGGGCACAGGCGTGGGAGATCCAGGCGCTGCTGCGCGCCCATCACGTGGCCGGCGACGCCGACCTGGGTCTGCGCTTCCTGCACATGATCGACAAGACCCGCTACCCCGAGGGCGGGGTGTCGGAGCAGGCGGTCCGCGAGATCCGGCGCATCAAGGCGCGCGTCGACTCCGAGCGGCTGCCACGCGGCGCCGACCCCGCGACCCACACCAAGCTCGGGCGCGGCGGGCTCGCCGACATCGAATGGACCGTGCAGCTGATCCAGCTGCGGCACGCCCACGAGATCGAGTCGCTGCACAACACGTCGACTCTCGAGACACTCGACGCGATCGGTGCCGCCGAGTTGCTCAGCGAGTCCGACGTCGAACTGCTGCGCGACGCGTGGATCACGGCGACGAAGGCCCGCAACTGCCTCGTCCTCGTCCGCGGCAAGGCCACCGATCAGCTGCCCGGGTCGGGACGCGTCCTGTCCGCGGTCGCGCAGATCGCGGGCTGGGGCGGCGGCGACGCCGGCGAGTTCCTCGACAACTACCTGCGGGTGACCCGGCGGGCCAAGGCCGTGGTGGAGAGAGTCTTCGGGGAGTGATCGCCACCTGGGGGGTGCGAGCACTGATCGCCCTCGGGTGGCTCGCGGTGCTCGTCGGTGTGTTCGGTGTGGTGCTGCGATTCCTCGACGTCCAGAATCAGCGTCTGCTCGTGCTGGCGTCCGCGGCGCCCTACCTGATGGCGGCCGCCGCGGTCGGGGTGCTGCTGCTGGGAATCACCCGGCACTGGATCGGGTTCGGGGTCGCACTGACCGTGGCCGCGCTGGCCACCCTGTCGCAGGGCCCGCTGTACGTGGCGAATTCGGTGCCGGCGTCCGGGCCGGAACTGACCGTGATGCAGGCGAACATCTGGCTCGGCAACGCGGACGCCGAGTCCCTCGTCCGGCAGATCCGGGACCGCGACGTCGACGTGCTCACCGTCAACGAGCTGACCCCGGAAGCCGTCGACCGGCTGGGGGCCGCGGGCCTCGAATCGACCCTGCCGTACTCGTTCCTCATGCCCGGCGGTGGCGGTGAGGGAACCGGGATCTGGAGCCGGTACCCGCTGACCGACAAGGTCCACCACTCGGAGTTCGTGCTGTCCGCGCTGTCGGCCAGGGTGGAACTTCCGGACGGCGCGAGCACGGCACTGTACGCGTTCCATCCGGTCCCGCCGTGGCCGTCGGATCCGTCGCTGTGGTCACGCGAAATGGACCGCATCAAAGCCATCCTCGACGCCGTCCCCGCCGACTCGGGACCCGTGATCGTCAGTGGCGACTTCAACTCCACCCGCGACCACGTGAAGTACCGCAATCTGGTGACCGGACGCTACCGTGATGCCGCCGACCAGGTCGGTGCCGGAATTCAGAACACGTATCCCGCCGACCGGCAGCCGCTTCCGCCGATGATCGCGATCGATCACATCGTCACGAGCGGGGCGCAGGCGCAGTCCGTGGAATCGGTGGTGCTGACGGGCTCGGATCACCGGGGCCTCGTCGCCAGGATCACCCTCGGCGGCTGACCGTCACGGGAGCGTGACGAATCCCTTCTGCACCAGCCAGTCCCGGGCCACGTCGGCCGGTTCCTCGCCCTCCACGTCGACCCGCCGGTTCAGTTCGGTGATCTCCTCGTTGGTCAGGGCAGCAGAGATCGGGGCCATCACCTCCGCCACCTGCGGGTGCTCCTCGGCGAAATCCTTGCGCATCGTGATCGCCGGGTTGTACTTCGGGAAGAATTGGCGATCGTCTTCCAGCAGCACCAGATCGAGCGCGATGATCCGTCCGTCCGTCGTGAACACCTCACCGAACTTGCACTGCGTTCCGTCCGCGGTGGCCTGGTAGATGATGCCGGTCTGCAGGATCTGGCGGTTCGCGCGGGCCGGATCGAAGCCGTACTTGGCGGCCATACCCGGGAACCCGTCCTGGCGGACGTTGAATTCGGTCTCCACGCACGTCGTCGCCGCGGCGGGGTCGCGGTTGACCAGGTCCGCGTACTCCGACAGCGTGGTGATCCCGGTCTCCTCGGCGGTCTGCCTGCTCATCGCGAGCGCGTACGTGTTGTTCATCGGGGCGGGATCCACCCACACCATGCCGTTGCGTTCGAGGTCCTCGTCGCGGACCGCCTCGAACTGCTCGGTCGGGTCGGGGATCGGAATCTCGTTGCCGAGGTAGTTGATCCACCCGGTGCCGGTGTACTCGTAGGTGACGTCGATCTGACCGTCCAGCTGGGCGTCCCGCGTGCTGTTGGACCCCTGGATGTTGGTGAGGTCGCGCACGTCGGCGCCTGCGGCGCTGAGCGCGAATTCGATGATGTACCCGAGGGTGACCTGCTCGGTGAAGTCCTTGGACCCGACAGTGATCGGGACACCCTCGAGTTCGGGCACGGGCTGGATGCTGCCCGGTTCCACCGACAGCGGCAGGGCTCCTCCGGATTCGAGACCGCAGGACACTGCGAGGACCCCGCAGAACGTCACGGCCGTCGCGGCGATCGCCTTCCGCAGGAGGTTCATCAGCGCAGCCCCTTCGGGCCGAGGAACTCCTCGGCCAGGGCGCCGCACCAGTCGACGAGCAGCGCCAGCGCGACCGCGAGCACGGCTCCCACGACCAGAGTCACGTTGTCGCGCAGCTTGTATCCGGTGTCGATGAGGATGCCGAGACCGCCGGCACTGACGAGGAAACTGAGCGTCGCGGTGCCCACCGCGAGGACCAGCGACGTGCGCAGTCCCGCGAGGATGTACGGGACGGCGAGCGGGAACTCGACCTTGCGCAGAACGAGACCGGCCGTCATGCCCTGTCCCCGCCCGGCGTCGATGACCGCGGGATTGACCTCCTGCAGACCGAGGATCGTGTTCCGCAGCACGGGCAGGAGGGAGTAGAACGCGATGGGGAGCACCCCGATCCAGAATCCGGTGGTCCCCGTCGCGAGGAACAGCAGCACGAGCAGCCCGATGGCAGGCGCGGCCTGCCCGATGTTGGCGATGCCGACGAAAACCGGTGCCAGCTTGGTGAACCCGGGCCGGGTGAGCAGGATCCCGAGCGGGACGGCGACGATGACGACGATCACCACCACGACCACGGTGATCAGCACGTGCTGCCACGTCAGGGTCGCGATGTTCGCGGCGTTGAGGCTGCCCTTCTGCGTGGCGGTCAGGTCTCGGCTGAACGCCCAGCCGAGGACACCCACCACCAGGAACAGGACGAGGATCGGCTGGACCAGCAGGCGGGCCCGCTCCGAACGCCGGGCGGCCGGAGCGGTGGGCTTCGTGGTGACGGCGGCCGTCATGACGGTGTCCCGCGCTCACTCGCCCCGTCCTGCTGCGGCTCGGCGTCCTCGTCGTCGTGCGCGTGTTCCTCACGCATCGCGGACAGGTGTGCCACCAGCGTGTCGATCGTGATCAGGCCGCGGTACTCGCCGTGCAGGCCGGTGACGACCGTGGACGCGCTGGTCTCGACGAGCAGAGCCTCGAGCGCGTCCTGCAGCGTCGACTGGGTCGACACCACCTCGTCGATCGGATCGCCGACGTCGCGCAGGGAGGTCGCGTTGGCCAGATGTCGCAGGGACACCCAGCGAATCGGGCGGTCACGTGAATCCAGGACGATGCCCCACTTGATCTTGCGGGGAACGATCGCCGTCCGCAGAGCCTCGGCCGAGCCGTCCTCGTACGCGGTAGGACAGTCGAGGAGATCGACCTCGGCCACCCGGGTGAGCGTCAACTGCTTGAGCGACGCGTCCGCGCCGACGAACCCCGCGACCATGTCGTTGGCGGGATGCGCGAGGATCGCCTCCGGCGTGTCGTACTGCATGATATGCGACTGGTTGCCCAGCACCGCGATCCGATCGCCCAGCTTGACCGCCTCGTTGAAATCGTGCGTGACGAAGACGATCGTCTTGCCGAGATCGGACTGCAGTCTCATCAACTCGTCCTGTAGTAGTGCGCGGGTGATCGGGTCGACCGCGCCGAACGGCTCGTCCATCAGCAGCACCGGCGGGTCGGCGGCCAGTGCCCGCGCCACCCCCACGCGCTGCTGCTGACCGCCCGACAACTGCCGGGGGTAGCGCTCGCGGTAGAGGTCCGGTTCGAGTCCGACGAGGTCGAGCATCTCGTCGGTGCGGTCGGCGATCTTCTTCTTGTCCCAGCCGATCAGCCCGGGGACGGTGCCGACGTTCTTGGCGATGGTCAGGTGCGGGAACAGCCCGGCCTGCTGAATCGAGTAGCCGATGCCGCGCCGCAGCTTGTCGGGGTCGATGGACAGGGCGTCCTTGCCGCCAATCGTGATCTTCCCCGACGTCGGTTCGATGAGCCGGTTGATCATCCGCATCGTGGTGGTCTTCCCGCAGCCGGACGGGCCGACGAGGACCACGATCTCCCCGGCGGGGATGCGCATCGACACGTTGTCGACCGCCGCCTTCTCCTGGCCCGGATAGCTCTTGACGACGTCTTCGAGGACGATGTCCACGCCCGAGACCGTGCTGCCGTTGGTGTGAGGTGTATCGAGATCAGTCACGGATCCCCCTGGAGGTGGTGAGTCGGCCGACGACGGCGAGGACGCCGTCGAGTACGAGGGCGAGGATCACGATGAGCACGGTCCCCGTGAGGGCCTGCGGTATCGCTGTCGGGCTGCCGACGCGGGACAGTCCCGAGAAGATGAGGTTGCCGAGCCCGGGGCCCTTGGCGTAGGCGGCGATTGCGAGGATGCCCATCAGCATCTGCGTGCTCACCCGCATGCCCGTCAGGATCGACGGCCACGCGAGGGGGAGTTCGATCCTGCTCAGCACGGTCGTGCGGCTCATCCCCACACCGCGGGCGGCGTCGGTGACGGCGGGGTCGACGGACGCGAGTCCGAGGATGGTGTTCCGGATGATCGGCAGCAGCGCGTACAACACCAGGGCGGTCACGGTGGGGGCCACACCGAGCCCGAGGATCGGGATGAGCAGGCCGAGCAGGGCGAACGACGGGATGGTGAGGATCGTGCCGGCCAGAGCGGTGGCGATCGCGGAGCCGGCCGGGCTCCGGTACACCAGGATCCCGATCGCCACCGCAACGATCGTGGCGATGACCACCGACTGCACGACGGCACTGACGTGCAGGAGCGAGTCTGTGAGAAGTTGCTGTTTCCGGGCGGAGACGAAGTCCCACAGTTGCTGCATGTCCAACCGTGCACACCTCTCTCCAGATGTGAAACTTTCTCCAGATGTGAAAACAGACCTCGGTCCTTCACAGTGCTATGTACCCGGACATCGCGCAGGTGAATCGGGAAACTCACGTCAGGTCGTGGGGATCATGAACAGCAGGGTGCACACGCCGATCGAGATCGCGAACAGCACGACCATGACGGCGTAGCCCAGGTTCCGCCGCCGGGCAGGGATCGCCGGGTCCATCCACCACCCGAACGCCTTGAACGCCGCGGGAACCGCCCACCACCCGAGGATCTGGGTGGTGACCAGATTCCCGATGAACAGGGCGACCGCGATCGGCACACCGTGCGCCTCGATGAAAGGCGCGCTGAAGAAATGACCCCAGATCACGACCAGCGGGTACAGCACCAGCAGCGCCAGCAGGTTGCTGCGGGCGACGGGCACCGGGGGCGGTTCGTCGCCGCCCGTGCCGCGGAACCAGAAGTCGAACCCGTAGCTCGCTTTGCGGATCCGGAGATTCCTGTTGAACTTCTCACCCTCCTCGAGGAGGGCGGCCCGCTCCGGTGAATCCATCCACGACCCCAGGTTGTCCTCGGTGTCGAAGCTGAGCACGATCGTCCAGTCCTCGGTGATTCCCTGCACCGGCCTCTCGACCTTGTGCCCCCGGAAGCCGCGGAACCCTGCCTCGGCGGCGGAGATCTTCCGTTGCCAGTCCATGAACGCCGACTCGTCCGCGGGGTCGACGTGACAGGAGATGACCACCGACGTCGCCGACTGCTCCCGGGTCTGCTCACCGGTGAGCAGGTGGACGTCCTCGTTGCCGATGAAGGCGTGCTTGATCTCCGCCACCAGTTCCGTCCGCAGGTCGCTGTCGAGCCACGCCCGGGCGTCGTCGAGGGTGGTGAACCGCAGCACGTCCACCCAGTCGTCCTGCACGGGCGGCGACGGCGGCACGATGTCCTGATCGATGAAACCGGGAACCGTCGCGAGGGCGTCCGCCGCGCGTTTCTGCCACTGCGAATATTCGGCGTAGCGGGCGTCGTCGATCCGGCGTTGAAAGATCACCGACACCGGGGATGCGGCTGGGCTGTGCTGGCTCGGGTGCGGCACGTGAGATCACCTCCGGTCGGTTCGTGGTGCGGGCGCCTCGGCAGGGGAACTGTCGGACTGCCGGGCGGATGTGGTGAGCAGGAGCAGAATTCCGGCGCCGGCGCCGAGAGCGAGGTAGAGCCAGCCGAGCGGTGCCTGGCTGTTCTCCGGCAGCACGCCCGCGACGGCCATCGCCGCGCTGACGACGAGATAGCAGGCCGCGGTGACGACTCCGCCGATCAGCCCGAGATTGCGGGTGAACAGCCCGAGAGCCAGCCCGTACATCTGCGGGCAGAGCACGCCGCATCCGGCGAGTGCGAGGCAGGCGCCGATCGTGATGGCCGGCGCGGTGACGACGGACATCCCGGCCGTGACGGCCAGTACCAGCGCGCCGAGCACGAACACCCACCAGGCGCCGAAAGCGAGGCGGCGGGTGCCGACCCGGACGGCGAGTGCGCTGCAGGCGAGTTCGCCGAGAAGGTTGGCGCCGCCCACGACGAGCGCCACCGCGCCGTACGCGGCGGGGGAGAAGCCGAGGATCTCCTGGTACAGGAAGGGCGCGACGACGCCGAACACCATCTGGGCGGACGCCATCAGTCCGAACACGAGCACGAAGCCCACGAAGATGCGGTGGCGCAGCGCGGCCCGCAGCACCCGCGCCGCCGCCGTCGCATCGACCGGTGATCGCGATTCCTTCGGAAGCGTCTCCGGCAGTCCCGCGAAGACGAGGGGAACGGCGAGCGCCGCCAGAAGCGCGATCAGCCCGAACACCAGGCGCCACGACATGAACTGCACGAGCACACCGCCCACGGCGGGCGCGAGAACCGGGGCCAGCCCCCACGCGGCCCCGAGGAGACCGGACACGGATGTGAGCCGGGCGCCGCGGTAGCAGTCGGCGGCGATCGCATACGCGAGGACGAGGCACGCACACCCGCCGATGCCCTGCACGAATCTCAGCCCGAGCAGGACCGTGATGTTCTGCACGAGTGCGCATCCCACACTGGTGACGACGAGGATCGTCAGGCAGGTCAGCAGAGTTCGTTTGCGGCCCACCGCATCCGCGATCAGTCCGACCGGGATGAACGCCAGACTCATGCCCAGCATGTACGCCGTCACCGTGTTCTGCACGACGGCCGCGGACGAGTCCAGGTCGAGCACCATCTGCGGCAGCGCCGGGGTGTAGATGTCGAGCGGGATCTGGCTGAGCGGAATGACCAGCAGCAGGATGACCACGACACGGCGCGGCACCGGGACGCCGGTCGGCGTCGTGGGCACTGACATCCCGCACCACCTGCTTCTCGACCCATGGGGGATGGAGAACGGAGCAAGTTTCCCGAAAGTCTTCACGTGAACATTCCGCAACGGTCCGTGCGGTCGGTTCCCTGGATCATACGACTGAGGACTGCCGCGCCGTGCCGGTTCCGGGTGCGCCCGCAGCCGGGGGAGCCCGCGACGCAAACGAGCCCACCCATGTCACCGGCTGGAATCAGCCGGCGCCACGGATGGGCTCGTCAGGAAGTGCCGGCCCGCACGTCGGCGGGCATCACGACTTACACGTCGTAGTAGAGCTGGAACTCGTAGGGGTGCGGACGCAGGTTGACCGGAGCGATCTCCTGCTCGCGCTTGAGCGAGATCCACGTCTCGATCAGGTCGGACGTGAACACGCCACCCTCGGTGAGGTAGTCGTGGTCGGCCTCGAGGCGGTCGATGACAGCCGACAGGCTGGTGGGGGCCTGCGGGATGTTGCGGGCCTCCTCCGGCGGGAGCTCGTAGAGGTCCTTGTCGACGGGAGCCTGCGGCTCGATCTTGTTCTTGATGCCGTCCAGGCCGGCCATCATCTGCGCCGCGAAGTTCAGGTAGGGGTTACCCGAGGAGTCGGGGGCGCGGAACTCGAGGCGCTTGGCCTTCGGGTTGTTGCCGGTGATCGGGATACGCACGGCCGCCGAGCGGTTGCGCTGGCTGTACACCAGGTTGATGGGGGCTTCGTAGCCCGGCACCAGGCGGTGGTACGAGTTGATCGTCGGGTTGGTGAACGCCAGCAGCGAGGGAGCGTGGTGCAGGATGCCGCCGATGTAGTGACGCGCCATGTCGGACAGACCCGCGTAGCCGGCCTCGTCGTGGAACAGCGGCTTGCCGTCCTTCCACAGCGACTGGTGGACGTGCATGCCCGAACCGTTGTCGCCGAACAGCGGCTTCGGCATGAAGGTGGCCGACTTGCCGTGCTGCCAGGCGGTGTTCTTCACGATGTACTTGAACAGCTGCAGGTCGTCGGCGGCTGCGAGCAGCGTGTTGAACTTGTAGTTGATCTCCTGCTGGCCGCCGGTGCCCACCTCGTGGTGGCCGCGCTCGAGCTCGAAGCCCGCGTTCTGCAGGTTGGTGGAGATCTCGTCGCGCAGGTCGACGTAGTGGTCGTACGGAGCGACGGGGAAGTAACCGCCCTTGGGGCGGACCTTGTAGCCCAGGTTGGGGCTGCCGTCGGCGTTCACGTCGTTGCCGGTGTTCCAGGAACCCGAGATGGAGTCGAGTTCGTAGAACGCGCCGTTGATGCCGGAGTCGTAGCGGACCGAGTCGAAGATGTAGAACTCGGCCTCGGCGCCGAAGAAGGCGGTGTCGGCGATGCCGGTCGACTTCAGGTATTCCTCGGCCTTGCGCGCGACGTTACGCGGGTCGCGGCTGTAGGACTCGCGCGTGAACGGGTCATGCACGAAGAAGTTGATGTTCAGCGTCTTGGCGGCGCGGAAGGGGTCGATCTGGGCGGTGGCGACGTCGGGGAGGAGCATCATGTCGGACTCGTGGATCGACTGGAAGCCGCGGACGGACGAACCGTCGAACGCGAGGCCGTCCTCGAACACGTCCTGGTTGAACGCGGACGCGGGAATCGAGAAGTGCTGCTGCACGCCGGGCAGGTCGCTGAACCGGATGTCGACGTACTCGACGTTCTCGTCCTTGATGAACTTGATGACCTCTTCGGCCGTGGTGAACGCCACGCTTGTGCTCCTTAAGTCGCTTCAGCCAAGTGGATATTGGCGAAATTCGTCGAGCCAGACGGTATGGACTTGGTGTTGCCCGCTGGTCAACCTTTTGTTTCGCCCGTGTTACACGTCGAATCTTCCTGGGCTTTTACACCCGCTGTGACTGCGCACACAGCCCCAAGCTCCGGTGTGAGGTCCTCGGAGAGACGACGCCTATCCTGGACAGCATGGCACGTATCACCGGTTCTTGGCTCTCCGGACCTTCGGCTGCACTGCCGGACGGCGCCGACGAGACGACGCAGTCCTTCCGGGGCGAGCGCCTCGGGTTGCAGGCGGAGGGACCCGGTTCACTCGCGAGCACGGGACGCCGTCTCGCCGCGCTGATGATCGACTGGGTGTCGTCGGCCGGCGTCGCGGCTCTGATCATCGGCGACAACTTCTTCGACGGCCCGTTCTCCACGATCACCCTGCTCGTCTGGTTCGTCGTCGGTGTCACCACGGTGACGCTGTTCTCCTTCACCCCGGGGCAGTTGTTCCTCGGCATGCAGGTGGCGCGCGTGGACGGACCCGCCCGCGTCGGCTTCGTGCGGGCCCTGGTGCGTCAGGCGCTGCTCGTGTTCGTGGTGCCCGGCACGATCACGGACATCGACGGTCGCGGCATGCAGGACCGCGCCACCGGCACCGCGCTGATCCGCACGCGCTGACCCCCCGAACGTCTTCCGCCCGATGTCGGATTCGACATCGGGCGGAGTAGGTGTGACGCGGACCAGGTGGAAGGCGACCGGCTTCTAGCGGCGACGGATGGTGCGCTGCACGCCGCGCATCTTCGCGCCGCCGGGCATCGGACCCTTGGGCAGTGCCGCGCCGCCACCGCGGCTGCTGAGCGCGGCGAGCCGCGACTCGATGGCGTCCATCCGCTTGGTGTCGATGTTCTTGGGAAGCTTGTTCAGGTGCTTCTGGAGCTGCGACAGCGGGACCTGGCCCTCGTCGTTGCCGATGACGATGTCGTAGATCGGGGTGTCGCCGACGAGGCGCGCCGTCTTCTTCTTCTCCTGGGCGAGGAGCGACTTCACGCGCTGCGGTGATCCCTCGGCGACCAGGATGACGCCGGGGCGTCCGATCACGCGGTGCACGGCGTCGAGCTGGGTGGTGCCCGCGACCGCGCTGGTCACGCGCCAGGAGCCCTGCATGTTGTCGAGCGCCCACGCGGCCGCACCGGCCTGGCCCTCGGCCTTGCCGTACACCGTCTTCTGCACGCGCCGGCCGAAGATGATGAACGCACCGAGCACGCCGAGGAGGAGGCCGATCGGGAGGAGGAACCACTGCAGGCCCCAGATCAGACCGACGAGGAAGAACACCACCGCGAGTCCGACGAGTGTGCCGAGCATGAGCGGCAACAGCAGCTTGTCTTCCTTGCGCTGCATCTGGAACGCCTGCCAGAGCTGGGTTCTGCGTTCCTTCGACGCCTGCCTGCGGGCTGCCTTGGCGGCTGCCTTTGCTTCTTTACTGGGTTTGCCCGCTTTACCGGATTTACTGCCGTTCGCCATGCTCTTCAGGATACGTCCCTGGCCGTGCGCGGTGATGACCCGTCCGGTGTCGATCACCGCGCACGCGCCGTGGTCAGCGGGCGAGGCGCGCCATGAGGGAACTGGCCTCCTGCGAGGCGTCACCGCTTTCGGTGAGATGCGCCTGTCCAGCAGGCAATTCGCGGCCGTGGTGGGCCATCGCCTGCGCATAGAGGCGGCCGGCGCGGTACGACGAGCGCACGAGCGGTCCGGCCATGACGCCGG
>NZ_JARJBD010000358.1:0-615 GCF_029269925.1 Rhodococcus sp. T2V
CTCGGCCGTGATGCGCGGGGCCCCGTAGGTGCCATCGAAATCGTCGTGAATCTCGCGGATCCGCTCGACCAACTCCTGGTCGGCGCGGGCGCGTTCCGCGCGGGCCGGTGCGGCGGCACGCCACCGGTAGAAACCGGACCGGGACACCTCGAGGATCTGGCACAGCCACTTCACCGGAGCGGTGTCGCGGTGGTCGTCAACGAACTGAAAGCGGCTCACCAGTTCGTCTCGCCCGCGAAATATTTTGCTGCCCTCCGCAGGATCTCCCGCTCGGTCTCCAGCTTCCGGACCTGGGCCCTGAGCTGCTTGATCTCGTCCTCCAACACGGACTCGGATGGTACCTCGCCGGCAGGTGCCGGCCTCCGGGACCGGTCCACTGCGGACGCAGTGCCGGTGCGTCTGCGCTCGGCCCGCACCCAGGTGCGCAGCGTCTCGCGGCTGACGCCCAGGTCCTTGCCGATGCCCTCGAACGTGTGGCTCGGGTCGGACAGGTACAACGCGACGGCATCGGCCTTGAACTCCGCCGAGTACGCCTTCATGACCATCAGTGACATCTCTTCCTCTGGGACCTCACGACCCAGTGTTCACGATGTCCACACTCGAGGGGGAACCCCC
>NZ_JARJBD010000359.1:0-608 GCF_029269925.1 Rhodococcus sp. T2V
CAGGAAGTGGGCCATCTTGTCGGCCGCGACCGCGTCGATCGCACCGCCGAGGTGGTGGCTGCTGTTCGCGACGAGACCGTACGGCGCCCCCTCGACTCGGATCAGCGCGGTGACGATGCCGACGCCGTGGTCTCGGCGTAGCTCGAGGACCGAGCCGACGTCGGCGATGGACTCCACCGCACTGCGAACGTCGTAGGCGCGCAACCGGTTCTCCGGGACGACGTGACGGGCCAGCCGCTCGTCGGGGGCCTCCCAGTCGGGGAGCACCCCCTGGAAGTACGACAGGTACGTCTTCGCCAGTTCGACGGCATGCGCCTCGTCCCGGGCCAGCAGATCGATCACACCGTTGCGGCGCTGCACGTCCACCGGTCCGACGTCCTCCGGCCGGTACACACCCAGCCCACCGCCCTCGACCATCGCTGGGCCGCCCATGCCGATGTTCGCATCGGGGGTGGCGATCAGGACGTCGCAGACCCCGGCGAGGGCGGCGTTGCCCGCGAAGCAGCGGCCTGACACGACCGACACCAGCGGCACCTTCCCGTTCAGCGCCGCCAGCGACCGGAAGGTGTTCAGGTCCAGGCCCGCGGCGGGACCGGCGTCGGTGTCGC
>NZ_JARJBD010000360.1:0-607 GCF_029269925.1 Rhodococcus sp. T2V
ACGGCACGACCCAAAGGTGTGCAGATCACGCACCGCAACCTCTGGCTCAACGCGGTCACCCTGGCCTTGCACACCACCGTCATCGATCGTGACGTATACCTGCACACACTGCCGATGTTCCACGCCAACGGTTGGGGTATGCCGTTCGCCATGGCCGGTCTGGGCGCCAAGCAAGTCGTGCTGCGCAAGGTGGACGGCGCAGAGATTCTCCGCCGCGTTCGCGACCACGGTGTCACCATCATGTGCGCGGCACCCGCGGTCGCCGCAGCAGTTCTCGAGGCCGCACAGACCTGGGACGGAGAGATCCCCGGGCGCAACAAGGTTCGCATCATCCTGGCCGGGGCCCCACCACCGACCAAGACCATCACACGTGTGGAGGAAGAGCTCGGCTGGGAGTTCATCCAGATCTACGGTCTCACCGAGACCTCCCCGCTGCTGACCGTCAATCGAGCTCGCGCAGAGTGGGACGCGCTCAGCCCCGAGAACCGGGCCGCGCGACTGACCCGCGCCGGCGCACCTGCGCTGGGTGTTCGCCTCGAGTTGAGCGAATCCGATCCGCAGACCGGTGCTGCGAGCGAACTGCTCGCACGGTCCAACGTCGTGTTCA
>NZ_JARJBD010000361.1:0-600 GCF_029269925.1 Rhodococcus sp. T2V
CAAACCCCGCACGAAACCCGACACGCCGGGAACCGGTACCCCGGCCACACCTGATGCAGGGGCGAAGCCCGCAGCACTGTCGGTGCCGCCGACCGGAGCCCTGACCGTGGCGAAAACGCCTGCTCCGGCGAGAAAGTCGCCGACGCGGCGACGTACGCCAGCGAAGACACCGCCCTCGTCGACACCGTGACGGTGGGCCAGGCACGCACGTAGCGGCATGCCTTCGCTCGGCGGATCTGCCGGACACAATGGCGCCGTCGAGCACCGTGGTTGCGGTGCCCGACGGCGCAACGGTTCGGGTTTTAGGTGTTGTTCGCCGTCCGTGGGAGGGTGTTGCGGGCTTCGATGGCCTTGACGGTGTTGTCGAACGGCTTTCCCAGGACGTGGGTGCCGAAGACGCCGAGCACGGCCCCGAGCGCGCGTCCTTTGAGGTTCTTGCCGTCGCGGACCACGACGGCGTCGACGTCGGTGGTTCCGTCGGGCATCGGGGTGAGGGTCGACCGGTGGACGGTGTCGAGGGCAGTCAGAGGGGTAGCTCCGCTCCGGCCTGTTCGGCGACCATGTAGGCGGCGTACCAGTCGGGCCAGTTCGGATCCGCTG
>NZ_JARJBD010000362.1:0-597 GCF_029269925.1 Rhodococcus sp. T2V
GGTGGATGTGACGTTCCACGAGGTGACGGGGGCGGATGGGGTGGTGGTGCCGATCGGGGTGCCGGTGTGGAATACGCAGACGTTCGTGTTGGATGGGCGGTTGCGGCCGGTGCCGGTGGGGGTGGCGGGGGAGTTGTATCTCGGTGGTGTGCAGTTGGCGCGGGGGTATGCGGGGCGGGCGGAGTTGACGGCGGATCGGTTCGTGGCGAACCCCTTCGGGGCGGGGGAGCGGTTGTATCGGACGGGGGATCGGGTTCGGTGGCTGCGGTCGGGGGAGCTGGAGTATCTGGGGCGTACGGATTTTCAGGTGAAGTTGCGGGGGCAGCGGGTCGAGCTGGGTGAGGTGGAGGCGGTGTTGTTGCGCCGGGTGGAGGTGGCGCAGGCGGTGGTGGTGCTGCGCGGGGACGGTGCGGCGGGGGAGTATCTGGCGGGGTATGTGGTGCCGGTGGTCGGCATGGTGGTGGACGAGCGGGCGGTGCGGGAGTCGGCGGCGGCGGTGTTGCCGGGGTTCATGGTGCCGTCGGTGGTGGTGGTGTTGGCGGAGTTGCCGGTGACGGTGAACGGCAAACTCGATCGGAAGGCGTTGCCGACACCCGA
>NZ_JARJBD010000363.1:0-590 GCF_029269925.1 Rhodococcus sp. T2V
CCGAGGACTGGGCCGGCGATCTGGCGCGGATGTTCAAGGCGCTCGGTGACCCGGTACGCCTTCGCCTGCTGTCGTTGATCGCCTCCCACGCCGGCGGCGAAGCGTGCGTGTGCGACATCTCTGCATCGTTCGACCTGTCGCAGCCGACGATCTCCCATCACCTGAAGGTGCTGCGCTCGGCCGGACTGCTGGACTGCGAACGCCGCGGCACCTGGGTGTACTACTGGGTGATCCCCTCAGCCCTGCAGCAACTGTCCGCGGTACTGCTCACCGAGGGCGGACCGGTCGTGCCGTCTCCCACGTGCGCCGAGGCCCCGGCATGAGCGCGGCCCCGACCACCGAGCACCCGGCCGTCGTCGGCAAGCTCTCCACCCTCGACCGGTTCCTGCCGGTGTGGATCGGCGTCGCCATGGTCGCCGGCCTGCTCCTGGGCCGGACGATCCCCGGCCTCGGCGACACCCTGGGCGCCGTCGAAATCGACGGCATCTCGCTGCCGATCGCCCTCGGCCTGCTCATCATGATGTACCCGGTGCTGGCGAAGGTCCGCTACGACCGACTCGACACCGTCACCGGCGACCGCAAACTCCTCC
>NZ_JARJBD010000364.1:0-585 GCF_029269925.1 Rhodococcus sp. T2V
CCGAGCCGGGCGGCCTCCACCTCGAGCAACCGGCGCACGTCGTAGACGTGCACCAGCTCGGCGAGGGTCAGGCCCTTGACCACCGCCCCCCGGTGGGGCACGCGTTCGGCCAGGCCGGCTTCCTCGAGACGGCGGATCGCCTCGCGCACCGGCATCACGCTGGTTCCCACCTGCTCGGCGAGATCGCGCACCCGCAGGCGGGCACCGGCAGGCAGATCACCGTTCATGATCGACTCGTGAATCATCGAGTAGACCTGATCGGTCAGAAGTGTCGGCTCGGCGCGCTTGGACATGACCACAGATCACATATTAACCGGCGATCGGATCTCCCCTTGTGTGATCTGTGATTACATTTTAGGCTGTTGTGAGACGCAGGTGCCGCAGCAGCCCACCCACCTCGGGCGATCCCCGAACACATGCCATTCCACCCGCACTTTTCATGTCCGCCGCAATCGGCTCGGGATCCACAACGGACCGGGCCTGCAGCTCGAGTTCCACGATCATGGAGGTACCTCTGATGACCATCTCAACCCCCGTCGAGGACGTGACGGTACGCCGTGCACCCGGCTCGGCGCCGCTGATCAC
>NZ_JARJBD010000365.1:0-580 GCF_029269925.1 Rhodococcus sp. T2V
GTGCGGAGAGCGGTTGGGGTCCAGGACGGCCAGGTCGGGTTGTCGATCGCGTTGCCGTTGGTGAAGGTTGCGATCAGGCGGAACGGGTGGGCTGTGGTGGTGTTGTCGTATACGTAGGCTTGGTCGGCGGCGGCGATCGCGACCCGCAGTAGGGGCCACAACCGCCCGAACCGGGCCCGGATTTTCTCCTCGGGTACGTGGTGGCCTCCGTTCGCCACGCGGTCGACCACGCGCGCGACAGCTAACTCCTCCGGGATCAGGACCACGTGCAAGGTGATGTGGAATCCTGCCTGTTGGGCGTCGCGGAGCAGGTCGAGTTTCGACTGGTGGGAGAACACGGTCTCGGTGACGAACGATCGGCGTTGGGCGATCCGCTGTGCTCGTTGTTCGGCCGCGAGGGCGGCCGCTTCGTACGCGTGGGTGGCCGTCTCGTTCGGCCAGCGTGCGGCGGCGATGACGTCTGCGTTGACGAAGTCCAGGTGCGTAACGGGGCCGAGCACGTGTTCGTAGAACGTGGTCTTGCCGGCACCGTTCGGTCCGGCGATGGCGTGCAGGACGGGATCGGGGCTCAAGCGTCGGC
>NZ_JARJBD010000366.1:0-574 GCF_029269925.1 Rhodococcus sp. T2V
GACCTGCCCGGTCTCGGATCGAATGTCGACGCGCTCGGAAAGCAACTGTCCGGCACCGACACCGGCGGGACGGTGGACGTGCACCAGGTCGCCGACACCGCGACCTCGCTGGGTAGGACGCTCAGCCGACTGGCCGACCTGCTGCAGTCCGGCGCCGCGAACACCGCCGCCACCACCACCCTGGCAGCAGCACCGGTGGGCACACCGGAACACGCGGCCGCCCGGGTCCTCACCACAGCCAGCCATGCGGACCTGACCGGTGCGCTCGACTCGGTAGCCACAATCGCGAACACCGCGGCCAAGCTCTCGAATAGTGGCACCACCACATTGCCCGCCACCGACCCTCAAATCTCGCAGCTCTCCACCACCGCCGCGTCACTCGGTAGCCAGATCGCCTCTGTTGCAACCACCCCGGCAGATGCCCTCCAGGCTGCGTCGAGCGTGTTGTCGGTCCTCAAACCGACAGTCGTCGTCGATCAGGCCCTGAACGTCGTGACCGGTGTAACCGCTCTCGATATACCGGCGATCCTGCACAACCTGACCGTGCTCCCGCAGAAGATCGCCGCCGGCGATG
>NZ_JARJBD010000367.1:0-570 GCF_029269925.1 Rhodococcus sp. T2V
TGAAGTACGAGAGCCACTCGAACAGCTCCAGCCGTGCCTGCGACTTCGACGTCCAGCTCCGTCCGTGCAGCCACTCCCTCTCGAGCCCTTGGAAGAACGATTCGGCGAGAGCGTTATCGTAGCTTGAGCCGACCCGTCCTCGACTCGGGCGGATCCCATGACGGCGGCATACATCGCCGAAAGCTGCTGCGGTGTACTGAGATCCGCGGTCGCTGTGGAAGATAACGCCACCGACGTCACCACCGCGGGTGCGCACCGCCATCTCGATCGCGTCCGTGACGAGATCGGTGCGCATGTGGTCGGCGATCGACCAGCCCACCACCCGGCGTGAGCAGATGTCGATCACCGTGGCCAAGAACAACCACGAGGATCCCACCGGAATGTAGGTAATGTCCCCACACCACTTGGTATCGACAGCCTCAGCGGTGAAGTCTCGCATCACCAGATCCGGGACCGGTGGGACCGACTTGTCCGCGATCGTGGTGCGCTTGCTGCGGCGCAGGTGCCGGCCCACGACGTGGTGGATCCGCATCAGCCGGGTCACCCGTTTGCGGTTGATCCTGCGCCCGC